>NZ_JBYSZM010000011.1:0-174162 GCF_058787155.1 Sphingobium sp. FW305-3-2-15-F-TSA7 | reverse complement strand
ATGTCCCTTCATCTAAACCGACAATGTCAAAGAGCCAAAAAAACGCGGACGCCTGACCTCTCCCCTTTTACCGGGGCGGGCCGGGCATCCTGGTTTTTTGCGACCACTGCGGGAACCGATGTGGTCCACCGCTGCGGTGAGAGGGCATATATGGACGGCTCCGATTCGCGTCAACCGCCTTTTTCACAAGATCGTCATTTTTGCGGATTGCCCGATTTCGGCGGATTTCCGGGCGTGGAAACAGCGCCGGCACCCCCGATCGGACCATCATAACCCCGGCTATAGCCGGGACGGCGCGATTCTCCCGCCCCTCCATCGGATCGGCCCGATCCTGCATCAGGGCCCGATCGTCCAAAGACGGCTATCGCCGCGACAGCTCCTCACTCCACATGCGGCAGCGCATCGCGCTGCGCCTGATAGTTTCGGATCAGCGCGGGATCGGCGTCATCGCGGTGGCTGGCGATGAAGCGCTTCAACGCCTCCCGATATTCGGCGATGAAGGCACGGTTGCCCGGGCTCGCCGCGAATTGCGCAGCCGCTTTCTCGACGGGTTTGCGATCCTCGGCGATCCGGTATTTTGCCCCATAGGGCGACAGGTCGCGCATGATGACGAAGTTGCGCGGGAAACCCGGAATATATCTGACCACGAACCTCTCGCCCTGGGGCGGGATGAGGATCGCGTTGGTTATGGGATAGATGCTGGCGGACATGGTATCGAACTGCGTCACCACGTCGCGGCCGTCCGCCGTCTTCATCACCGCATCATAGGCCCAGATGCTCTGGTCGTTCAGCGTCGAGCTGGTTTCCTCGGACTGGGTGATCACCGCCGTCCCGTCGATCCCGAACGCTTCGAGGAACAGCGCATTGAAGATATGCGCGGTGAAGATGTTGATCTGGCCATAGATGAAGAAAGGCAGGATCAGCAGATACCAGCGACCGCTCTTCCGCCATGTCGCCAGCGCACCGGCCAGCAGCACACCCGCGAGAATGATCAGTGGCCAGGCCCAGAAGGGGTGCTGGGTGAGGAAATGGAGGATCGCCGACAAGATGACCATGAAGGACCCGATCGATAAAGGCTGTGCCGGCAGGGGCTGGAGCAAGCTGCACGAAAGGTGAATCGCGCAGCTAGCTCCAGATGTTGTGATCGCATCGCTTTTGCGGAAAACCGGTTCCCACTTTTCCGCACGATGCTCTAGTGATCGCGGGCCGCGTCATGGGCGTCGAGGGCCTGCTGGTCCGCCGTCGAGACGAGCTCGCAAGCCAGCAGCGTCTTGCCGGGCAGCGATGCACTTTCCCGCGCGACGATCGACACCGTTCCCAGATCGGGCTGGGGCTGCTGTTCCGGCGGCAATGCTCGCGCATAGCCCTTGGTCGACGTGCCGAGCAGGTTCGAAGCCTCGCGTTCCAGATGATAAAGCGCGGCCAGCGCGTCGGCCTGCAGCCCTTCGATCAGGACGCCGATCGCCGTGCCGGCGAAAACGACCTCGCGGCTCTTGAAACCGTCCTGGCCCAGCTCCTCCGGCAGCGTGTAGACATAGGCCGTCAGCATCGACGTGTCGGGCTTGGCAAGCTTCTCCACCGCCTCATAAAGGGTCGTGGCGGAGTCCATCGTATAGGGCGGCTTGCAGATCGCGGCGTCGTAATAGGGATTCGCCGAGGCGGCGGAGGCAAGACCGGCTCCCAGCAGGAGCGGTACAGCGAAGCGGCTGCGAAACATGAATATTCCTCTGCGTCGTCGCCCCCCTGACAAGCCCTTTGCACGATGGGAGCCGCCCGGGCAAATCCCTATGATCGCGCTCATCTCGACCCGAATGATGCGCCGCTCGAATCGCTTCCGATCGGTTGGCCGATTGCAGTCGTCAGAGCCGGTGCCTAATCTCGGGGACATGGTGTTGGCCCGGAAAATCATCCTTCACAGCCCGGTTGAAGATGAGAATTGCCTCGACGCATTCGTCGAACAATGCCTTGCAGACGGTGTATCGTTGCTCGCCATCTTCGGCCCGGGCTGTGAAGAACTCGAAGAGACAATCGATTGGCTTGTCGTCGGTGACGGAAGCGATTCGAGTCGCTTTTTGTGCACGACTTCCCATCCCGACGAGCCTTTCGACCAAGTGCTGAACATGGCGCAGATATGGGAGTTCGAACGTGGTGATCCGGTCGAGGAGGTACGCCTGTAGGGAATGTCCGCAACTGAGGCGCTACGTAGCCCGAGAGCGAAAGTTGGCTTTCTGGTGGCTCCTCGGCCCAAACTGCATGCGAATGGTGGAAAGCTGCCAGGCGCTTTCCATGCTGCTATCGTTCCGATAGTTTCTTCGGATGGATGTTCTGGATTGGTTGGCACGTTGGTATGAGGCCCAATGCGATGGAGATTGGGAGCATGGCTTCGGTCCCAAAATCTACACCATCGACAATCCGGGTTGGTCGATAAAAATCGCGTTAGACGGAACCGATTGCAGCGGTCGTGTGCTCGACCGGATCACTCACAATTACGAGCATGAAACCGACTGGTGGACGTGTTGGACGGAAGGCAACGTCTTTCGTGGTGCAGGTGGGCCGCTGCATTTGCGCTCCCTGCTAGAAGCGTTTCGTGATTGGGCCACGAACGCCCGCTAGCGGGCGCGATCAGTCAATCCCGGTCGCGCGCCTCTTCGATCGCCGCGATCGCGCCCTCATCGAACCCGCATTGCCGCATCAGCAACAGCGCCAGCCGCGTGAGATAGGCGGCCGGATCGGCCTCGGCATCGATCGCTGCCGCCAGCGCGTAACAGGCCCGTTCCAGCCGTTCCTGGGGGATCCCGCTCATGCCGGGCACGCGGCGCGATCGCGCGCTTCACGGATCGCGTCGGTATCGGGTGTTTTCCAGCGGGCGGCGAGATGGCCGTCCGGGCGCAGCAGATAGGCGGTGTCGCCGGCGAGATCGAGCAGCGGCAGGGCTTCGGTCCGGACGACCATCGGCCGTACCCCGGCCAGCCGCGCGGCCGCGGCGACGGCATCGGACGCGGTGATCAAGGCGAAGTCTCCGTCGAGCCGGTCGTGCAGCCAGCCCTGGCCGTCGCGCATGCTGCGCAGCACCGCGCCCGGCATCGGCCGGGTCGCGAAACTGTCCTCCGACCGGTCGGGCGTGGTCAGCGCGTCGCCGGCATAGTCATTGGGTTCGGACTGGCGCGGATCGATCAGCGGCCGGACGAACGCGTGGCGGCCGGCCAGTGCCAGCACCGCGTCACGCGTCAGCCGGTCGCCGGGCGTATCGGGGGTGACGAAGCGCAGGGTCTTGCGCGCCTGGCGGAATATCTCCTGCGTCGCTCCGCGCCGCTCTCCATCATAGCTGTCGAGCAGATCGGGCCGCGACGTGCCGGCGGCGACGCGCGCCAGTTTCCAGGCGAGATTATGCGCGTCGGCGATGCCCGAATTGAGCCCGCGCACGCCGAAGATCGGCACGAGATGCGCCGCATCGCCGGCAAAGATCACGCGACCATGGCGGTATCGGTTCAGCGCCAGCGTGTGCGCGCGATAGATCGAGCTCCAGATCAGCGACCATGATCCCGTCTCACCGATATGCGCCAGATGTGCCGCCACCCGCTCCGCGATCCGCGCCGGCCGCAATTCGTCGGCGTCGCTTTCGTCGTCGAGCAATTGATAGTCGATGCGCCACACCGTGTCGGGCTGGCGATGCATGATCACCGTCGATCCCGGATTGGACGGCGGATCGAACCAGATGCGGCGCTCGGTCGGGTATTCGCTGTCGAGCAGGATATCGGCGATCAGATAGCGCCCGGCATAGGACGCCCCCTCCAGCCGCAGCCCCAGGCCGTTGCGCACGGCGGACCGCGCACCGTCGGCGGCGATCAGCCAGTCCGCCGCGATCCGCGCGTCGCCCAGCGCGATCCCGACATGATCATCGCCCCGGGTGACGCCCGTGATCGTTTCGCCGTGGCAGAGTTCGACCAGCCCGGTTTCGCGGCAATGGGTTTCGAGCATCGCCTCGAGATGGAATTGCTGCAGGTTGATCATCGGCGGATGCTTCTGATCGTCATCGTCGGGCATTTGCAGATGATGGACCAGCGCACCGCGATGAAAGGCGCGGCCTTCGCGCCATGCCAGGCCCTTTTCGAGCACCGGCGCCGCACAGCCCGCCCAGTCGAGGATCTCGAGACTGCGCCGCGACAGGCAGACCGCGCGGCTGCCGATGCCAGGTCCGGTCCGCGCCTCGATCACGGTCGAACGCACCCCCAGCCGCGCAAGGCAGGCGGCGGCGACAAGGCCGACCGGCCCGCCACCCGCGATCACGATCCCGTCATGTTTCCCCTCGGTCATGCTGCGAACTAGCCTCGACACGGCGATCCTGTCTGTCGTCCTCGGGGACGACGGTGCGCGGCGTGCGGTGCTGCTATAAGCAGGTCCGGGATCGCCGATCATGTCGCAAGGACCGTGACGGCGCAGCGGATGGAGGCGGGATGGCGATCGAGGGCGTTTCGGACGACAGCGTGCCCCGTGCCGCGCGGCAAGGGGCGCCCCGCCCCGCGCTGGTGCTCGCCGTCAGCGTGCTGGCGGCCGCGCTCGACGGTTTCGATGTTCAGGCAATGGCGTTCGTGGCACCCGGCCTGGCCCGCCAATGGGGTATCGGCCTGCCCGCCTTTGGCGCGGTGTTTTCGCTCGGCCTGCTCGGACTGATCGTCGGCGGGCTCGTCCTCGCACCACTCGGCGACCGGATCGGACGCAAGCGGCTGATCCTGCTGTCAGGCATCGGCGTCGGCGTGGCGACGATCGCCACCGCCGCAGCGACGAACATCCCCGAACTGGTCGTGCTGCGTTTCGTCACCGGCATCTTCCTGGGCGCGATGATGCCCGGGCTGGTGACGATCGCGCATGAGGCGCCGCCGCCGCATCGGCGCACGCTCTATGTCACCATATTGATGTGCGGATTTCCGATGGGCGGATTTTTCGGCGGGATGATCGCGGCCTGGTCGCTGCCCCGGCATGGCTGGGAAGCGCTGCTGATCGGCATGGGCACGCTCGCCCTGGTCATCGTGCTGTTGCTCGCCGCGGTGCTCGATCGCCAGCCGCCCGCACCCGTCGCCCGGCCGGCCCGCCGGCTGCCTTCGGGCGACACGCTGCTGCGCGACGGGCGGGCGCCGGTCACGCTCACGCTGTGGCTGTTGTTCTTCGCCACTTTGCTCAACGTCTATCTGCTGGCGAGCTGGCTGCCCGCCTTGCTCGAACGCGATGGCTTCACCACCGCACAGGCCGCGATCGCCGCGGGCATCTGCAATCTCGGCGGCGCAGCGGGCGGGCTGCTGATCGGCTATTTCGTCGCGCGCCATGGCGAGCGCGTCCTTGCCGCCGCCTTCCTGCTCGGTGCGATCGGCGTCGCCGCTTTCGGCTTTGTCGGCGGATCGCTAGCCGCGATGATCGGCGTCGCCTTTGTCGTCGGGCTGATCATTCCCGGCGGGCAGGTGTGCAACAACGCGATCGCCGCCGCGCGCTATCCCGCGGCGATCCGCGCGACCGGCATCGGCTGGGCGCAGGGCATCGGCCGGGTCGGATCGGTGATCGGCCCCGCGCTCGTCGCGCTCGCGCTCGAACTCGGTTTCAGCAATCGCGCCATTTTCGCGGCGGCGGCATTGCTCGCCATACTCGGCGCGTTCGCCGCCTTCACCATTTCCCGTTTCGATCCCCCAGCGGAGGAGCCTGCATGAAGCTCTTGACCTATCGTTCGTCCACCGGCCCCAGGATCGGGGCGCTGATCGGCGAGGATCGCGTGCTCGATCTCGCCGCCGCCGATCCCGATCCCGCCTTCGCATCGATGCAGGCGCTGATCGACGCAGGCGAAGCCGGGCTGGCGCGGGCACGCGACCTGGTCGCGGCGCCGCCCGAAGCGGCGCTGGTCGCGCTGGCCGGACTGAAGCTGATGGCGCCGCTGCCGCTGCCGCAGCAGATGCGCGACTGCCTCGTCTTCGAACGGCACCTGCTCCAGGGCAGCGAGCAGCATGCGCGCCTGCTCGTCGCCGACGATCCCGACCCCGAACAGGCGTTTCGCGCGCTGATGGATTCGGGCGCCTTCGCGATCCCGCCGGTGTGGTACGAGCAGCCCATCTATTACAAATGCAACCGCTTCACCTTCATAGGCCATGAGGACGACATCGTCTGGCCGCGCTATTCGCAGCGGCTGGACTATGAGCTCGAAATGGCGATGGTCATCGGCAAGACGGGCAAGAATATCCGTCGCGAGGATGCGTTCGATCATATTTTCGGTTTCACGATCTATAACGATGTCAGCGCACGCGACGCGCAGTTCCGTGAAATGCCCGGCCGGCTCGGCCCCGCCAAGGGCAAGGATTTCGACACCGGCAACATCATGGGGCCGTGGATCGTGACCACCGACGAATTCGATCCGTACGACCGGGTGATGACCGCGCGGGTGAATGGCGAGCGATGGTCGCGCGGCGATTCCGGCACCATGCATCACCGCTTCGATCGGATACTCGAACATATTTCGGCGGACGAGACGCTGCATGCCGGCGAAGTCATCGGATCGGGCACCGTCGGCAATGGCTGCGGCGCCGAATTCAGCCGCTGGATTCAGCCGGGCGATCTGATCGAGCTCGAGATCGAGGGGATCGGCATACTCCGCAACCGCGTCACCAAGCCCAATTGAGGAGAGCGCCATGCGCATGATCGACCTGTCGATTCCGATCGAGATCGGGGTGCCGTCCGACCCCGAGCCGCTGATGCCGCACATCGAATATTTCGATCACAAGACCGCGATCCCGAGTTTCTTCGCCGAATTTCCCGGCCTGACCGAGGATCAGCTGATCGACGGCGAAGCCTGGGCGTCGGAGCGGCTGACGCTCTCCACGCATAGCGGCACGCATATGGACGCGCCCTGGCATTTCGCATCGACCATGGACGGCGGGAAACCGGCGCGGACGATCGATCAGCTGCCGCTCGAATGGTGCCTGAAGCCGGGCATCAAGCTCGATTTCCGGCACCTTCCCGACGGCTATGTCGTCACGCCCGACGATATCGATGCCGAGCTGGCCCGGTCTGGCGCGGTGATCGAACCGCTCACCATCGTCCTCGTCAACACATCGGCCGGCGCCCGTTATGGCGAAGCGGATTATCGCGAGCGCGGCTGCGGCATGGGACGCGCGGCGACGCTGCATCTGCTCGAACAAGGCGTGAAGATCGTCGGCACCGACGCCTGGAGCTGGGACGTGCCGTTCAGCTTCACCCGCGAGCGCTTCGCGCGCGACGGCGATCCGTCGATCATCTGGGAAGGCCATAAGGCGGGCCGCGAACGCGAATATTATCAGATGGAGAAGCTCCACAATCTGGAAGCGATCGACAGCCATGGCTTCACCGTCGCCTGTTTCCCGGTGAAGATCCGCGCCGCATCGGCAGGCTGGACGCGATGCGTGGCGATCGTCGACTAGCCCCTTTTGTCATTCCCGCATGCGCACTGGCGTTCGGGATTTTCCGAAAGGGTTTCAAACCCGGGCATCAAGGACCTTCGCGCCTTCGCGTGAGCCATGCAAGTTCGGTGACTGTGCCGAAGTCGTCGGGTTCACGCGAAGGCGCGAAGACACGAAGGAGAGGATGGGACGAAAGAGGCCCATTGCATGGGGCAGGCGATCCTCCGCGTCTCTGCGTCTCCGCGTGAACCTGTTGGCCTGGGACATTTGCTGAGCCGGAATGATTCACGCGGAGTCGCGGAGACGCGGAGATGCGGCGTTAAGCTCAAACCCTATCTCGACAGCTGAATTGCAGGCTGATCCTCCCGGCTTATCTGGCTCACGCCGTCTTCCGCCGGCACAATCCCGGACACCAGTGCGCATGCGCGGGAATGACAATGTGGGGTTCCAAGTGCGATATCCCCATCCACATAATCTCGATTAATGGGAATATATTCCCTTTATTCGATTATAGTTTGACGCGAAACCAGCAGTTTTCCTATCCTTGCCGGGAGAGGAAATCGCGATGCTCAAGCTCTATCACGGGGCCATATCCACCTGTTCGCAAAAGGTCCGGATCGCGCTTGGCGAAAAGGGGCTGAGCTACCAAGCGCATGAAGTCGATTTCGCGGTGCGCGAGCATCTGTCGCCCGCCTATCTCGCGCTCAATCCCAATGGTGTCGTGCCGACGCTGGTTCATGACGGCCAGGCGATCGTCGATTCCTCGGTCATCTGCGAATATCTGGACGAGGTGTTTCCGGAACCCGCCCTGTCGCCGCCCGATGCGACGGGCCGCGCCAGGATGCGGGCATGGATGCGCTATTTCGAGGAAGTGCCGACCGCGGCGATCCGGATACCATCCTTCAATCGCCGTCTGATCGCCTTTTTCCAGCGGATGAGCGCTGAATCCTTCGCGTCGATGACGGAGGCGATGCCGCTGCGCCGGCGCTTCTACCAGCAGATGGGGCAAGACGGTTTCCCCGAGGATATGGTCGCGGAGTCGCTGGAGCGGCTGGCATCGTGCATCCGCCGCGTCGATACGGCGCTCGGCGACGGGCGCCCCTGGCTGCTCGGCGATCAATTCACCATCGCCGATATCGTCCTGATCCCGACGATCGTGCGCATGGAGGATATCGGCCTTTCGCATATCTGGGCCGATCACCCCGCAATCGCGCCATGGCTGGCCCGTGCCGCCGCGCGCCGCAGCTTTGCCGAGGCCTATCTGCCCGGCAGCCGCCTGACCGAATTCAATCCCGAGGCAATCCCCGCATGACGACACCCGATTACGACGCGCTCGAAGATCCGTCGGCCTGGCTCGACCTGCGCGACGACGTGACGGTCGAGCGCGACGTGCGCGTGCTCATGAGCGACGGCGTCCATATCTCCGTCGACATTTTCCGTCCGACCACACCGGGCCCGCATCCCGCGCTGTTCGCGACCGCGCCCTATATCAAGGCATTTGACGACCGGCCGATCTTTCCCACCTATCGCTTTCGCGAGACGCTCGACATCGCCTGGTGGGTGCGGCGCGGCTATGTCTATGTCCATGCCGACACGCGCGGCGCGGGCAAGTCGCTCGAAGGCGATTATGAAGGCTGGGGCCCGCGCGAGCAGCAGGACATGTACGAGCTGATCGAATGGATCGGCGCGGCGGACTGGTCGACGGGCAAGGTCGGCATGATCGGCTACAGCTATTACGGCGTCTGCCAATGGCTCGCCGCGGCGATGCGGCCGCCCAGCCTGGCCTGTATCGCGCCCTATGACGCGTCGATCGACCCCTATCGCGACTTCTTCTTCCATGGCGGGATCTGGTCGATGGGTTTCGCGCAATGGTGGGTGCCCAAATTCCGCAAGCGCGTGATCATGGACATGCCGGGCGACAAACCGGCCGATGTCATGAAATTCGATTTCTGCGACGCGTCGTTCCGGCATCCGAACTATGACGATTTCTGGCGGTCGCGCGACGCGTCGGCGCGGCTGGGCGAGGTCGATATCCCGGTCTATTCGATCGGCAACTGGAACATGGTCGGGCTGCATCTGCGCGGCAATGTGCTGGGTTACGAACTGGTGCGCGGTCCCAGGAAGCTGATGCTGTGCGGCGGCTTTGGCGGCATCCATGCCTCGCACAAGCTGGTCCTTTCGAAGCAGATCCATGTCGAGTTGCTGCGCTGGTACGATCATTGGCTGAAGGGCATCGACAACGGCATCATGGACGAGCCCGAGGTGCGCTACATCACCCGGCCCGACAACCAGTGGCACAGTGCCGAAGCCTGGCCGCTGCCGCAGATCGCATGGACGCCGCTCTATCTTGCCCCCGGCAAGGCCGATGCGGTGGCGTCGCTCAATGACGGGCGGCTGTCATGGCAGCCGCCGGCCGGTGTGGACGCGGACGGGGGCGAGGGCACCGATTACAGCTATGCCCATCCCGACTGGGGCGGCTGGCCGGGAACCGGCACCACCGTACCGCGCGAGGATGGCAGTTTCGACGCGCTCGCGACGATCGCGACCTTCACGTCCGAGATACTCGACGAAGAGATCGAGATTTGCGGATCGATTATCATGAAGCTGTGGCTGTCCTCCGACCAGCCCGACACCGACGTCTATATCAAGCTGGCCGACCAGCCGCCGGCGGATGCGCCGGCGAGCGGATCGCCCGGGATCGGCATCACCCGCGGCTGGCTGAAGGCGAGCCGACGCGCGCGCGACCCGGAACGCAGCAGCGCGCATCGCCCGTTCCACCATCACGAACGCGACGACCCGATCGTGCCGGGCGAGCCCGTCCTGCTCGAGATCGAGGTCTGGCCGACATCCTGGGTCTTCAAGCGCGGCCATCGCATCCGCATCGAAGTGGCGCCGGGCGATTCACCGCTGACCGACGATCCATTCTGGCATGATTTCGGGGTGCGGCTGGGCACCGACCGCATCCATCACGATGCCGCGCGGCCCAGCCATATGGTGCTGCCGGTAATCCGGCGCGGTTGAGGGAGGATCGGCATGGCGAGATTTGACGGGAAAACGGCCTTCATCACGGGTGCGGGATCGGGGATCGGCCGCGCGACCGCATTGCTGTTCGTACGCGACGGCGCAAAGGGGGTGGCGGTGATCGACCGCGATCGCGCGGGCGGGATGGAAACCGTCGCGCTGATCGAGGCGGCGGGCGGACAGGGCCTGTTCGTCGAAACCGACGTCACGCGCCCCGAGCAGATCGAAGCGGCGGTGCGCGCGACCGTGGATCGCTTCGGCAGTCTCGACTGCGCTTACAACAATGCCGGCGCGGAAGGCGCCATGCCGCACCGCGCCGAGGATGCCGATGACGACAATCTCGAACGCCTGCTCGCGCTCAACGTGCGCGGCCTGCGCCAATGCATGAAGTTCGAGATCCGCCAGATGCTGACCCAGGGCGGCGGCGCGATCGTCAATGCCGGCTCGACCGCGGGGCTGCGCGGCGTGCCGGGCGGCGGCGACTATGTCGCGACCAAACATGCCGTCATCGGCCTCACCCGATCCGCCGCATTGGAAAATGCGCGCACCAACATCCGCGTCAACGCGGTGTGCGCCAGTATGGTCGAAACCCCGCTTGCCGCGCGGTTGCGCGAACGCCTGCCGATGCTCGACGACCGCGTCGCCGCCAGCCCCGCCGGCCGGATGGCGCGCGCGGAGGAAGTCGGGGAAGCCGTGATATGGCTGTGTTCGGACGCGGCATCGTTCGTCACCGGCCAGGCGCTCGCGGTCGATGGCGGCGGCACGGCCGGACTGTCCTGATCCGCCGCCGATATGCCGGCATCGCACCGCAGCTCTGGAAATCGCGCAATCACCCCTCATATCGGCACAAGATCAAGCTATTTGTTTTACCGCGATTTCAGCTTCGCTGGCCTACGGCTCGAGTCGTTCGATGGGTCCGTCGAGCTGCAAATCGCTCTAGCTGATCGAAAGGAATTGCCGATGGCCCGGCCGATGAAGATCGACTTCGTATCCGACATCTCCTGCCCATGGTGCATCATCGGCCTGCGCGGGCTGGAGGAAGCGCTGGCGCAGACCGGTGACCTGATCGATGCGCGGATCAGTTTCCAGCCGTTCGAGCTCAATCCGAACATGCCGCCCGAGGGGCAGAATATCGTCGAGCACATCACGCAGAAATACGGCTCGACCCCCGAACAGTCCGCGGCCAATCGCGAGATGATCCGCGCCCGCGCCGGCGAAGTCGGCTTCGTCATGGCCGGGTCGGACGAGAGCCGCATCTACAATACTTTCGACGCGCACCGCCTGCTCCATTGGGCGGAGATCGAGGGGCATCAGGCCGCGCTCAAACATGCGCTGTTCGAAGCCTATTTCACGAACGGGCAGGCGCCGTCCGATCACGACGTGCTGGTCGCCGCCGCCGAGAAGGCCGGGCTCGACGGCGCGGCCGCGCGCGACGTGCTGGCATCGGGGCGTTACGCCGAGGAGGTCCGCCGCGCCGAGCAGCTCTGGCAATCGCGCGGCATCAGCTCGGTACCCGCGGTGATCATCGACGATCGTTATCTGATCTCGGGCGGACAGCCGCCCGCCGCGTTCGAGCAGGCGCTGCGCAACATCGCCGGGGAAGCGGCCTGAGGCCCCGCCCCATCTCCGAAAAAGGGGGCCGCACACGGCGTGACTCGCGTGCGGCCCAGGCTTTACCGGGAGAAGGGAGAGGGGGAAACTCCCGGCTATTCGATGGGACCCAGTCCCAGAACCATTAAGTCTACTTATATGGTTGAGAATATCGGGATCAAAGCAACTTTTCCTTTCAACCCTGAAATCGCCGCGAGCCTGCGCGACGCGATATCATCGCGCGACGACGTCGCCCGAGACGGTGACGCGTTCGAGCACGCGCTCCGCCGGCCAATAATCCCCCACCGCATAATGCTGGGTCGAGCGATTGTCCCAGATGCCGATCGCGTTCGGGCTCCACCGGAACCGGACATGATATTCGGGCACCTTGATCCGCTCGAACAGCAAGTCGAGCAATTGCCGGCTCTCTTCTTCGGCAATGCCGAGGATCCGCGTCGTGAAGCTGTGGTTGACGTAGAGGATCTTCTCGCCCGTTTCGGGATGGGTGCGTACGACCGGATGGGTCGCCGGCGGGAAATCGCGCGCGAGCTGGGCGCGCTTCTCTTCGCTGACGCGTCCGCCATAGCTGCGGACGATGTCGTGTTCGGCATCGAGCCCGGCGATCCGATCCTTGATCGCCTGAGGCAGCCCCCGATAGGCGGCCGCCGCATCCGCCCAGATCGTGTCGCCGCCGACGGGCGGTATCGTCCGCGCCCGCAGGACCGAGGCGATTGAAGGATGCTGCCGAAAGGTGACGTCGGTGTGCCATTTGTTGAAGGCCTTGAACGGCTCGAAAGTCTCCGGAGTCAGCGTCACCCCTTCGACGCCCTTGATCAGCAGCAGTTCGGGATATCCCGGCACATGCGGAATCACCGGATGGCCTTCGAGCGCGCCGAACAACCGGCCGAGCCGGATATGCGCGTCATGGCCGATATCCTGGTCGCGAAAGAAGATCACCTTGTAGCGCAGCCACGCCTCTCGGATGATGTCCGCCACCGACTCGTCGATCGGGTCGTTCAGGCCGATCCCGGCGATCTCCGCGCCCAATGTCGGCGTCGACGGTGCGATCGCGATACCCCGTGATGCCGCGCGCTCGATCAGGCCCGGATCGTCAATGCGCAACGTCGCCATATCGCTCTCCTTTCGTGCCCGTCTTGTGCCCGCGCCCTATTGGAGTTCCCCGAGCCAGGCCGAGATCATCTTCTGCCCCGCGACCACCGCGTCGGGACCGTGCCGGTAATAGTCTATGCGAAGCCGGTCGCCGCACAATCCCGCCGCTTCCAAATCCTCGCGCGATTGCGCGATCCAGGCATCGATCCGCGGATCGAGCCCCATTTCAGCATGGCATTGGAGCGCGAGCACCGATTTTCCGCGCCGAAACGCCTGATGCCTGTAGCGATCGGTCTGGGCGAGCCATTCGGTGTCGGGCGGCAGATCGAACGTGTCGCCATGCCATTGCAGCACGCGGGTTCCGTCGAGATGGCGCAGCGGCGTCTCAACACCCGCCGGCGTCAGCGCGAGAGGATAGAAGCCGATTTCGCGCTCGGGCCCGGAATAGACGTCGGCGCCCAATGCCGACGCGATCATCTGCGCGCCCAGGCAGACGCCGAGCGTCGGCCGATCCGCATCCAGCCGTGCCTTCAGCCGTTCGATCTCGTGCGGAATCCAGGGATATTCATCGCTTTCCCCGACACCCATCGGTCCGCCCATCAGGATCACGAGATCGGGCGAGACCAGGTCGGCGTCCGGAAAATCGGGAGCATCGACATCGATCCGGTCGAGCGCATAGCCGGCATTTTCGATGGGCGCGCGGAATCCGGCCAGCCCTTCATACGGCACATGGCGGACGATCAGCGCGGTCTTGGGAGAGGGAGCGGCGGGAATCATGCCCAACCCCGATGCCACACCACATTCCATGAGGGGACAAGTTTTTTCTATCAAATGAGTAGAAAAAGCTATTTTGAGATTTCCCTCCAATGGGGCGAGCTGTCTGGTCATGGAACAGAGCAAATTGGACCCGTTTCGGCCGTCGGCCATCGACGTCGCCCCCTTCAGCCCGAACGAGGAGATCGGCCCGGTCGTCCAGGGCCTGCGCGCGGCGCGCGACCGATGGCGCGGCGCGAATGCGCGCCATGCCGAACATGGCAGTTTCGGTTTTCCGTCGCGCCAGTCGCTCGGCCGGATCGTCGCTTCGCTGGGCGCGGTGCTGTTTCCGCTGCGGCTGGGCCCGCCCGAGCTCAATCCCGGCAACGAGGACGCCTATGTCGAGACCGTGCTCGAATCGGCCCTGTCGCAACTGGCCGCACAGATCCGGCAGGAACTGCTCTATGCGCGGCGGCCGGCATTGCCCGACGATGTCGAAGCCGATGTCCAGTCGATCATCCGCGCCTTCGCGCAGTCGCTGCCCGATATCCGCAGCCTGCTCGATACCGATGTCGAGGCGGCCTATCGCGGCGATCCGGCCGCGCGCAGCGTCGACGAGGTGCTGCTCTGCTATCCGTGCGTCACCGCGGTCGTCCATCACCGCCTGGCGCACCGGCTCCATACGCTCGGCGCGCCGCTGGTCGCACGGATCATCGCGGAGATCGCGCATTCGCGAACCGGGATCGACATCCATCCCGGCGCGCAGATCGGCCCCAGCTTCTTCATCGACCATGGCACCGGCGTCGTGATCGGCGAAACCGCGATCATCGGCGAACGGGTCCGGCTCTATCAGGCAGTGACGCTGGGCGCGCGCAGCTTCCTGGTCGATGACGACGGCGCCCTCGCCAAGGGCGAGGCACGCCATCCGATCGTCGAGGACGATGTCGTGATCTATTCGGGCGCGACCATTCTCGGCCGCGTCACCATCGGGCGCAATTCGGTGATCGGCGGCAATGTTTGGCTGACCCAGAGCATCCCCGCCGGCAGCCATGTCCGTCAGGCGCATCCGAGCCTGGCGATCGTCACGCCGGACGAGGTGCCGGGCAATGACGACTGACGCTGGCAACTAAAGGAAGTGATCCGCCTGGCGCCGCTGGGTCGCGCATTCATGCGCAAGGAAATCGACCAGCGCGCGCACCGAGGGCAGCAAACCGCGCCGCGACGGGAACACCGCGTGGATCACGCCGCTGCGCGGTCGCCAGTCGGGCAGGACATGGAGAAGCCGGCCCGCGCCGATATCCTCCCAGATCATCATCGTCGGCAGCTGGACCACGCCGACGCCGGCCAGCGCCGCCTCACGCAGCGCCGCCATATCGTCGGTGACGAGCCGCGGCCGGTGATTGACCGAGGCGCTGCCGCCATCGTCATGATGAAGCTGCCAGACATGCTGACGATGCGGCGGGCCGAGATCGAGGCTGGGCAGGCGGCCGAGATCGGCCGGCGACGACAGCGGCTGCGACACGAGCGCCGGGCTGGCGACCAGGCATTGGGTGCTGTCGTCGAGACGGCGCATGACCAGTTCGGTCGGCTCGAGCGGCGGGAAACGAACGCGGATGGCGATATCGATGCCCTCGGCAATCACGTCGACGCGGCGATTGGTGCCTTCCAGATGCACTTCGACCGCCGGATTGGCCGCCATGAAGCGCGCGACCAGCGCGCCGAACTGGAAGGCGAGAAGTGCTGTCGGGCAGCTCATCCTGACCACGCCGCGCGGCTCGGCGCGGATCTCGGCGATCACCTGTTCGGCGGCCTCGGCCTCCACCAGCATGGCGACGCAGCGATCATGGAATTCGCGCCCGATCTCGGTGACCGAGAAGCGGCGTGAGGAGCGCTGGATCAGCCGGACGCCGAGCCGTTCCTCCAGCAACTGGATACGGCGGCTGAGCTTCGATTTCTGAACGCCGAGCGCGCGGCCCGCCGCGGCAAAGCCGCCATGGTCGACGACCTGGACGAAATAATAGAGATCGTTGAGATCCTGCATCGTCCTGAAAATAGAACGCTGCGTCGGATATCGCAATCTTTCCGGACCATCGTCGCGGGTTTATCTGTCCATCAACAGCGATCGGCCGACGAACAGCGTCGATCGCCTCGGAGACAGACCATGACCAAGACGATTCTCGGCCGCTACGGCAATGATCGCGGCCATTGGGTGGGTGACGGTTTTCCGGTGCGCTCGCTCTTTTCCTATAACGGCCTGGGCGCGCATATCAGTCCGTTCCTGCTGCTCGATTATGCGGGACCGCATTATTTCGCGCCGACCACCGACCGGCGCGGCGTCGGCCAGCATCCGCATCGCGGCTTCGAGACCGTGACCATCGTCTATGACGGCGAGGTCGAGCATCGCGATTCCGCCGGCAATGGCGGAGTCATCGGCCCCGGCGATGTGCAATGGATGACGGCGGCAGGCGGGATCATCCATGAGGAATATCATTCGCCGGCCTTCGCCAGGACCGGCGGACCGTTCCGGATGGTGCAGCTCTGGGTCAATCTGCTGGCCCGCGACAAGATGGCGCCCGGCGGCTATCAGGGAATCCTGAGTGCCGACATCCCGGTGGTCGACCTGCCCGACGGCGCCGGCACGGCGCGGATCATCGCCGGCGACCTTGCCGGCACCCATGGCCCGGCGCGGACGTTCACGCCGATCAATCTCTGGGACGTGCGGCTGAACCGCGATGCCGACATCACGCTCGACCTGCCCGAAGGCCATACCGCCATGCTGGTCGTGCTGACCGGCCATGTCACGGTCAATGGCGGCCAGGCGGCGGGCGAAGCCGAAATGCTGCTGCTCGATCGCAGCGGCAGCGAGGTCGCGATCCACGCCGATGGCGACGCGATGCTCCTTGTCCTGACGGGCGAGCCCATCGACGAGCCGATCTTCGGCCATGGCCCGTTCGTGATGAACAGCGAGGCGGAGATCCGCCAGGCCATCGACGATTATAATGAAGGCCGGTTCGCCGCGATCGCGGCGTGACCTGAAAGGCCCCGCGCCGTTACAGCGCGCTGCGCGAAGTGTGAATCGCACAGCACGCTGTAATCATTTGTTGTCGCATCTTTTTTTTGCGGAAAACCGGTTCCCGCTTTTCCGCACGATACTCAAGTGGCGCGGGGCCTTTCTTTCCATCGATATCGGAACGGCGACCGCTCGCCCCGTTCCCGACCGCCGGGCCCCTGCCTGCGCGGAACCCTGGCGAGTGCCCAACGACCATCGGAAGGAATGCCCCATGTCCAGCGAACCGATCCGCGATCCCGTCACCGATCACCTGCTCACCCCCCAGAATGCGGCCTTCATCATCATCGACTATCAGCCCGTTCAGGTGAACTCGATCGCATCGATGGATCGCCAGCTCCTCCTCAACAACATCGTCGGCTGCGCGAAGGCGGCAAAGGCCTATGGCCTGCCGATCGTCCATTCGACCGTGAATGTGGAGACCGGCCTCAACAAGCCGCCCGTGCCGCAGATCCGCCGGGTGCTGGACGGCGAGCCGACCTATGACCGCACCACGATCAACAGCTGGGAGGATGTGGAATTCCGCAAGGCGGTCGAAGCGACCGGCCGCCGGAAACTCATCATGACCGCGCTCTGGACCGAAGCCTGCCTGACCTTTCCGGCGCTCGATGCGCTCGGCGAAGGCTATGAGGTCTATGTGCCCGTCGATGCCGTCGGCGGCACGTCGCTCGCGGCGCATGACGCGGCGCTGCGCCGGATCGAGCAGGCGGGCGGCAAGCTGATCAGCGTGCCCCAGCTATTCTGCGAGCTGCAGCGCGACTGGAGCCGTTCGGAAACCGTGCCCGCCTTCATGAACCTGTTCATCGAGACGGGTGGGACCGCCGGCATCCAATTCTCCTACGATCGGACCGACTGACCGGGCGAAACCGGACGGGCAATCGCCGGCGCCTATTTGGGGGCCGGCGATCAGTCCTCGATCTGGAATGTGACGCTGCGTCGCTCCGGATCGGCCGAGATCAGCTTCAGACGCAGCGTATCGCCGGGCCCCATGCCCTGTCCGGACACGCGCGAGACGACGGGCAGGTCGCACAATTGCACGCGTGCGCCCTTGTCATAGGTGTCGGTCACCACCGCCGGGAAGATCCGGCCCTCGCTGCCCCGGAGCATCACGGCCTCGGCAAGGTCGATCGCGGCACGTCCGATCTGCGCGCCCAGCGCATCGGCCTTTGCCATGACGGCCGGCAGATCCTCGAACGCCTTGACCACCACCCCGGGCACCGGTTCGCCATTGGCGATCGCCAGCGTCGCGCGGACGACATAACGGTCGGCAAGGCGGCGCAACGGCGCGGTCGCATGCGCATAGGTCGCGGCCATCGCGGCATGCCAGGGAACGACGCCCTCGCGATAGGGCATATAGGATGCCCCCGCCCCGGCACGCCGGATCGCGAGCATGAATGCCGCCTGCCGCGCGTCTGCGGCATCGAGCGTCCGCTCGAATGCGGCGAGCGTGGTGACGGCGGGCCAGTGAAGCCCCAATGCAACGGCCGTGAGGCGCAACCGCGCGACGGCATGCGCGTCGGGCTCCGCCATCACGCGGAACAGGCCGGTGCGATGCGCCTGAAGCGCGTCGGCGATCGCCATATTGGCCGCGAGCGAAAGCGCGGCATTGCGTGCCTCCGATTCGAGGCGCGGACGGAAGACGAGCTGAAAGCCGCCATCGTCCAGAGCGGCGACTTCCTGTTCGGGCGGGTCGACGCGCGCGGCGCCCCGCTTCGCCTCGGCAGCCTGGATGCGCTTTGCCAGCTCAGTGAAATCGGCGGGCAGGTCCGAATCGCGCACGCGGTCATAAGCCAGCTTCGCCCGGCTGCGGATGATCGCCCGTTCGGCACCGTCGAGACGCACGCCGCCATCGGCGGCGATGCGGACCGTGAAGATCACGGCCGGCCGCGGACCGTCGGGCAACAGGCTGGCCACGCCTTCGCTCAGCACCGGCGGATAGAGCCCGGCCTTGCCGTCGGGCAGATATTGGGTCGTGCCGCGCCGCCACGCCTCGACATCGATCGCATCGCCGTCATCGACGAACCAGGCGATGTCGGCGATGGCATATTGCAGCAGCAGGTCGTCGCCGCTGCGTTCGATCGCAAACGCCTGATCGAGATCGGTCGACGATGCGGGATCGAGCGTCACGAACGACCGGTCGGTGCGGTCGACATGTCCGGACAGCGACCGCCGCGCCGCGATATCGGCGGCCGCAAGCACATTGGCGGGGAATGCGGCCGGCACCTGGAACTGCTCGCGGATCATGGCCAGACCGTGGGTCAGGGCATTGGCGGGGTCGACAAGCGCTTTCATCACCGTCCCTCGTACATGGCGGGACGGGCGCTTGGGAAGGCTCCGACATGACCGTCCATCAAATGGTCGCGGTCGCGAAAGCATCGTGTCAGCTTGTCGTGGCAAGACGCACGCGGTCGCAGAGGGAGGATTCGAAGGTGATGGCAGATTCCGCACAATCGACGCTTGGACGCCTGGCGCGGACGGTCGGACGATCGGTCTTCGGCGCCGATGTCGGCGGCTATGACGTGGCACGTATCGGTTATCCGCGCGAACTCTACGATGCCATCGCCGAGCGCTGCGGCGATCGGCCGGGGCTTTCGATTCTGGAGATCGGACCGGGCACCGGGCTTGCCACGCGCGACTTGCTCGCTCTCGACCCGCAACGGCTCGTCGCGGTCGAAGCCAATGCCGCGCTTGCCGCCCACCTGGCCGAAACCATCGACGACGAACGCCTCCACGTCGTCGAGCATGGCTTTGTCGACTCGCCGATCGCGGGACGTTTCGATCTCGCCTGCTCCGCCGCGGCATTCCACTGGCTGGAGCCGGTGCCGGCCTTTGCCCGGCTGCGCGAATTGCTGCTGCCGGGGGCAACGCTGGCCTTGTGGTGGAACGTCTATCGTCAGGTCGGTGCCGGCGATCCCTTTGCCGACGCCGTCACGCCACTCCTGTCCGATATCGAGCTGCCGCCGTCCGAGGGGGCCACGGGTCACTATTCGCTCGACGTCGATCTGCATCGCGCCGACATCGGCGCGGCGGGCTTTACCGATTTCACGCCATTCCTGTTCCGCCGCGAACGCACGCTCGATACCGCACAGGTCCGCGCGCTTTACGCCAGCTATTCCTATGTCCGCAGCCTGCCCGCCGACCGGCGCGACGACCTGCTCGACGCGATCTGCGCGCTGGCAGAAACCCGCTTCGGCGGAGTCGTGCCCAATGTGACGCTGACCCCGCTCTATCTGTCGACGGCACCCTGAAGCTGATAGAATCCTGACGGCCCCTGTCCGGCTGGCGTCAGCGGCACGCCGCTAGAGACGCTCCATCGTCCATGATGAAGGAGTGTTTCCATGCGTATGCCCACCCTGTCCGCCCTCGCCTTGGCATGTGCCGCATCGGCGGTACTGATCCCCGCAGTCGCGATCGGCGGCCCCCACAGGTCCGATGCCGACCATCGTCACGAGGACGATGATGCCGTCGAACGGCAGGCCGTGCTGCGCGGCGAAATATTGCCGATGACCCGCATCCTGACCCTGGCCGCCGGCTATCAGGCGGGCCATGTGATCGAGGCCGGTCTCGATTCCAAACGGTCGGGCCTGGCCTATGACGTCGATGTGCTGACCGCCGACGGACGCGTCCGCGAACTGGTGATCGATGCGCGAAACGGCAAGCTGATCGCCAATCAGGCGGACGACGACTGACCCTTTGCCGGCAGCGCCATATGCGCCGGTTTCCGGTCGGCGGATATGGTGAAGCGGTCGCGATGGCCGCAACTTGCCCTCCAAAGCCCCCGATCTGGAGCAATTTCAACGATTCAAGCCCATTCCTGCGACGACTCCCTCTTTTCGAAACGCCCCAAACCGCGTACGCGCGGCCTCCATCTATCGATGGTTCGATCGACGGATGGACACACGCCCGGCAACGGGCGTCAACGAGACAGGAAGGAATCCGATATGAACAATAATGATCTCGCCGAGCGCGTCGCTGCCGATCACGGTCTGACCAAGGCCGATGCGCGCAAGGTTGTGGACTCGGTCTTCAACGCGATCGCCGATGCCGCCGCCCAGGGCGACGAGATCTCGCTCAACGGCTTCGGCAAGTTCAAGGTGAAGGCCAGCGCAGCGCGCGAAGGCCGCAATCCCTCGACCGGCGCCACCATCCAGATCGCCGCTTCGAAGAAGCTCGGCTTCACCCCCGCCAAGGCGGTGAAGGACAAGCTGAACGGCTGATCCCTTATCCCCGCCCCGGCCGCCGGCCGCGTTCGATCGCGGCACCGGCGCCGGGGCGGGCCCATATCCTCACGACAAATCCCGACGCGCCCTCGATCCGAATCGACGCCGCAGCGCGCCACCACATGGCGCCACACCCCCCAACGCCATTCCGACACGTAAATTGCCAGCCTCTGGCCGGCATTGACATTGCGCCGCCCGTTATATAGCAATCCTGTTATATAACAGGAAGACGATATGAATTCCCTCGATGCGACCTTCGCCGCGCTGTCCGATCCGACGCGCCGCGCCGTGCTGGCCCGTCTTGCCTTGGGAGAGGCGACGCCGATGGAGCTGGCGCGCCCGTTCGCAATCTCCCAGCCCGCCTTTTCGCGCCATTTGAAAGTGCTCGAATCCGCCGGGCTCATCACCCGGCGGATCGAGGGATCGACGCGTCCGTGCCGGCTGACCCCGAGCGCGATCACCGAGATCGACCAGTGGCTCGGCCTGCTGCGCAAGGGACTGGAAGCGAATTACGACCGGCTGGACGCGCTCTTGGCCGACATGCCCGCCACACAAAGAGAGGATGGATGATCATGACCCAACTGACCCTGGTTTCCGAAGGCGACACGCATGTCGTCGTCGCCCGGCGCTTCGCGGCGGCGCCCGAAGCCGTCTATCGTGCGCATGTCGAGCCGGCGCTGATCCAGCGCTGGATGCTCGGCCCCGATGGCTGGACGATGCCGGTCTGCGTCAACGATGCGCGTCCGGGCGGCGAGATCCGCTATGAATGGTCGGACGGCGCCGGCAACGGCTTCCATCTGACCGGCCATTATGTCGAACTGATCCCGTTCAGCCGGATCGTCCATGTCGAGCGCATGCACCTGCCCGACCCGACCCCCGACAATCATGTCGAAACGACATTCGCGCCCGATGGCACGGGCACGCTGATGACGATGCGGATGACGCTGCCCGACGCCGCCACGCGCAGCGCGATGCTGGCGAGCGGCATGGAGCACGGCATGGAAGCCAGTTTCGAGCGGCTCGAGCAGATGATCTGACGACCGTCGCCGGTCAGCAGCCCTGGGCCGGCCCCGCCTCGTGCAGCGCCAATCGGCGGTCATGGATGCCGAGCGAGGCCCAGGTTTCACGCCAGGCCCTGATATGGTCGGATGCCGCATGCGCGTCGAGCGCGGCCCGGCTTTCCCAGGCCTCGCTGACATGGATCAACCCGGGATCGAGCACATCCTGCGCATAGGCATAGGAAAGGCAACCGGGCTCGGCGCGACTGGCAGTGATCATGCGCTCCATGGCGGGCCTGGCTGCCGCGAGCCCGTCAGGAGGCAGGCGCACCGTTCCGACGATCAGGATCATGCTGGCAATAGCCTCCAAGATGACGGGAAAGGCGCATCATAGCCCGTCCCGCCCCTTGAATCCCCCTCAGAAACGCACGCGTGCGCCGGCCCGGAAGAAGCGGCCGACAATGCCCGATTGCGCAAAGGTCGGATTGTAGTTGAGCGCCGCATAATTGGCCGGATTGAGCGGCGGCTTCCGGTCGAACAGGTTGATGACATTGGCGTAGAAAGTGAAATTCTCGCTGACCTTGTAGCTGGCGACGAGGTCGACGCTGATGAACGACTTCACATGGCAGAAATCCTCCGAATAGAGGTCGCTGGCATATTCGCAGCCATTGTTGCCCGCGCCGCTGACATCCTCGGCGATCGCCTTGTAACCATCGGTATAATAAGCGGTCGCGGTCAGCGCGGCCGCACCATATTCGAGCGTGTTGGACCAGTTGCCGCGCCATTTGGGCGTGCCCGCGCCCGAGGAGAGCTGATACGGGCCCTGGGTGCCGACATAATTCTGGGTTTCCGACTCCGGGCTCGCCTTGAACGTGTATTTGAAGATGTTGGTCACTTCGAGCTGGCTGGTGAACTTGACCTCGTCCGACAGGTCGAACTTCGCGGTTGCCGAGAAATCGAGCCCCGAGGTCTTGAGTGCCGACGCATTGGCATAGGGCGAATTGACGAACAGTATCTTGCGCATCGCATTGGGGAATTGCGGATCGGGAATGTCGAGCGTCACCGTATAGCCGTCGGGCAGCGGCTGGCCCGCATAATAGGCGGCGAGCGCCTCGTTGGAGCGCGGCCCGGCGGAGATCACATTGGTCTTCCTGATATTGTAGTAGTCGGCGGTGAAGCTGAGCCACGGCGTGGGCTGGACGACGAAACCGGTGGTGAAGCTGCGCGATTTCTCGGGCTTGAGATCGGGATTGGATGCCGAATTGAGCCCGATCGAATAGGTCTGAACATAGCTGTTGTTGTTGTGCGCATCGATCACCGCCTGGGGCGGGCGACCGGTGATATAGCCGATCACCGCGCCCTCACCGCTCTCGGCAAAGGATGGCGCCCGGAATCCCTTGGAGAAAGTGCCGCGCAGCGCGACCTCGCGGATCGGGGTGAATTTGAACCCGACCTTGGGCGAGAAAGCGTTGAAGCCGGTCGAATAATGATCGAAGCGGCCCGACGCCGCGATCTCCAGCGTATCCATCACCGGCGCTGCAAGCTCGAAAAAGCCCGCCGAAACGGTGCGTTTGCCCGCCGCGGTATAGGCGTTCAGCCCCAATGTCGCCTGATTGGCGTTCTGGTTGGGCTGGTTCAGCGTTTCGCGGCGGATCGACGCGCCGAAGCCGAGCTGGAGCGGTCCGCCGGGCAGCGCGGCCAGATCCTTGGTGACGACGGCCTGTGCGAGATAGAGCTCGGACCTGGCCTTGGTCAGCACTTGCGGCGCCACCGCGTCGCGCACCGCCTGGCTGTTGAGCGAAGGATCGACGAAATTATAGCTGCCGGTGTTGATCGCATTGACCAGCCCCGTGATGTTGAGCGCGCCGTTGACGTAGAGATCGAGCGTGTTGCGCGTGCCGCTGAGATCGACGCTGTAGTTCCAGCCTTCGCCGAAGCTGCCCTTCACCCCCGCCGACGCGCGATAGACCTTGCTGATCGACTCGTTGGACCGCTCGATATCGCCGAACGTGTAATAGATGCGCGCGGCGAGACCCTCCGCCGCATAGGGATTGTTGGGATTGAGCTGTCCGTTCGACAGCAGTGCCGGCAGCACGACATTGAGCGTGTTGATCGGGTTGCGCACGCGGATCGACGACGGCGTGAAGCCGCTGAACACCTTGCTCTCATAATAGGTGCCGGTGACATAGGCCTCGGCATCGTCGCCGAGCCGGAACGACGCCCGGCCGGTGAAGCCGTAGCGCGTCTGGCGCGGCTGGATCATGCCGAAGCGCGCATTGAGGTTTTCCTGGCATGCGGTGCCGAGACCGTCGGGATCGACATAGATCGTGCCGACCGCGCGGCATTGCGCGGGATTGAGCAGCCGGAAGAGCCCGCCGGCGACATTGACCCCGGTGAACGGATTGGTCGGATCGGTCTGGGTGGCCGGACGGACGACCGCAACCGTGCCCGGCACCGCGGAGACGATCATATTGGCATCGTTGTTGGCGCCGCCGATCGACGAGAGATCGGCGGTGTTGAACGGAAAGCCGCGCGCACCGACGTCGATCGCGCCGTCGCGCTGATATTCGGCGTTGAGATAGACGTTCCAGCCCTGGCTTTGATAATCGCCAAAGCCGGCAAGCAGGGTGCCGCGATAGGACGCGCCGTCGCCCCGCTGCGAGATGCCGGTCTCCACCGTCCCTTCGAAGCCCTTGAACTGCTGCTTGGTGATGATGTTGATGACGCCCCCGATCGCATCGGCGCCATAGGTAGAGGACGCGCCGTCCTTGAGCACCTCGATCCGGTCGATCAGGCTTTGCGGGATGGTGTTGAGATCGACAAAGGCGCGCTGCCCGTCATCGGCCAGCGGATAATTGGCGGTACGCAGCCCGTCGATCACCGTCAGCGTGGAATTGACGGTGAGGCCGCGCAGCGAGACCGACGCCGCACCCTGGCCGAAGCCGCCGCTGAACGCGGTCGGGATCGAGCCGCTATTGTCGGCCGACAGCGAGCGCACCGCATCCGCGACATTGGTCAAGCCGCGGCGTTCGAGCGCTTCGGCGGTGAGCACGGTCACCGGCGACGGCGTCTCGGTGTCGGTCCGCCGGAACAGCGAGCCGGTGACGACGATCTCCTCTCCACCGGCGGTCGAGGCACCGCTCTCCTCGACCGCAGCGGCATCGCCCTGTGCCGGTTCGGCGGTCTGGGCAAAGGCCGGTGCGGCGAGCACCGATAGGCCGACCATCAAACTCGTGGTCATCAGCCTTGCGCGGAATCCTGGCGTCATCTGGGTTCTCCCTGTCGTTTCGTGGGTCGTCGTCGGGCCGCCCCCCGGGGCCCGACGGGATCAGAAGGCGATCGTGATGCCGCCGTTCAGAGTGTGGCGCGTGGTGTCGCCGAGTTCGGCGCCGTAGCCGATGTTCAGGCGGACACCCTTGGCGAGATCGGCACCGATGCCGGCCGACAGGCGGGCGACCGTGCGGTCGCGTGCCACGCCTGTGACGGTGACCGGGCCGATCGTCGGTGTGTCGGCGAAGCGCCCACTGACCGCGGTGCCGTTACCGCTCAGCATGTGGCGGACGCCGGCTTCGAGATAGGGCGTGATGCCTGCCCCCGCATCCATGCTGACCGCCAGCGCCGCATCGCCGAACCAGGCATTGGTCCGTCCGCCATCGACCGCGAGCGCAAAGGGGCCGCCGCTTTCGGTCAGCGCTTGGCGCTTGGCCGCGACATAGGTCACGCCGGCACGCGGGGCGATGCGGAAGCCGCCGAGATCCTGCGCATAGTCGACCGAGAAATCGGCGACCCAGCCGCCCAGATCGTAACGGCCATTGGCGGTGGCGCCCCCGGGGACGGTGCGCCGGGTCAGCCCTTCCGAACCGTCATAAGCGATCAGCGCATGGAGCCCGAGGCCGCCGATCGTCGCATCGGCGAAGACGCCGCCGACCACGCCCTCGGTCTTGGTCGAGGCCCCGAGCGCCGCCAGCGTCTGATCGGTCTTCAGCGTACCGATAAAGCCGCCGAAGCGCGCATTCTCCATCGCATAGCCGATACCCCCGATCAGACCGCTGCTGTTGGCGCTCGACGCGGATGCGCCGGTGCCGGCATCCCCCTTCAGCTTGTTCCACTGCGCCAATCCCTGCGAGAAGCCGTAAAGGCCGATCGTGCGAGGCGCGGTGAAGCGCATGTTGCGAAGCGTGTCGGTGATGGTCAGGCCATTGTCGATGCTGGCCTGCGCCGCCGAACCATAGGCTTCGGGGGTGAGCCGCGCGAAGGCCGCGGCGCTGGAACGGCCGGTCGCATCGACCAGGGCGGGCAGCGCACCGGTAAAGGCCTGAACCTTCTGGCCCGCACCCAGCACGGCATTGGCATAAGCGATCGAAGCGCGCGCATTGCTGCCAAAGGCGGGATCGTTGGCGAACTCCCCGACGATCTGGATCCGGTTGCCGCGCGTGGCGACGAAGCCGAACACGGTGGCGGACTTGTTGATCGTGGTGAAACCGCCGGTGATCCCCCCCTGCGCGACGACGAGATCGAGCGCGCCGCCCGGGGTTGCGGTCAGCATGCCGGTGATGTCGATCGCGGCACCATTGGCGACGGTGAGCGTGCCCGAGATGTTGAGCAGGTCGCTGCCGGTCGGCGCCACTTCAAGCAGCAGGTTCGATCCCGCGGCGAAGGCGACATTGCCGTTGACCGTCATCGTCCCCGGCGAGGCGCCGGGCGACAGCGTGCCGCGCACGTCGATATTGCCGTTGACGATGCCCGCCGAACCGAAGGTCGCCCCCTGATTGACGACGATCGCATTGGCCGAGGTGATGGTGGTGCCGGCCTGGCCGATGAGCCGGCCGCCCGTGACCGAGACGGTCTGGTAATTGGCATTGCCGGTGAGCGAGAGCACACCGCCCGAGACGTTCAGCGCCTCGAAGCTGTCATAGCCCGTACCGTCCCACGCGACCGGCGCGGCGTAGGTGCCTGCGGTCCGGAAATCGAGCGTGTCGGTGCCGGCCCCGCCCGAACGCGTGCCCGTCACCGAATTGAGCCCGGCGATCACCAGCCGGTCGTCGCCGTCACCCAGATCGACATTGCCCGCCAATGTGCCGCGAACGTCGAGCGTATTGGCGCCCGCCCCGCCGGCCAAGGTCGGCACGGTCAGCGTCGCGCCCGCCACCACGGTCATCCTGCCGCCGAGCAGGTCGACGGTTTCGAAGCCGGCATTGGTGTCGATCTGGAGCTCGCCCGGCCCACCCGATTCGAGCTGCTCGAAGCTCGCATAGTTGAGCGAGCCAAGCTGACGGACCTCGTTCGCGCCCTGGTTGAGCACCAGCCGGTCGGTGCCCTCGCCACCATCGGCTGGCCCGGCAAGCGAGGCACCGGCGCCGAGCGTCAATACATTGTTCGCGCCATCGAATTGGGTGGAGCCCGCGATCACCGCGCCATTGGCGATGGTCAGGTTGCCGCCGTTGACCGCGATGGTCTGATAACCCGCATTGCCGGTGACGCTGAGCGTGCCCGCGCCGTTGGCGACGAGATCCTCGAAGCTCTGCACCTGGCCGGCGGCCAGCATGCTCGTCTGGCCCGACACGGTATTGAAGGTCAGCCGGTCGCGCCCCGCCCCGCCATTGACGGTGCCGAGGATCGAGCCGCCGGCATCGACGATCAGGCTGTTGTCCGACCCGTCGAAATTGAGCGACTGGCCCGCGGCGATGGTGGCGCCGAGGGTCAGCGGCGAGGCGCCGGCGACGTTGATCGTCTCGAAGCCCGCGACGCCGCCGCTGATCGAAGACGCCCCGGTCAGGTTGAGATTGAGCGCGTCGGTACCGGCGCCGCCGTCGAGCGCGCCCGACAGGGTACCGGAGAGATTCATCGCCAGCGTGTCGTCTCCGCCGCCCAGCGATACCCCGCCGGTCAGCGCGGTGTTGATGATCACCGTCTGCGCACTGTCGTCACCGACGATGTTGCCAATGCTGTGATTGCCCTCACCGGGATCGAGCGTGAGATCGGCGCCATCGCGCAGAGTCACCGTGTCGAAATCCTGGTTCATCGCCAGCGACAACAGGCCGTTTCCGGCGACGTCGAGCGATTCGAAATTGAGGACGTTGGGCAGCGCGCTCGTATTCCCCGTGATCTGGAACCCGATCGTGTCCGATCCCTCGCCGCCGTCGATGCTGCCGGTGACGGTGCCGCCCGCCAGCACGACGCGGTCGTCGCCCGCGCCCATCCGGACGTCGCCTTCGACCAGCCCGCCATTGGCGAGCGTCACGACATCGGCGCCGCCGCCCATGTCGACCGATCCGCCGACCGTACCGTTGACCGTCAGCGTCTCCGCCGCATCCGATCCGGCCAGCGCGGTATCACCCTGGGTATCGAAGCGCGTGCCCGCCGCGACATTGATGTTCGATCCCGCAATGGTGAGCGTCGCCATGTCGGTGGTGCCGCGGATCGTGACCGTGCCCGCGCCGCGCTGGCTGAGCGTCTCGAAACCGCGGAACTGGTCGAAATTGACCGATCCGTTGCCGGCGAGATCGACGAGCAGCGTGTCGGTGCCCGCCCCGCCATAGGCGGTGCCGGTGAAGGTGGAGGCCGCCGCGTAGATGAAGCTGTCATTGCCGTCGCCCAGGCGCAGATCGCCCTCCAGCCGGCCCAGATTCTCGAAGAGATCGTCGCCCGTGCCCAGATCGACATTGCCGATGATCTGGCCGCCGACGAGGTTGCGGATCCGGTCGGTGGTATTGACCGTCTGGATGCCGCCCGCGATCACACGCGCGCTGTCGGTCTCGCCGATCCGGCGCAGATCGGTGTCGCCGCCCGCAGCGACCCCCTGGCCCGCCGCGACCGTCGTGTCCGCGCCGCCACGGATCGTGCCGGCATTGTCGAGCTCGAACAGGCGCAGCGTGGCATCGACGTCGACACCGCCATAGCCGCTCCCCTCGCCCGTCGCGATCACCGCCGACGAACTGGCGCCGGTCGCCTCGATCAGCCCGCCCGCCGCATTGGTGAGCCGGACGATGCCGCGGTCGCCGCCGACCGAGATCGCGGCGGCCGATGCGAACAGGCGCCGGCCCTCGTCGTCAACCCCGCCGCCATTGGCGCGGAGCGTGCCGGTGTTGGTGAAGCTGGCGGCAAGCACCGGCGTCGTGCCGTCCTTGCAATCCTCGGCCGTGCCCGGCAGTCCGCTGCCCGTCGAAGTCAGCGCCAGCGCGGTGCCGGCCGCGCCGCTGGCGGTGATGGTGCCGGCGTTCGATGCCGTCAGCAGTTGCTCGGACGCGAGATAGGCGCCGCTGCCGCGACGGCCGGACGCCGAGATCGCGCCGCCATTGGCGAATTCGCCGATGCCGTAACCGACGCGCATATCGACGCCGATGCCGTCGGCGCCGCTGCTGGTGATCGTGCCCTGATTGGCGAAACCGGCGCTCTTGCCGTCTTCGGCGAAGCTGTCGGCGCGGATCCGCACGGTCGAGACATCGTCCTTCGACGACGCCATGGTGCCGCTATTGGCGAAGCCGAATGCCTGGCCCGCACCGACGAAGTCGATATCGAGCGCGCCACCCGCTGCATTGATCGTGCCCGAATTGGCGAAGCTGCGCAGCGCGTCGCCCGAAACGCCGACAATGTCGGTGGTGATCACTCCCCTGTTCTCGAAGGCGAGCACGCTCGCCCCGTCGAGCGATGCCGCCTCGATCGCGCTGTGCTGGCCCGCCTGGCCGGTGACGTCGAAATTCGCGGTGTTGATCACCTTGCCGTCGCCGAACATCCGCAATCCGCGGGTCTGCGCGGCGACCGACGAGATGGTCACTTCGGTCGCCGCGCCCGATGCCTCGACGCCGTGCAGCTCGAAATCGGCGGGGACGGTGTTGGTCGCCAGATCGAAAGTGCCGCTGGTCGAGAAGGACTTGCCATAGGCATCCGCCCCCGCGCCGCCCGAAACGGTGCCAGTGACGTCGACCGGCGCGCCGTTGCGTGTGAGCACGGTATCGTTGCCCGCGCCGAGATCGAGATTGCCGGTCAGCTTTCCGCCCGTCGCCACATAGGCGTCATTGCCGGCGCCCAGCAGCACATGACCCTCGATCGTGCCCGCATTCTCGACGATCTGATCGCCGGCGTCGCCGGTGATCGCGGCCCCCGCCGTCCCCGTCAGCATGCCGTTCACATGGCCGCGGATCGTGCCCCGCGTGCCGTTGACGATGCGCGTCAGGCCGCCATCGGTCGCCTGGATCGCGTCGCCATGCTGGCTGACGATGTCGCCGTCATTGACGATCAGTCCGCCGCCGATCACCGAGATCGCGGTGTCATGGGTTTCGACCTGGCCGCGTCCGCCATTGACCGGTCGCTCGTTGCGGAAGCTGCCGCCCTCCATGATCACGCCCCTGGACATGTTGACCGCGGTCGGGCTGGATGAGAGATCCTCGTAGATGCTGCCGCGATTGACGATGTCGCTGCCCACCGCATGGATGCCGACAGCGTTGTAATCCTTGGTCGTGTTCGAGATACGGATGCGCACACCGCTGTCGACCAGCACCTGCGTGCCTTCGCCGGTGCGCAGCGCGGTGCCACCAGCGACGCCGATCTCCCCCTGCTGCGCGACCAGTTCGACCCGCCTTGCATGGGTGGCGTCGACCTGGGTTCCGGCGAAACCGCCGCTGACGGTGCCGGCGATCACCAGATTGGTGCCCTGCGCCTCTCCGTCGAACCAGCGCGCGGTCGAATCCTCCTCCACCGTGATCGCCGGCGTTTCGGTGCCCCCGGTCGAGATGTTCATGTCGATGATGACGGTGCCGTCGCCCGCGATGCGGAGATGCCTGTCGTTGGTGTCCGGATTGCCTTCGCTGTCGAGCGGCCCCTCGAGCCGGAGCACGGTGCCGGCGCCCGCGGCTTCGTAGACAGTACCGCCCTCATAGCCCGCGACCGTCGGCGCGATCACGTTCGCGCTGCGGCTTTCGCCCGCCCGCAGCCACAAGGTATCGTTGCCCGCGCCTGAATCGAGCGTGCCGCTGATCAGCCCGCTCGTGTCGAAATTGCCCGTCCGGTTCACCCGGCCGATATCGGCGACGACGATATCGTTGCCGGCGCCGAGATTCGCGCTGCCCTGAACATTGCTGCCTTCTGCAAGCCAGAGGACATCGGATCCGTTGCCGGCCAGCGCGATATCGCCCTGGATCGTGCCCTTGTTCGCGATCGCCGCACCGACATTGCCGACATCGCCGCCGCGGACGATCGCGGTGCCGTCACCACCCCGGATCGTCACACCCGCTTCATTCTCGATCGTGCTGCGATCGCCGAAGACCGACCCCTCGATCGACACGGCCGGGCCGGATTTCGATTCGACCAGCCCGCGATTGTCGAAGTCAGCGCCATCGGCGAGCGTCACCGCCATGCCGTCGGCAATGATCCTGCCGGTGGTATCGTTGACGAAGCCGCTGCCGAAGCCGTCGACACGCACGCCGTTATTGCCCGCACCGGTTGCCGAGATCGTACCGGTGTTGAGGCCGGTACCGCCGATCGCGACGGCGGTGTTGTCGGCGCTCGACGAATTGCTGGTGATCGTGCCGCGATTGACGAAGGTCGCCTCACCGCTCGGATCGAAGCTGCCGAAGCCGCCCTCCATCGAGATACCGTGGCGATAATTGCCAGACAGATTGATCGTGCCTTCATTGACGAAGCGCGCGAACACGTCGCCCTGGATCATATTCTGGCCATCATCGGTGCCGGTCGCGGTCACGGTGCCGCGGTTGACGACGCTCAGGCCGAAATCGCCGTCGAGATCGTCCTCGAAATCGGACACGATATCGATCGCGGGGGTATCGCCGGTCACCGTGATATCGGCCAGATTGATCAGCCGGCCTTCACCCGACGCGGTCAGCCCGGCATTGAGCGTGCCCGCAGCGATCGTCGCGGTCACGTCGCAGCCGCACAGATCGACGCCATAGCGTTCGAAGCCGGCCGGCAGGGGGCCGAAGCTCACGGTGCCCGAACCGGTCATCCGGACGCCGAAGATATCGGTGCCTTCGCCGCCATCGACCGTGCCGTTCACGGCCGCGGCGATCAAATTGCCCCGCCCCTCGCGGTAAAAGGCATCATCGCCGCCGCCCAGCGCGATATCCCCGGTCACGGTGGCGCCGATCCGCTGGTAGAAACTGTCCCCGGACTCGCCCTGTAGCTTCACATTGCCGACAATCGCGCCGGCATTGTCGATCTCGACCTCACGGAAACCGTCGTCTGCCGGCGAAGAAATCGCGGTGGTACCCTCGATCCGGCCCGCGCCGCCGATGATGATGCGATGCGTACCAACGCCCGCAGCCTCGACCGCAGTGCCAAGTGCCGAGAGCACATTGCCGTTGACGGTCAGATCGCCCGCCTCGTCATAGCGGACGGCGACACCGGTCGTGGCATTCGCATTGACGGTCGCGCCCGCCGCGACGGTGGTGACCGCCCCCTCGCTGGCCGACACATGGCCCTGGGTCGTGCCCGTGCACAGGAAACCGCCATCGGTGGTCGGTGCGCATTCCGCGCGCGCGGGCGCACTCGACAGCGCGATGGCGAGCGTGGCCGCACCGATCAGCAGGCCGGATCGCCCGATGGCGGCGCGGGATGGAGCGGTACGGAAGGGGGCGGGACGCGACACAACACTCGACATCTTCAATCTCCGAAATGCGATTGGCCGGGGCGCATCGATCGCGCTCACGGATTCGGAGACTGAATGAATTTATTTCTCTTTATTTTCTAATGGTTTAGTTTCACATCTCTGTGCAATTTACGGTCATGAACCGATGCGGGATTTGCACATGGCCGCGCAATATCGAGCGCGCGGGCGATGTCGCCGGCCAGGATTCCGGTCGCCAATTCCGCGTCATAGGATTCATAGGCGGCGCGGTGACGATGCGCGGCCGCGCGAATATGATCGTCGGTCGTCACACGGTGAAGCGCAGCGAACAGCGCGTCGTCGCCGGCGGACCCCGATACCGACAGCGCGACCCCGGCCCGGCGAAGGCGATAGGTGACCAGCAGCGATTCGAGCGTGTCGGGCAACAGCAATTGCGGCAGACCAGCACGCAGCATCGCGCAGCCCGCGCCATGCCCACCGCGACCGATGAAGAGATCGGCGCTCGACGCCAGAGCCGTCATGTCGACCGGGTCGCGCGAATGGAGGACATTGGGCGCAAGCGTGAAACCCGGCGCGGCGGCGGCATGCCAGATCGCCGGCCAGCCGAGCGTGCCGAGCGCCTGCGCCATGGCGCGGCCGGCCGGCCCGTCGAAACCGAGATAGACGAAAGTTCGTGGCCCCGTTCCCGCCGGCCAGCGCGGTCGCGCCGTTGCGGCGAGGCCGGCGAGCGGCCCGTAATAGCCGATATCGGGCTGCGGGCCGTGATGATCGACCTCGGGCCAGGTCAGCGCGAAATCGGGCGCGCCCGCCAGCAATTCGGCCAGCCCGGTCAGCGGCGGCGCGCCGAACATGCGGCAGATCGCGTGGACGAGGCCGTCGGCGACCCGGCCGGCCTCCGCCAGTTCCGCCGGGCGGTGTGTCGCCCAGGGCATCAATGTCGGCATCGGATCGCGCGCGGGCGGTGCGGTGAAGGTCGGGCCGACGCGCACCGCAGGGAGCCCAGCGATATGCGCGGCAAGCAACGAGACCGGCGCATGTTCGATCAGCAGCGCGTCCGGCCCGATCATGTCGAAGAGCGCCAGCCAGGCGCGGACCAGCGCCGCGACGCTGACGGTGTCGACAAAGCCCCCTTCGGCGATCACCTGTCCGAAGGTAAGCGTGTCACGCCGGCGGAGGCGGCGGGTGTAGATCGGCGCCTGGACGATGCCGGCAAACGCGCTGCCCGCCATGTCGTGCGCGGTGACGGGGTCGCGTGCCGCGAAGATCGTCCTGTGACCGGACGCGGCCAGCGCCGCCGCAAGCGGCGCGATGCTTGCAACATGGCCGTATCCGCACCCCAATTCCCATGTCGCAAGAATGTGCGCCACGTTCTTCCCCCCAGAAGAAAGAAGGTGGCTATCCCGCTGCGCCAGGGACACCCATCGTCATGCTGAACTCGTTTCAGCATCCATGTTGCAGCCTGCGCCTTCGCGCGGGTTTGGACATGGCCCCTGAAACAAGTTCAGGGTGACGGACAGAAATCTTGGCCCAGGGGTATAGTCACCTAGAAGGAACACCCCGGAGGAGAGGCCCCCTGCCCCATCCTCCGGGATGCCGACGCGGGTCAGCCGCCCGCCTTGGGCGCCGCACCCGACGGGTCGGACGGCAGGCCGCCGAGCTGGCGGACCAGATTGGTGAATGCGTCGAGATAGGCCATCGTCACGACCTGCCCGATTTCGGTATTGGCATAGCTGCTGCCGCCGATGCCGCCGCCCCATCCGTCGAAATAGCCGGTACCGCCACCAAAGCCGATATCGGTCTTTTTGGCGAACCCCTCGGCGACGCGCTCCTGCTCGGTGGTCCGCGCATTGACCAATGCCAGCGTGACATTGGCTTCCTTCTTCTTGATCTTCACCGATCCGAGCAACCCGCCGATCATCCCGGCCTTGCCGCCGAGCAGGCCGCCAAGACCGCCCAGCCCACCACCAATACCGCCGCCGCCCGAATTGCCGTTCTGCATCACGATGTCGGGGACGATGAAATAATCGGCCACCTTGATCTGACCCTTGCCGAGATTCGAGCCGCGCTGCAGTTCGCCGTCACGCGCCAGCGCGCGTTCCGCCGTCGCGATCGAGAGACCGCGATTGCGATCGACGATGCCGAAGCAGCCGGACTTGGCGGCGAAGACCTTGATGATCGCTTCCGGACTACCGAGACCATAAGCGCCCCATTGCGGCGTTTCGGGCTCGACGATGGCGATCGTGCCCAGCCGCTTCGTACAGACCGGAATCTCCGCCATCTTCTTCACCTGCTCCTTGCGCGCCTTGGACTGGGCGAAGGCGGGTGGCGCCGCCATCGCCAGCGAAAGCCCGGCGACCATGGCGGAGGCGAGCAAATTGGCGATGCGATGCCGCGTAGCGGATGAGATCATGGTGACTGTCCTTTCAAAGTCGCGCAGCCGCGATCGGGCGCCGTCACGGCGCCTGGAATCGACGGAACTGTGCTGGAAACTCGAAGGGATATTAGGGGAGGTATGGCGCGGTTTGAACGCGTTTGGCTGCACGAAACCGTGTAGAATTCGGCAGTTATGTTGTTCGCTGGAGATTCGAACGCTCTACCCTCAGCCCTGTCATCCCCGCGAAAGCGGGGATCCCGCTTTTCCGTGAAGCATCAGAAAGAAGAAGAAGCTGGATCCCCGCTTTCGCGGGGATGACATCGGAGGGCGCTGACCTTGACGGCGTGGATCCGCAAGGGCGCTTCAGGCGTCCACGCCGCCGCCGACGAGCAACTGGCGCACGCGCGATGCATAGGTTCGCCCGACCGGCACTTCGACGCCGTTGACCAGTGCGAGCTTGATCGCGCCATAGCCCGCCTGGCGGATCGCCGAGATCAGGGTACGCCGGACGACCGCGGAACGATGCACGCGGATGAACAGCGCGGGATCCAGCCGTGCCTCGATCCCGCCCATCGTCTCGCGCATCAGCAGGACATCGTCGCCGACATGGAGCCGGACATAATCGCGTTCGGCGCCCACCCAGTCGAGCTGCGCGACGGGCACGCGGACGAACGCGCCGCGCCGCTGCACCCAGAATTCGCTTTCGAACGCGCTCTTCGCCGGCCGCTCGGGCGGATTGTCGCGCAATGCCGCGATTACTGCCGCCATCTCCGCGATACGCCCCTCCGCATCGCGCGACAGCAGCGCGGCGCGCGCGCGATCCATGGCGTCGCGCATCCGGTCGAACGCCACGGGCTTGAGCAGATAATCGACTGCCGACACCTCAAAGGCGCGCGCGGCATAATGGTTGAACGCGGTGACAAAGATCACGACGGGCACCACGGGTCCGTCGAGCAACGGCAGCAGATCGAAGCCGTTGGTGCCCGGCATCTTGACGTCGAGCAGCACCACATCGGGCGAAAGCGAACGCACCAGATCGAGCGCCCTGTCACCATCCTCAGCCTCACCGACGATCTCGACGCCGACGATCTGGCGGAGCATCGTCGCGATGCGGCGGCGGGCCAGCGGCTCGTCGTCGACGATGAGCGTGCGCAGGATCATGACGTATATTGCAGCGGCATGCCGAGGACGACACGAAACCCCTCGGTGCGGCCGGGGCCCGCATTCAGCGACCAGCGCTCGCCGAAACGGGTGGCGAGCCGCTGGCGGACATTGTGCAGGCCGACACCGGTGCCGCCCGCGACATCGGGGCCGTCGCCGTCATCCTCGACATGCAGCATCAGGCTGTTCTCCAACTGGCGCGCGACGATGCGCAGCCGTGTCGTGCCCTTGGACGGGGCGACCGCATATTTGATCGCATTCTCGACCAGCGGCTGGAGGATCAGGCTGGGCACGCGCGCGCCCTCCAGCTCGGGCGGAATCTCGATCTCCACCTTGAGCCGTTCGGGGAAGCGGATCTGCTCGATCTCGAGATAGAGCTGCTGGAGCGCGATCTCCTGCGCCAGCGTCACATCCTCGGACGGATCGATCTCCAGCGTCGTGCGCAGAAAGGACGACAGGCTGACCAGCATCCCTTCCGCGCGATCGAGTTCCTTTTCCCACATCATCGAAGAGATGGAGTTGAGCGTGTTGAACAGGAAATGGGGATTGATCTGATAGCGCAGCGCGCGGACCTGCGCCTTGTGTGCGAATGCCTCCACCCGGGCCAGCCGCCGCTCGCGCTCGCGCGCGTCGAAATGATAGATCAAGGCGAGATAGAGCGCAGTCCAGGAGAAGAAGGAATAGAGCCAGAGAAAGGCATCCTCGACGAACATGCCGAGCGTATAGGGCCTGAGCGGCCCGAATTGGGGCATCTGCGGATAGCCGATCCCATAATAGAGGATCGCCGTGGTGATCGCGCCGTAGATGGCTGCGCCGACAAGCGCGAACAGGCTTGCCAGCACCGCGATCTGCCAGAAGGGCCGGCGGCGCAACGGCCGCAATGCGCGGTGGATCGCGTAGCACAGGATGGCCGCGACCAGCATCAGCCAGACACGGCGCACGGTGATGCCCGCCGGATCCTGGGAGACGAGCATGGTAATGGCCGTCAGCACCATGGCATGGACGGTCCAGAAGGCCGCGATCGACCACAGGACGGCGCGATGCTCGTCCTGTTCGGATTCCGGAATGCTCAATGCCACGGCAGCGCATGTCCTTCGCTGTTCGTCACAGCCTTTTCCACGAACGCCCGAAACTGTCGATTGCCCTTCGTCGTCGCGATCCTGTCGTTGGTCGATTGCCCCCCGCATTCGACGCGCGCGCCATGCCGACGATCGCGCACCCCCTGCTGCTGCCTGCGGAAACGCGCGATCCGGCGCGCAGCGTTATGAGGGGTTTCCACCATGTTCCTGCACATCACCAGCCAGCCCGAGATGCGCGCTGCGCCATGCCCGCGCGGCGGCCGTCGACAGAATCGCGCGCGGATCGTCGATGCCGCGGGTCGGCTGCTGCGCAGACGCAGCCTCGACGCGATCGGCATGGACGATATCGCGCGCGAAACCGGACTGACCCGCCGGACGATCTACAATTATTTCGGCAATACCGGCGAGATCTTCGCGGTCTCGCGCAAGGCGCTGTTCGCCGAGATCGCGCCGCTCGTGCCCGTGACGGTCACGGACAAGGCGCCAACAGCCGCCTCGCTCACCCGTTTCGCGTTCCAGGCGCTGCGCCTGTTCGGCGATCGCCGCCATGCCGACCTCTATCTGTCGGTCGCGCGCGAGGGCGAGGCGCATCCCTGGATCGTCCAATCCTATGACGCGCGCATCCAGGCGCCGATGGTCGCCGCGATCGCCGCATGGCTCGGCGAGGTGCGTCGCGCCCGCGGTTTCGACGGAGAGCCCCAGGTGGCCGCCTTTCAACTGCTCTGGACGCTTCAGGCGGCCGCGGCATCGCGGCTGTTCGGCCATGACGGCGAACGTGACGATGGCGCGCGCGTCATGGTCGAGGCGATCGTGAACGCGTTCCTCGTCCAGCACTGCGCCGAGACCGCACCCGGAACGGCTATCGCCGCCTGATCAGGAGCCCCTCCACGTCCAGCGAATATTTCGTGTGGCAGTGAAGGTGAGGATTTCCGCATTCCGATCGTCTAGCGTCGATAGCCCATGAACAGGGAGCTTCGTTACGACCCGGGCGGAATGGTTTGCCGAACATATCCTGCCGTATGAACCCAAGGTTCGTGCGTGGCTTTCGCGTGCCGGATGGAATGCCGACGAGGTCGAGGATCTGATCCAGGAGAGTTACGCGCGGCTGGCCGCCTGCGCGATCGAGACCATCCGCAATCCGGGGCCGTTCTTTTTCCAGACCGCGCGCAATACGGCCGGATCGATCATTCGGCGTCGCCAGGTCGTTTCGATCAGGACGGTGGCCGATGTCGACCGGCTCGGCGCGGTCGACCCCGGTCTCGATCCGGAGGAGGAACTGAGTGCTCATGAGGAGCTGACGCGGCTGAAGGATGCGATCGAGCATCTACCGCCGGCGTGCCGCAAGGCGTTCGTGCTGCGCAAGATCGACGGGCTGAGCCAGAAGGAGGTCGCGGACCGGCTCGGCGTCAGCCAGAGCGCGGTCGAAAAACATGTGGCGCGCGGCATCCGGTTATGTGCAGCAGTGCTGACCCGCCCCCCGATCGAATCGGGCGTGCCGGGCGTGCTGACCCGTGCTTTCTGGTCGAGGAGGACCAGCCATGACTGATGCCGACCGCCGCGAGGCTGCGGCCGCACGCTGGCTGGCGCGGCACGATGCCGGCCCGCTGAGCGCCGAGGACGCCGCGGCATTCGACGCCTGGTGCGCCGCCGATCCGCGCCACCTGGGCGCCTATGTGCGGCTGGAAGCGGTCAATGCCCGGCTCGATCGCGCCGTCGCGCTGAAGGGCATCGCGATCGATGCACCGCGCCATTCCCGCTGGTGGGTGCCCGCCGCTGCGGCCGCCGCCGTCGCCGCCGCTTTCGGTGTCTGGCAGGTTGCGGCGCCCGACGCGCCGGTCGGCGAGACGCGGCAGATGGCAACGCGCATCGGCGAACAATATCGCGCCGCGCTCACCGACGGATCGACGGTGGAGCTCAACACCGCGAGCGCGGTCGCGGTCGCGATGGCGCCGAAGGTCCGCGAGATACGGCTCGGCAAGGGCGAAGCGCTGTTCGAGGTGGCGAAGGATCCCGAACGTCCGTTCGTGGTGAAGACCGCGCTCGGCGACGTCCGCGCGATCGGCACCGTCTTCACGGTGCGCGTCGATCGCGGGCTGGAAGTGCTGGTGTCCGAAGGCACGGTCGCGATCGAGCGCAATGGCGAACAGATCGCACGCGTGACCGCGGGCGAACGCTATGCGCTGAACGCGGTGGGTGACGCCGCGCGCGCGCCGCGCGACCCGGATGAGATCAAACGCTCGCTCGCCTGGCGGGACGGCCGGATCGCCTTTGCCGGCGAAACGCTTGCGCAGGCCGCGCGCGAGTTCAATCGCTACAATGCGGTGCAGATCGAGATTGCCGATCCGGCGGTCGGCACGATGCGCTTCGGCGGCTATTTCCGCGCGACCGATCCGGAAGGATTCGGCGCGTCGATCGAGCGCTCGCTTGCGGTCACCGCGACACGCAAGGGCGACACCATCACCTTAAGCGCCCGATGAGATTTATTTGCTGCCCGAAGTGAGGATCGCGCCGACAGACGCGTCAATGCCCCGCACGGCCGACCGGCCGGCAAATTCGGGGGGATGAAAATGCGAGATTATCATTCGGCGCTGCGGGCAGCGATCATCGGCGGCGCGAGCATCGGCTGCATCGCGATTGCGGCACCGGCATCCGCGCAGGAGCGAAGCCAGCGCTTCGACATTCCCGCGCAGGCGGCCGCCAACGGCCTCAACGAATGGGCGAAACAGGCCGACCGCCAGATCGTCTTTCCCTATGCCGCGGTGAATGGCCGGCGCACGCCCGCCGTCCGGGGCAAGCTCACACCGCGCCAGGCGCTCGACCGGCTGATCGCGCCGCTTGGCCTTGCGATCACGTCGAACCAGAACGGCACCGTCACCCTGGCCGCCCAGCCGGTGTCGGCCATCGCCGCCGAGGATCCGCCTGCGGAGCCCGAGACCAGCGAGATCGTCGTCACCGCATCGCGCATCGACCGCGCGTTCGAGGCACCGACGCCCGTCGTCTCGGTGACCGCGCAGACGCTGAAGATGGGCGGGCCGAGCAACGTCGCGGAGGCGTTGAACGACTTGCCCCAGTTTCGCGGCACACGCGGACCGCAGGTGACGACCACCAATTCCGATGGCGGATCGTCCCCCGTCGACCTGCGCGGCCTGGGCATCGCGCGCACCCTCGTGCTGCTCGACGGGCGCCGATTTTCGGCGGACAACGATCTCAACACCGTTCCCACCATCTTGATCCGGAGCGTCGACATCGTCACCGGCGGCGCATCGGCAGCCTGGGGTTCGGGTGCAGTCGCGGGCGTGGTCAACATCGCGCTCGACGACAGGCTGGATGGCGTGAAGCTTGGCGGCGAAGCCACGATTTCCAGCCGCGGCGATTATGATGGTTATCGCTTCGAAGGCGCGTTCGGCAAATCCTTCGCGGGTGGACGCGGCCATATCCTGATCGGCGGCGAATATTATGACAATCAGGGCATCCAGCCGCGCACGCTGCGCCGCAATGCCGGGCGCTGGTCGTCAGTCTCCAACGGCGCTGGCGCATTCTATCTGGCGCCCGATGTCGGCTTCGCCAATGCCGCGGTGGGCGGGCTGATCCTGTCCGGTGCGCTGCGCAACAAGGCGTTCAATCCCGACGGCACGCTGCGCGACTTCCAGTTCGGCAAGGTGATCGGCACGTCGATGCTCGGCGGCGAGGGACCCAGCAACGACGATGTGGCGCCGCTGGTCGCGCCGATCCGACGCTACAATATGCTCGGCCGGATCGGCTACGAACTCTCCGACGCGCTGAAGGTGACGGCGGAGATCCGGCATTCGCGCTTCTACAACCGGTACGACGCCTATGCCGACAACAGCCGCGGCACGATCACGATCAAGAGCGACAACGCCTTCCTGCCCGCGACGGTGCGCGCGCAGCTTGCCGCCGCCGGGCAGACCAGCTTCACCTTCGGCCGCTTCAACAGCGATTTCGCGACGCTGGAATTCGATATCGACCGGCCGACGACGCAGGGCACGATCGCGCTCGACGGCCGGTTCGGCGAAAGCTGGCGGTGGAGCGCCTATTACAGCCATGGCGAGACGCGGAACCGGCAGAGCACGCACAACCAGATCCTGACGCAGAATTTCGCGCAGGCGATCGATTCGCTGATCAGCCCGGTGACGGGCCAGCCGATCTGCCGCGTCGCGCTGGCCAATCCGACGACGAATTGCGTGCCGATCAACCTGTTCGGCGACGGCAATGTCTCCGCCGCCGCGGCCGCCTATGCCACCGGATCACCGTCGATCCGGGCGAAGTCGCAACTCGATGTCGGCGGCATCAGCCTGCGCGGCGAGCCCTTCGACCTGCCGGCCGGTCCGGTCTCGATCGCGATCGGCACCGAAGCGCGGCGCGAGGCGATCAACCAGGTCGCCGATCCGCTTTCGCTGGCGCGCGCGTTCACCAGCTTCAACACCGCGCCGCTGGCGGGCAAATTCACCGTCAAGGAAGCGTTCGGCGAAGTGCTCGTGCCGATCGTCAAAGATGTCGCCCTGCTCAACGACCTGCAGTTCAACGGCGCCGTCCGGGTCAGCGACTACAGCACGACCGGATCGATCTGGTCGTGGAAGCTGGGCGTGACCAACGAATTCTTCCCCGGTTTTCGCGGGCGCTTCACCCGGTCTCGCGACATCCGATCGGCCAATCTGTCGGAACTGTTCACGACGCGGACTCAAGGGACGACCCCGGTGGCCGATCCCGTCACCGGGCAAAGCTCGCAGGTGACCGTCATCGGCGGCGGCAATCCGAACTTGATGCCCGAAACGGCCGATACGATGACGGGTGGCTTCGTCTTCTCACCGCCATCGCTCCCCGGTCTCAGCGTCTCGATCGATTATTACAAGATCAAGATCGACGATGTGATCGTGACACTCGCTGCGCAGGACATCGTCGCGCGTTGCGCCAACGGCAATCAGGATCTTTGCGTACGTGTCCAGCGCGACGGCGCCGGCAACATATTGCAGGTGCTGTCGTCGAACGTGAACCTTTCACGCTACAAGACCGACGGCATCGACCTGGACCTGTCCTACGGCTTTCGGCTGGGCGAGGGACGCATGACGCTGCGCGGGCTGGCGAGCTGGGTGAACAGCCTGACCACCGACGACGGCATCAGCCGGATCGAATATGTGAAGTCGCAGAATTTCGCCTTCGGCTTCGGCGTGCCGAAGCTGCGAGCGACCGCGAGCGTCAGCTATGACGGGCCGGCGTTCGGCGCCTATATGCGCGGCCGCTATATCTCGGCGGGCAATACCGACAATACGGTCAACAACGTCAACGGGCGGATCCCCGCCTTTGCCTATGTCGATCTGGGCGCCACGGTGAAAGTGGCGATGCCGGGCGGCGGCCCCAAGGCGGAACTGTACATCGACGTCTCCAACCTGTTCGACAAGGATCCGCCCAAGTCGTCGACCTACTCGCCCTATTACGACGTGATCGGCACCTATTTCTCGGCCGGCGCGCGGATCCGGTTCTAGTGAAGACTGCAAAGGTCGCCCTGGCCGCGATGGCGTTGAGCCTCACGGCCGGGGGAGCCGTGCACGCGGCGGGGAAACCCCGGCCCCCCGCCGCGGACCACCATCTCCACATCCAAGGGCCGGAGGTCACCGTCCAGATCAAAAAGGCGGCGGCGGACTCGCCCGAGCGGTTCGAGCGGCTGAACAAGGACCTGCTGAAGACCCGCACGCTCGCCGACGTGCTGAAGACGCTCGACGAGGCGGGGATCCGCCAGGGCGTGCTGCTGTCCGAAGCCTATATGTTCGCATCGCGCTTCAGCACATTGCCGCCCGCCGAGGCCGCGCGGCTGACGCGGATCGAGAATGCCGACACCGTCGCGGCGGCGCAGGCGTCGGGCGGGCGGCTGCTGGCGTTCATCGGCATCAACCCGTTGAGCGACTTCGCGATGGACGAACTGCGATACTGGGCCTGCCGGCCAGGCGTGACGGGCATCAAGATCCAGCTCGGCAATGCGGGTTTCGAGCCGCGTTCGTCCGACCATGTCGAAAGGCTCGCGCGGATCTTCGCCTTCGCGCGCGACAACCGGCTGGCCATCGTCGCGCATGTGCGCAGCGAGGCGGATTATCCCGTCTCCGACGTCGACAACTTCATCGATCGCATCCTGCCCTTCGCGGGCGATACGCCCGTGCAGATCGCGCATGGCGGCGGATCGGGCCGGCTGGATGCCGCCGCCGTCGCCGCGATCGGCCGCTATGCCGAGGCGATCAGACACGGGAAGCCGGGTACGAAGAATCTCGTTTTCGACGTCGCGCTGATCGTGGTCGACGAGGAAACGGACCCGGCACTGATATTGGCCTATACGGCGAAGATGCGCGAGATCGGCATGAAGCGGTTCGTCTTCGGGTCCGACTGGCCGACCCTCTATTCGCCGGCGCGATACAGCGAGCTACTGCGATCGAAACTGCCGCTGACGCGTCGGGAATGGACGAAATTGTTGCGCAATCGCGCGCCCTATTTCAGTTCGTCAAGCAGGCGCGGACGCGCCGCTTGCCACACTCAGCGCTGAACGAACGACCGGCGAATATCCTCGAAATCGCCGTGCAGGCGCGCAATCGCTTCGCGATCGAAGCGGACCACCGAATCGAGGATCGTGCGTTTGCCGCCCCGGTAGAATTGGAGCAGGGTCGCGCCGATGCCGTCAGCGGGACCGGGCGTCACGCCCAGCTCCATTGTCGTGAGCACCGCGATCGCGCGGGTCATCGCCGCGCTCTTGCGCTGATTATGGCCATGATCATAGGCGAACAGCGCCGATTGCAGCGCGGAGAGCAGTTCCTCGAGCAGCAGGGTCACGAGTTCGGCCTGGCCGGCGCCGCTGACCCGGGCGTCGAATTCGATGCGGCGATAGGTCGCGGCGGGATCTTTGCTGAGCGCGAGCATATCAGTCCGACTTGTTCCAGGCGGCAACCTGGTTCTGCAGGAAGGTCAGCGTCGATTTGAATCCGGCGACGCGCGTGTCGGCAACGGTGAACTGCTTGCTCAGTCGCGCGCGCAGCTTCTCCGATGCTTCGCCCAGATCCGCGCGATCCTCGACGATGCTGGTCTTCATGCTCGAATAACGCTGGATCGACGCGGCGAGCGAGCCGGGATTGCCGACCGCGGACGTGCCGCGCGAGATCCGGTCCATCTCCGCATAGACGCCGTAAAGGCCGGGGGTGAACATCGCCGCCACCGCCTCCGGATTGTCGGCGAGCGCCTTGGCCAGCACCGCGGTGTCGAGCGCATAGCTGCCGTCGCGATTGGTCTTCACGCCGAGCTGCGCCAGCGTCGCGGGCTCGCCCTCGGCGGCATTGGGCATGATGATGCGCGAGGTCAGGCCGGCAAGGTCGCGGCGCAGCGCCTGCGCGCCATTGTCGCGGCGGATATCGCCGGTCTGGGCGTCCATCGCCTCGGCCATTTCGGCCTTGATCTCGTTGAGAGCGGATACGAAATCGGTCAGCGCGCTGGTGATGTTCGGTGACGGATTGGAAAAACCGATCCGCGTCGGATTGCCGATATTGGTGCCGGTGAGCGAGATCGACAGGCCGTTGATCGCGCTGGTCACGGTGTTGATCGGGCTCGACATTTCGAGCCCGTCGAGCCGGTAGAGCGCATCGCCGGCATTCGACAGAACCTGCGCGGACGAGGTGCCGCCCGGCGCCCATGCCAAAGCCGCCAGCCCCGGGTCGCCCACGGTTTCGCTCGCTTCGATGGTAAAGCCGTTCTCGGCGCCCTCGGCGCCCTTCATCACCAGCTTCGCACCCGTCGTCGTCACCGCGACATAGGCGGAAACGCCGCTGCCCGAACCGTTGATCGCGTCCGCGACATCCTGGAGCGTCGCGCCGGACGCGATGGTGATCGCCACGGGATTGCGGTCCGCATCGGCGGTGAAAGTCGCGCCGTCGACCGCGCCGAAGCGCAATGTCAGCGTACCCGACCCCACATTGCTCGCGGCACTGGCATAAGGCGTGCTCGCCACCGACTGGGATCGCGCCAGCGCCAGCACTTCGAGCGAATAGGAACCCGATTTCGGCGCCGCGACCGACGCGCGGCTGACCGTCGCGACCGCGGCATTGGCGATGGTCGGCAGCGGCGTCAGATCGCCGGTGCGGACCCGATCGCCCAGCGCGTTCGCCAGCGACTGGATCTTGTTCTTCATCGACGATGCGGCGGAAATCTGCGCGTCGAGCTGTTCGTCCCGCTTGTCGAGCCGCGCGATCTTGGCGGAGAATTGCGCCTCGACCAGCTGCGTGGTGAGCGCCGCCATGTCGATGCCGCTGCCGGCGCCCAATGATGAGATGATCGATGCCATGATCGCAAGAACGGCCCTCTGGTCCGAAACTTAATGCCGGACCTGGTTCATGCGCTCGCGCGCCCGAATTCGTCGAAGCGCAGCGCCATGGGCACGTCGATCACCGGGCGCTGGGGCCGCTCGCCGCGCTTCAGCGACATGACGAAGGCCAGCACCGAGGCGACCGCGATGAACAGCTCCTCACGGATCACCATATTCTCGCGCGTGGTGAAATAGACCGAGCGGGCGAGCATCGGATATTCGAGCACCGGCAGGTCGAGTTCCTTCGCCAGCTCACGCATCGCCAGCGCCTTTTCGCCGCGCCCCTTGGCGAGCACGATCGGTGCGGAGGCGCGCGTCGGATCATAGGCCAGCGCCACCGAGAAATGGGTCGGGTTGGTGATCACGAATTGCGCGTCGCGCATCGCGCGATGGACGCCGCCCTTGGCGATCTCTCGCTGGCGCTGGCGGATCGCGGCCTTTTTCTCGGGTGATCCTTCGCTTTCCTTATGCTCGTCGCGCATTTCCTGATGCGTCATCTTGAGGCGCCCGAGCTGGCGGATCAGCTGCATCGGAAAATCGAACATCGCGATGACGATCAGGCCGGCGGAGAGCGTGAACATCAGCCGGATCAGCAGATCCCAGGCATAATCGAGCTGCCCGAACAGATTGCCGCGGCCGAGCCCCAGGATCGAGCCGATCACGCCCTGGGCGAACCACCAGGCGATCGCCCCGAGCAGCGCGACCTTGACCAGCGCCTTGCCCAGCTCGATCCAGCCATTGGCGCCGAACATGCGCTTGAGGCCCGAGAGCGGATTGATGCGGCTGAATTTGGGCGCGACATTGCCGGCGATGAAACGGCCATGGCCGAAAGCGAGCTGCGAGGCGAGCGAGACGATGATCGTGACGACGCCGAGCATCAGCACCATCGGCAGGGCGGCGCCGAGCACCGCGCGCAGGATCGCGCCCGGTTCGAAATTGTCGAGCGCCGCACGGTCCCAGCGCAGGCCGATATGAAAGACCTCGGTGAAATTCGCCATCATCCAGTCGTCGGCGAACCAGAGCCAGGCGACGCCCGCCAGCACGACGACGGCAGTCGCCAGTTCGCGCGAGCGCAGGACATCGCCATTCTTCGCGGCATCGCGCAGCCGCTTTTCGCTTGGTGCGAACGTCTTTTCGCCGGATTGCTCGCTCATCGGGCCACCAGCATGGTTTCGACATCGGCGACGGCGTCGCCCGCCAGGCCGAGAAGCTGTTCGTTGAGCAGCGGCGCCGCGATGACGAGCGCGATGATGCCGGCGAAGACGCTGGCCGGCAGGCCGAGCGCGAACAGGTTGAGCGAGGGCGCGGACCGGCTGACGATGCCGGTGACGACATTGACGAGCACGAGGATCAAGGTGACCGGCAGCGCGAGGAACACCGCGGTCACCAGCATGTCACCGCCGAAATCGACGACCTGTTCGAACTGGGCGGCCGACAGCCAGGCCCCGCCCGGCGGGAAAACCGCATAGCTGCGCACGATCAGCGAGACGAATTCGAGATGCGCGTCGACCGCGAGAAAGGCGAGCGTCAGCAGGATCGAGAAATATTGGCCGAGCGCAGTCGATCCCGCGCCCGAATTGGGATCGGCGGCGGTGGCGATGCTCATGCCCATGGTGCCGCTGATCACTTCGGCGGCGATGGTGGGCGCAGCGAAGGTCAGCTGGATGACGAAACCCATTGCAAGGCCGATCATCACTTCACTGGCGACCGCGACCAGGCCCGCCGCGGACAGCAGCGCCGCGGGCGCCGCCACGTCGGTCCATGCCGTCACCAGGATCGCGATGGCGCCGGTGATCGCGACGCGCAGCTGCACCGGCACGCCGGCCGAGCTGAAGATCGGAGCGGCGATCAGCGCCGCGCCGATCCGCGTCATCACGAACATCATCCGCCATAATTCGGCCTCGATACTTCCGAAGCCGAAATCGATCGCTATCACCGGGTGATCTCCGGGATCATCGCGAACAGGTCCTGGGTGAAATCGGTCATCAGGCCCATCATCGAGCCGCCGAACAGCACCAGCACGAATGCGGTGACCGCCAGCTTGGGCACGAAGGTCAGCGTCTGTTCGTTCACCGAGGTCGCCGCCTGGATCATGCCGACGACGAGGCCGACCGCCAGCGAGGAAAGCAGGACGGGCGCCGCGACGAGCGCCACGATCCACATCGTCCGGTTGGCGAGTTCGAGAAGCGAGGTTGCGTTGTCCATGGGATCAGGTTCCGAAGCTGGCGGCGAGCGAGCCCATCAGCAGCGCCCAGCCGTCGACCAGGACGAACAGCAGCAGCTTGAAGGGCAATGAGACGACGGTCGGCGACATCATCATCATGCCGAGCGACATGAGCACACTGGCGATGACGAGATCGATGACGAGGAATGGCAGGAAGACGAGGAAACCGATCTGGAAGGCGGTCTTCAACTCGCTGGTGACGAAGGCGGGCATCAGGATCGAAAAGGGGATGTCGGCGGCGCGCGCGTAACCCTTTTGCCCGGCCATCTCGGAGAACATCTGCAGATCGGTCTTGCGCGTCTGCGTGACCATGAAGGCATGGAAGCTCTCGCCACCCTTGGCGATCGCCTGTTCGGCATTGATCGTGCCCGCCGAATAGGGCTGGATGGCGTTGGTGTTCACCTGTTCGAGCACGGGTGCCATCACGAACAGCGACAGGAACAGCGACAGGCCGATCAGCACCTGATTGGGCGGCGATTGCTGGAGACCGAGCGCCTGGCGCAGGATCGCGAGCACGATCAGGATGCGCGTGAAGCTGGTCATCATCAGCAACAGGCTCGGCAGGATCGTGAGCAGACCCATGATGAGCAGGAACTGGAGCGACAGCGACATGCTGCCGCCCTGATTGCCGCTGATCTCGCCGAATGCGCGATCGAGCGCGCCGGGCAGCGCCGCAGGCACGGCCGGCATCGCCGCCGGCGCGGCGGCGGCGGCATGCGCCAGTTCGGGCGCGATCAGAACCGCCATGAAACACAATGCGAACAGGATACGCTTCACTTGACGTCTCCGTGCGCGGAAACGGCACGCGGACGCGCCGGCGCCTCGGCCAGGGTGACGAGGCCGTTGCGCGTCGCCGACACCAGGATCTCGCGGCCATGGAATTCGATGACGGCGATCTTGATGCCGGGCGAGAGCATCGAGGATTCGATGATCTTGGCGATGCGATCACCCTGGTTGGGCGACAGGCGCCCCTGCATATGCTTGGCGAGACGCAGGCTGCCATAGGCCAGCCCCGCGATCATCGGCAATATCACCAGCAGCTTGACGATGTACCAGAGCATCAGGCGGCATCCTCGTCGCTGCCGCCGGCGCGGTTGGCGAGCTCGACGATGCGCAGGCCGAAACGGTCGCCCTGCGTCACCACTTCGCCGCGCGCGATCAGCGTGCCGTTGACGAGCACGTCGAGCAGCTCGTCGGACAGCTTGTCGAGCGTCACGACGCTGTCCTCGCCGAGCGCGAGCAGTTCCTTGAGCTTCAGATTGGTGCGGCCGAGCTCGACCGTCAGACGGACGTCGACGTCCTTCAATATGTCGAATTTCTTCGCGGTGATGGTCATCATCTGGTCCTTAGTCCTTGAGGATCTGCTTGATGCGGACCGCCATGCGGTCGTCATGCTTGCCCATGGTGCCGAAGCCGATCGCCTGTTCGCCGACGCGCAGCGCGATGTGACGGGCCAGCGAGATCGGCAGTATCTGGCCGGGTTCGAGTGCAGCGATCGTCGCCATCGAGATCGAGGTTTCCGCCATGACCGCGCGGATCGACAGCGGCACTTCGCCCAGCGGCGACTGGACCATATCGTCCCAGTCGGCATGGCCGGGCCGCCTGCTGGTGACGCGGTTGGTGAGCTTCGGCACCAGCATGCGGAGCGCAGTGCCGGCAAAGACGAAATCGATATGCCAGGGGTCGCGCGCGGCCTCGCTGACGGTCATCCGCGACAGCACGATCTGGTCGCTCGGCTCGAGATAGGCGAGATGCGCAATCGTCGCCTCATGCTTCTCGCGCTCGATCTCCGGCACGGTGGACGTGCCCATCGCATCGGCGAGGCGCGCGACGATCATCGTTTCGAGCCGGTCGATCATCAGTTCGGCCGACATCGGGAATTCCTGGGGCAGGACGAGATCGGCCGCGCCGCTGCCGCCGAAATAGCGATCGACCAGGCGCATGATCGCGCCACCATCGACCGACAGCAGGAAACGCGCATCGGAGCGCTTCATGCGGAACAGGCTGTTGCTGGCCAGCGACGGAACGTCGGCCATATAGGCGTCGTAGCGCATCATCGCCGCGGGCTGCAGCGTCACTTCGGGCAGAGTGTGGAGAATGGGCTCCAGGCCCATCTTCATGCCCTTGCGAAGGCGCCCGGCAAGCTGGTTGAGCGGATCCAGATCGAGCGCGGCCGACTGGCTGCCCGACAGCAGCGTGCCCGCGTGCTGCGCCGACGGGCCCCGCCCGTCGCTGGAAAGGCCGACATGCGCGTTCACTGGACGATGAACGACTTGAAATAGACGGCCTTGACGCCGCCAAAGCCTTCATTGGTGACGAGGACCTTGTTGATCGCGTCGGTCAGCCGCTTCTGAAGCCTTTCCTTGCCGACGACGCTATAGGCCTCGGCCTCGCTGGTGTCGGCGAGCACGATCAATATGGCCGAGCGGATCGCCAGTTCGTGCTTCTTGAGCCAGAGCAGGACGCGCCCGTCATAATTGGTCGAGGCGGCCAGGCTCAACTGGACGAAATGGCCGCTCTCGCGAAGGTTCGAGGTGAACTCGTCGTTGAAGCTGTAATAGCTGGTGCGATAAGGTTCGCCGCCCTCGCCGTCGATCTCCTTCGCGCCCGCGCCCTCGCCATGCCCCTCGCCCGCCGGCGCATAGGGATCCGCCTCGCCCTTGCGGACGAATTTGGGATTATTGTCTTCCTTGGCCTCGGCGGCGCTGCCGATCACGCCCTGCAGCATCAGGCCATAAGCGACGCCGCCACCGGCGCCGATCAGCGTGGCCCCGGCGAGCAGCTTGATCATCAGCCCCTTGCTCTTCTTCACTGGTGCCTCGGGGGCGCCCACGGTCTTTGCGGTGCTCATCTCATGGTCTCCGGAAGGTCAATGTCAGGCGAAAATGCCGCCACGGCCGCGCGTCGCGCCGGACTGTGGCCGTTGTTGGTCGGATCGGGTGCCGGCCGGTTCACGGCCGTGGCGCGGCGCATCGTGCGAGCTGCCCATGTTCGCGCCGGTGCCGGCGCCGTCACGGCGTTCGAAGCGCATGCCGTGCGGTTCGCCGGCGGCTTTCAGATCGGGCGTGGCATCGGCGATCATCCGCGCCAGATCGGCGTCGCGCGTGTCGAAGCGGACGACGACGCTGTCGTCGGCCTGTTCGAAGCGGATCGCGATCGGGCCGAAATCGTCATGCTGGATCGCCAGATTGAGCGTGCCGCCCTTGGCCTCGCTGCGCAGCGTCGCGATGGTTTCCACCAAGGCGGCCGCGCGATCGCGGGGCATGGCGTCGATCGCGCCGGTCGCCGAGGGTGCGGCCACGCCGCGGATTTCGGTCGACGTCGTGACGGGCAGGCCCGAAGCATCGGTGGTCGCGGCGGGATCCACGATTGCGCGCCGCTTGTGCGAGACGGGCTCGGCAACCGGATCGGCGTTCAATGCGAACGCGGCGTTGCGCGCTTCGGCCACCGGCTGCGGCACGAAGCGGACCGGCCGGGCATCCTGCACCGGCGCTTCGGCATCGGCGGTCTGTAACTCCGCGGCCCGGATTTCGATGACGGGTGCCAAGGCCGGCTGGACGATCGGCGTCGCGGCAGACACGGCGACAGGCGCCGCGCGCATCACGAACGCGACGCTGTGTGCCGGTGCCGGTTGAAGCCGGGCCGGTTGAAGCTGGGCCGGCTGAACCGACGCCGGGCGAGCCGGTGCGGCCGTATCGGCGATATCGGCAATGATCGCGGCCTGATCGGCGATCGGCGCGGCGGCCGGGTTGGCGGCTGGAGCGGCCATCTGCGCACGCACCTCGGCGGGCACGATCGCGGGCATCTCCAGGCGACGAGCGTCCCCGGCGGTGACGGTGATGGTGGCAGGGCGTTCGGCGGTCACCGGCTCCGGTCGCGTCGGCGTCGAAATGGGCTGGGTCAGCATTGCGAGGATCGGGAACAGGGCTTCGGGAAGCGGCGCGCTTGCGGCCAGATCGTCGTCGCTCTCGGCATCGCCATCGACCGCATCTTCGATATCGCCGTCCGGGGTGGCTTCGCCCGGCATGATCACGACCGGCAACGGCAGGGCGGCAAAGTCTTGCCGGCCGGCCGGCAAGATCTTGCCGGGTACCGGCAAGGTCGGCGCCGGCATATCGACGACCTGCTGGGCGAGCAGCGCCGCAAAATCCCCCGCAACCGCCCCATCGGCTACAATCGGCACGCCAATCGCCAGGAATTGCGCCATTGGCTGGAGGATCGGGGCGGCAACATCGGGCATTGGGGCAAAGGTCCTCGAACGGGTTCGCCCTTTGCTATTCAAACTTCGTGCCAAACCCTTTTCGGCCGGGTGCATCGGCGTAGTTCGTCGCCGCCGCGCGCGCCAAGGCGGCCTGGTAATCGTCCGCACGCTCCTGCGCGGTGGCACGGCTGCGTTCCGCGGCATGGACGTCGCGACCCAGGCGATCGGCAAGATGCTGCGCGGTCGCCGCATCCGCCGAGACCTTGTCCGACATGCGATTGAGCGACTGCGAGAAAGTGAACATGCCGGCAAGCTGGCCGGCATCGGTCGGATCGGCGCGCGCCGCATAGCCCGCCGCCATCTCCCGCGTCCGTTCGGCAAGGCCACGCAGCTGGTGCAGCGTGCTTTCGGCACGCGCCGCCTCGGCGAGCTTCATTTCCTTGGCGACGGCGCGGACCTTTTCGATCCGGCGCAATCGCTTCAGCCGCGCGGGATCATTGGCCATGGCCAAGCAGTGCGGCAAGCTGGCCGATGCTATCGGTCAGCGGCACGCGCTCTTCCTCGGCCTGGCAGATGAAATGCTGGAGATGTTCGTGCATCGCGATCGAGCGATCGATCCCGGCATCGCTGCCGGCGCGGTACGCCCCCATCAGGATCAGGTCGCGATTGGTTTCGTAAGTGGCGGACAGCGCGCGGAACTCGCGCGCGATCTTCATATGATCGCGTTCGACGATGTCGCTCATCACCCGGCTGAGCGATGCGGCGACGTCGATCGCCGGATATTGATTGCGCTGGGCAAGATCGCGCGAGAGCACGATATGGCCATCGAGGATCGATCGCGCGGTATCGACCACCGGATCGTCCTGATTGTCGCCATCGGCGAGCACGGTGTAGATGCCGGTGATCGCCCCGCCGCTTTCGCCCGAATTGCCCGCGCGCTCGACCAATTTGGTCAAGGTCGACAGCGCCGAGGGCGGATAGCCGCGCGCCGAACAGGGCTCACCGAGCAGCAACGCGATTTCGCGCGCGGCGTGCGCGACGCGGGTCAGGCTGTCCATGATCAGCAGCACCGACAGCCCCTGGGCACGGAAATATTCGGCGAGCGCGGTCGCATGCAGCGCGCCGCGAACGCGCAGGTTGGGCGCGTGATCGGCCGGCACCGCGACGACGACGGTGCGGTGGCGCATCTCGCCCGCCATGCGATGCTGGACAAAATCGGAAACCTCGCGGGCGCGCTCGCCGATCAGGCCGACAATCACGACATCCGCCCGGGCCCCATCGGCGATCATGCCGAGCAGCACCGATTTGCCGACGCCCGACCCCGCCATGATGCCGACGCGCTGGCCGATCCCGAATGTGGTGAGCGCATTGAGCGCGCGCACGCCGGTATCGAAAGGCAGGCGAACGGGGCTGCGGTCGAGCGGATTGCCGCGAATGCCGCCCACCGGCCACAATTCGGCCGAGCGGATCGGCCGGCCGCCGTCGATCGGGCGTCCTTCACCGTCGACCGAGCGGCCGAGAAATTCATGCCCCACCGGCACCAGTCCGGGCAGGCCCGCGGGCCGGACGATCGCGCCCGGCCGGATCAGGATGGGATCGGCAAGCAGCATCATGATGGAAAGCCCGTTGCGGAAGCCGATGACTTCGGCGGCAACGCTGCGCCCAGGCTGATAATCGACCAGGCATTGGGTGCCGATCGGCACCGCGAGGCCGCTGACTTCGAGCAACTGGCCGTCGCAGGCGGTCAGGCGGCCAAAACTGTGCAGTCCGCCATCGATCTCCGCCGCTTCGAATCGGTCGAGCAGCGCGACAAGGCTGTTCAGCATGTGCGGATCGCCTCTTCCAGCGCCAGTTTCCATTGTTCGGGGCCGTCCTCTATGCCGCCTTCGGGCGTCATCACGCGGATGGCGCCGCGCGTGAGATCGGGATTGGCGGTCAGCGTCCATTCGGCGGGCAGCAGACCGCCGAGCAGCTTCAGATCGCCGGGGCTGACCTCGACGCGTTTTTCATTGTGCCCGGCCGCAAGCATGCGGACGGCGGTCTCGATCCGCGCGGCGAGCCGGTCGGGTGCGATCGGACACTCGTCGATCACTTGCCGGCACAGCGCCACCACCGCATCGCGTATCCGGCATTCCAGCATCTGCATGCCGGCGGCATCGATCTGGCGGATCTGATCGCCAAAGGCGGTCAGCGCCGCCACATCCTCACCCTGCATTTCGCGCGCCAGCCGTTTCTCGGTGGCGACGCCGTCCTCGAAGCCCGATTTCCAGGCCTGGCGGATCGGATCCTCATCGGAGGATTGCGGCATGACGCCCAAGGCCCGGGCGATATCCGGATTGGGGGCGAAATGGCGGGGCCCGGACGGCGACGCTTCGCTATAGGCCTGGGCGGCATTGCCGGACGATGCCGCGAAATCGGCGGCCGATCGCGGCTGAGCCGCCTGCCCGGCATCGAAAACATCGAGATCGTCACCGTCAAATGCCTCGGCGTCGAAACCGGCGCTTTCGAAGGCGAATTCGCCGCCTGGATCGCGCGCGAGCAATTCGGCCAGTTCGGTGATCGACAAGGCCCTAGTCATGGGTCGGCTCAGACATAATCGTCATCGCCGGCGCCGAACGAGATCGTGCCTTCGGCCGCGAGCCGCCGCGCGATCTGGACGATCGCCTTTTGCGCGTCGACCACTTCGCTGAGCTTGATCCGGCCGCGCGCTTCGATCTCGTCGCGCACGCCATCGGCGGCGCGGCTCGACATGCAGCGGAAGAACGCTTCGCGGTCCTCGTCCTCGAGCCCCTTGAGCGCGACGATGAGCTGTTCGGAATCGATCTCGCGCAGCAGCGCCCCCATCGACTTGTCGTCGATCGACAGCAGATGGTCGAACTTGAACATCTCGCCTTCGATCTGCTTGGCGACCAGCCGGTCGATCTTGGCCAGTTCGGGCATGATCCGCTTTTCGGTGGCGCGCGACGCGCTGTTGATGATCTCCGCCGCTTCGCGCGGACCGCCGAGATTGAGCGCGGCGGGGCCATGATTGTCGGTGATCCGCTGCGACAACACGGTTTCGAGCATGGTGAGCGCACCCGCGGTGACCGGCCCCAATGTCGCGATGCGATGCACCACCTGGGGCTGGAGCGCCCTGGGCAGGGCATGCAGCACCTGCGCGGCGGTCTCGGGCTCCAGATTGGTGAGCAGGACCGCGATCAGCTGAGGATGCTCGTTCTTGACCAAAGGCGTGATCACCGAGGCGTCGAGCCATTTGGTGAGCTCGATCGAGCTGGTCTTCGCGGCGGGCGCGATGCGCGACATCAGGCTGTCGGCCTTGCGCTCGCCCAGCGCCATGTTCATCAGGTTGCGGACCCGGCCGGTATTGTCGTGGCTGACCAGCCCCTGGCGCCGGGTGCGATCGAGGAAACCGCCGATGGTCGCGGCGACCTGCGACGGCGCCACGTCCTTGAGGTCGCACATCGCCTGACCGAGCAGGCGCAGTTCCTGCGGCTCGAGATGGCGCAGCACTTCGGCGGCCTGCTCATCGTCCATGATCATGATCATGATCGCAGCGCGTTCGGCCTTGGTGAAATCGGATTTATGCTCGGTCATGCCGCCTCGGCCTTGGTGGAATCGGCTTCGGCAAGCATCTGGCGGATCGCCGCCATCGCGCTGTCGGGCTGTTCGCTGATGAAGCGCTGGGCGAACCCGACCTGATCGGCGAGCTTCATCTGGTCGAGACGGCCGGTCAGCAGCGCTTCGGTCGACATCGGCGCTCCGTCCGCGCCGGCGTCATTCGCGACTTGCGCGCGCGGTCCGTCCCCGTCGCTCTCAGCCTTCTCCTCGCGATTGCGGCGCATCGCCGCGATGGCGGGGCGCAGACCGAAGAAGATCAGCAGCAGGACGCAGATCAGCGCGACGGCATTGCGCAGCACGGTCGCGAACCAGGCCTCCTGGTAGAAGGGCACGACGACGGCCGCTTCGCTCTGGAACTTGCGGGCGATGACTTCGACCTGGTCGCCGCGCTGCGGATTTGCGCCGACGGCGGCGCCGACCAGTGCCTTGATCTGCGCGATATCGGCGGGCTTGCGCGATGCCATCGCGCTGCTGCTGAGCACGACCGCGACCGACAATCGCTTGATGTCGCCGGGCGCGCCGTTCGACACCGCGACCTCACGGCCGAGTTCATAAGTGCGCGTGGCGCTCTGCGCCACATCGGGCGCGGGCGCGGCGGGCGCCTGGCCCGCGGCGGCTGCGCCGGGCGTACCGGGCGCCGGGGTCGCGGCGGCGGACGCCGCCGGCGCCGGCGCGGGCGGCTTGGCCGGCGTGCCCTGCGGCGCACCGGGCACGAGCTGGGTCGGCGGCGGCGGCGTGTTGGACAGCGCGCCGGGCACGCCATAACCGATGGTGTTTTCAACCATGGGCGAGGATTGCGTGGTTTCGGAGCGGACGGCGCCTTCCTTGTTCCAGCTCTCGCGCGCCGAGGTGACCGCATTCATGTCGAGATCGACCTGGATCTCGGTGGAGAAATTGCCGTCGCCGAACATCGGCGCCAGCAGCTGCGAGACTTGGCTGCGCAGCTTCTCTTCCATCCGCGCCTGCATGTTCAGCCGGTCGATATTGGCGCTGCCGGCATTCCGGTCCGACACCAGCCGGCCATGCTGGTCGATGACCTTGACCTCGTCGTTCGACAGGCCCGGCACCGATCCGGTGACCAGATTGACGATCGCGCTGACCTGACCGTCGGACAGCTGGCGCCCGCGCGCGAGCTTGAGCATCACCGAGGCGCGCGGCGGCGAATTGTCGCGCACGAATACCGATTTCTCGGCCTGCGCCAGATGGACGCGGACCGATTCCACGCCGTCGATCTCCATGATCGTCAATTGCAGCTCACGCTCGCGCGCGGCGCGGAGACGCTCGGCCTCGACGCTGCGGCTGGCGCCGATCGGCATGGAGTCGATAAGATCGGTGCCGCTGCTCGGCGCCGCGACCGCGCCGTCGGACGCGACCATCATGCGTGCGCGATAGATATCGCCCTCCCCCACGGTCACTGCGCCCGAATTAGGATCGAGCTTGTAGGGGATCGAGGCCTTGTCGAGCGCCTGCGTCACCGAGGCTTTCTCGGAATCGCCGAGTTCGGAATAAAGCACGCGCTGCGGCGCGGGGCTCAGGATCATCCAGGCAAGCGCCGCCGAGCCCAGCACACCGACGGCAGCGGCGTAGGGCAAAGTGCGTTTGACCGCAGGCTGGGCGGCAAAACCGCTGACCTGCTGGAGAAACGGCAGGCGCTGTCCCCCGCCGGGGCGGGGATTGCCGAGCGGCACGGGCGCCGTGGGAACGAGATCGCTCATCTATCAGACTCCCATGCGCAGGATATCGAGATAGGCAGACAGCAATTTGTTGCGGACCTGCAGCGTCGCTTCGAAGGCGATGCCCGCTTCCTGACGGGCCAGCATGACCTTCGACACGTCGGTGACTTCGCCGCGCTCATAGGCGGCGGAGATATCGGAGGCGCGCTGCTGCGAGGCGTTGACGCCGTCGAGCGCGGTCTTGAGCGCGTCGGTGAAGCCGCCGGCCGGGCCATTGCCCTGTGCGGGGGCAACGCCCTGCGGTTCGGACTGGGCACCGCCGACGCGCAGATTCTGGAGCAGCTGGCTCTTGTCGATCATCTCCTGCCGCATCGACAGGATCTGCTGAAGGCCGGCAGTGCCGCCGATCGGGGATGTCATGCCGTGCCTCCCGCAATCATCTGGCCGGCGTCACGGAAGCGCGCCAGGCGGTAGCGCAAGGTGCGCTCCGAGATGCCGAGGCGCTTCGCGGCGCGAACGCGGCTGCCGTCACAGGCCTCCAGCGTCGCCATGATGGCGCGCGCTTCGGACAGCTGGACGACCTTGCTCAGTGCCTCGCCGTCCGTCGCGACCGCATGGACCGCATTGGGCAGCTGCATCGGGGGGATGGCCGGGTTCGCGGCCACCAGCCGCGCCGGACGATCGAAATGGATGTGGCGCAACCCGATCTCGCCATCGCCGTTCGACAGCAGCAGCGCCCGGCGCATGACGTTTTCGAGCTCGCGGATATTGCCCGGCCAGCTATGCGCCTTGAGCACATTGAGCGCGTCAGCAGCGAGCCAGGGCAGCGGCGCGCCGACCGGCGCGTGGCGCAGCGCCAGAGCGAAGGCGAGCGGCGCGATATCCTCGGGACGCTCGCACAGCGGGCGCAGCGAAAGCGGGAAGACGTTGAGCCGGTAGAAAAGGTCAGCGCGGAACCGGCCTTCCTCGACTTCGAGCGGCAGGTCGCGGTTGGCGCATGCGATGATGCGGACGTCGATCTTGATCGGCCTGGTCGCGCCCAGGGGAACGACTTCGCCTTCCTGCAGCGTGCGGAGCAGCTTCGCCTGAAGCGCAAGCGGCATCTCGGCGATCTCGTCGAGCAGCAATGTGCCGCCATCGGCCGCGCGGAAAAAGCCCTCGCCGGCAGCGTGGGCGCCGGTGAAGGCACCCTTTTGATGGCCGAACAGCAATGCCTCGAGCATCGCTTCGGGAACCGCAGCGCAATTGACCGCGATAAAGGGCTTGTCGGCCCGCGCACTGCGCGAATGGATGAAGCGCGCCAGCACTTCCTTGCCGGTGCCGGTCGGGCCGTTGACGAGAACGGGGATGTCGCTGGCGGCAAGACGCTCGGCAAGCGAGAGCACCGCAAGGCTTTCGGGATCGGCGGCGATCGGGTCGCCCGCCTTGGTGACGCAGGCGATGAGTGCCGCGAGCGAGGCTTCGGATCCGCCATCGTCATAAGCGAGCTTCAGCCGGTTGGCGGTCAGGCGCTCGATCGACGGCATGTTGCTGCGTTCGAGAGCGACGATGCGGCCGCGATGGCCCGCGGGCTGCTCGGCGTCCGATGCGATCACCGTGCAGCCGGCGTCGCCACGGTCGCCCGCCGATGCCGCGAAGATGGCCGATGCGCGATGGACGAGCTGCCCATGGGCGCGCAACACGATATCGTCATGATCTAGTCTGGTCATCGTTCGATGCCCCCCAACCCCGGCAACTTCAATACGATGGTTATGGGTCCGTTAAGGTTAACGATGACGCAAATGGGGGTACCGCAAAATCCCTGTAGCGATTAATTATTCTCGTTATTTTTCAAAGAAATAGCTGGTTAATTTCGGGTCATCCCCTTAACTCCCGGATGCATTCGCCGCTCTTGCTGACGGCACGTGTTGCCTGAAGCGACATCAGGCCCACCGATGGGGCGTGGGTCGGCAAGAATTGGAGACCAGACATGACAGTTATCAATACGAACATGGCGTCGCTGCGGGCAGCGAACGCTTCGAACTCCGCCAACAAGGCGCTGGGCTCGGCCATGGAGCGCCTGTCGACCGGCAAACGCATCAACAGCGCGAAGGACGACGCCGCCGGCCTCGCCATCTCGACCTCGATGACCTCGCAGGTCCGCGGCATGAACCAGGCGATCCGCAACGCCAATGACGGCATCGCGCTGGCGCAGACCGCCGAAGGCGCGCTCAACGAAGTCACCAACATGCTGCAGCGCGTCCGCGAACTGGCCGTCCAGTCCAAGTCGGGCACCTATAGCGGTACCGACCGGACCAACATGCAGACCGAAGTGACCGAGTTGACCAACCAGATCAGCAGCATCGTCAGCAACACCAAGTTCAACGACGTCACGCTGTTCAGCACCTCGGCCGCGACCACCGTCACGATCCAGACCGGTGCGGAAAGCAGCGATACCGTCGGCCTGTCGATCTCGGCGCTGACCGGCGTCACGACGGCGTTCAGCGTCACCAGCGACACCAATGCCGGCACCGCCATCGGCAATGTCGACACCGCGCTCGACTCGGTCAACGCGGCGCGCGCCTCGCTCGGCGCCGGCCAGAGCCGCCTTGAATCGGTGGTCAACAACCTGACGACCAACTCGACCAACCTGTCCGACGCGAAGTCGCGCATCGAGGACGCCGATTATTCGGCCGAGACCGCTGCGCTCGCCAAGGCGCAGATCCTGAGCCAGGCGTCGACCGCGATGCTGTCCCAGGCGAACCAGAGCCAGCAGAGCGTTCTCTCGCTCCTGCGTTAAACCGGGCACCGCTGGATCCGGCGCCGATAAAGCGCCGGATCCGGTTTGCGGATCGGGCCGCGCTTCAGTGTCGCGGTTTCCAGTCCGCATTCCCAGCCATTCGAGACCGGCCCTCCTCGCGCCGGGTTTCGCTGGCTTCGGGGGGACGGTCGTTCCCGGTCATGCGGCGTCGTGGGGGTGCTGCTTTCGTCATTGCCCATCCAGCCAGCGGCAATGGCACATCGTCCGAAGGACGGCCGAAAAGACGCCCGGTGACCGACAGGTCGCCGGGCGTTTCCTTTTGGGGAATCGAAGCGGACACAAGAACCGCGATTCCTCCTGGCATTCGTCTGCGGCGACCGGCTTCATATCCCAACCGTCGTGCCGGCGGAAACGAGGCCTTTGCAGAAGTCTGATTGCGATGCTTCCAACCTGTCATCCCCGCGAAAGCGGGGATCCAGCTTTTCCGTGAAGCATCAGAAAGAACAGGAAGAAGCGAGATCCCCGCTTTCGCGCACTGGTGTCCGGGATTTGCTGCGGGCTGCTCGGCGCGAACCCAGTAATTCGGAGGAATGCACTGACGATCCTGCTGTAGAGACATGGTTTACAGTCGCAGCCCAACCTCTCCTCCCTATCGAAGATGGGGAGGGGGAGTGTCGGGTTGGATTGCCCCCGGCAATCCAAGATCGTGCCGGGGGCACGATTGACCCGTCACTCCACGGCGTGAGCCGTGGTGGTGGAGGGGAAATGCGATGGCTTATCCAGCGCCGTAGCTGCCAGAAATCACAAGAGAATCCGGCTCGAAGGCAGCGCGAAGCGGAGACATCCCATTTCCCCTCCACCACCAGCCTTTGGCTGGCAGTCCCCCTCCCCACGCTGCGCGTAGGGAGGAGAATTCTCGCCGTCGCGCGCCTCCAATGAAATTCCGGACAGCAGTGGGCTTTCGCGGGGATGACACGGTGAGGGCACCGTAAAGCGCCCTATGCGAAGATGCCGTCTCCGCGTCTGAGCCGATGACGCGTCAGGCGACGGCGCGCAGATGCGGCTGGTCGCGGTGGCCCATCCAGATGCTCACCGCTTCGGCGATCGAATTGGCTTCCAGCCGTTGCCGGATGCGGCGGCGGAACATCTCGACGGTGCGCGGGCTGAGCTCCATGCGATGCGCGATCTGCTTGGTCGCGAGGCCGGCCGCGAGCAGGCGCAGCACTTCGCGCTCACGTGCGCTGAGCGCATCGATCCGCTCACGATGGGCATTGCCCTCGACCTGAGCGGTTTCGCGCTGACGTGCCTGTGCCGCGGCCTGGAAGATCTGTTCGCGCGCCTCGCGCATCGGCTGGCGCTTGTTGACGAAATCGATCGCGCCGGCGCGCATCGCATTCACCACGACCTTGATCGACGGCGACGACGCCGCCGCCACCACCATCGTATGTTCGGACTGGGTCTTGATCTGGGCGATCGCGTCGAACGCGCCTTCGCTGCCGTGATCGAGATCGAAGATCACGCAATTGGCGCGGCCCGTGTCGAAATGCTCACGCCAGCGCGCCGGGCTGGCCGGGGTCAGGGTCGGCAGATGGTGGTCGCGCAATTCCTGCGCCAGCGATGTCGCCCATTCGCGATCGAGCGTCACGATCGTGGTCTGCACGCCGCTGCCCAGCCCAAGCGACTGGACCATGGCGGCACCGATCAATCCCGCTGCGCCCATCAGGCGGGCGTCACGCGACGGTCGATCAGACCGGATATCAGGAAGGAAACGCCATCACGGCGCCGCGAAACATCCAGCAAGTAGCCCCCCACAGGCCAAAGCAACCCACAAGCCCCCCACAGGCTATTCCGGTTGCATATCCCCTTTTCCCATATTGGGACATACAGGGATTCTACGCATGTAGAGTCATTGGCAGTGGAAAGGCAAGCCGGAATTCAGTCGGCCAAGGTGATGGAAATCCTACGATTTCTGGGGTCGGTCGGCGCCTTCACGATCAGCGGCTCGCGATCGGCGACACCCTCGATCCGCCGGAAGCGCGGTTCGGCCACGCCGAAGCCCATCAGCGCCTGGCGCGTCGCCTCGGCACGCCCCGACGACAGCGACCAGTTGCTCGCCACCTGCCCCCGCCGCCAGGGCAAGGCATCGGTATGGCCGCGGATGGTCAGCGCGCCGGCCTCCCCCTTCACCGCGTCACCGATAATGCGCAGCAGCTCGACCGCCTCGGGCACCAATACGGTGGTCCCCAGCCGGAACATCGAGAAGTCGGCATCGTCGACCAGGTCGATGCGGATGCCCTCCGCCGTCTGGACGAAGCGGATCTGGCTCGCCAGCCGCTTGAGTTCGCCGGTGGTCTCGACGCGCTTGGTGACACGCTGGCGCAATGCGTTCAGGCGCAGTGCCTTCTGCTCCGGGGTCGGCCCCTGTGCGATCTTGCGATCCTCGGTCGCGCCTTCGCGCGGCCCGCCGGTGGTATCGCGCGGAATGGTGAGCGAGCGCGTGCCGGTCTGCGATGCGCGGTGCGGATAATTGTCCGCCGAGGTGATCGAATCGCCGCCGAACATGCCGTTGCTGCCCGCGCTCTGCTCGCGCATCTTGACGAGCGTCGGCGAGAAATAGTCGGCAATGCCCTTGCGCTGATTCTCGTTGGTGGCACCGAGCAGCCACAGCAGCAGGAAGAACGCCATCATCGCGGTGACGAAGTCCGCATAGGCGACTTTCCAGGCGCCGCCATGATGACCGCCGCCACCCGCCACGATGATCTTCTTGACGATGATCGGCGGTGGCAGGTTCGAACCCTTCTTGGCCTTGGTCGTCACCTCAGCGGCTCCTCAGTCCGTCGAGCATCTCGGCCAGGCCGGGACGGAAGGCATGGCTGAGGCCCGAGCGTGCGGCCTCGACGACCAGCGGCTGCGGATAATTGTGGAGCGATGCGATGATGATCTGCTTGACCGCATGGAAGATCTGCTCGTCGGCGTCCGCCACCTGCTTGAGCCGGGTCGCGAGCGGGCCGACGATGCCATAAGCGAGCAGAACGCCGAGAAAGGTACCGACCAGCGCCGAGCCGATCATGCCGCCCAGGATCGCCGGCGGCTTGTCGATCGACCCCATGGTCTTCACGACGCCGAGCACGGCCGCGACGATGCCGAGCGCGGGCAAGGCATCGGACAGCGACTGGAGCGTGTGGACCGGTTCCTGCATCTCGTGGAAATGCGTCTTCATCGCATTGTCCATGACATCCTCGACGGCATGGACCTCGAGCGTGCCCGACGACACGACGATCAAGGTCAGCGTGTCGCAGATCAGCGAGACCAGGGCGTCATTGCCAAGGATGCGTGGATATTCGGCGAAGATCGCGGAGGATTTGGGATCCTGGACATGCGCTTCCATCGCCACCGGGCCGTCGGTGCGCAGCATGCGCATCAGTTTCGACGTGAGCAGCATCGCGTCGATATGATCCTGCTTGTTGTGCTTCGGCCCCTTAAACACCTTGCCGAGTCCGCTGCCGAGCGCCTTGAGCTCATGCATCGAGTTGCCGGTGATCAGCGCGCCGGCCGCGGCGCCGCCGATGATCAGCATCTCGTGCGGGATCGCCTCCATGACCGGGCCGAGCGCGCCACCGGTGATGGTGAAGCCTCCGAAGACCATGACGATCAGAACGACAATGCCGATGGCTACGAACATGCTTCCCCCAGGGGTGGCCGGTGCGCGGCCAAGACTTTGAAACGGTTCGCCCCAATGGGAGCGACATTTGTTAGAACGGCATGGTCAGCGCCACGTTAACCGCGATGTGCTGCGAAATTTCACCGCAGATAGTCGAACAGCGACATGCTCGAGAGCTTGGTGAAGCTCGCCTGGCTCGCATCGAGCACCGTCATCATTTCCTGAAGCTCGGCGATGGCCGTCGGCAGATCGGTCGTGCCCAGCCGGGCCTGATCGGCGGCGCGGACTTCGCCGCGCTCGGTCGCCAGCGAAGTGGCGAGTTCGACGCGCGACTGGCGCGCGCCGATGATCGCATGCCCAGTGCCGATCGCACCGAGCCCGGCCGTCAGACTCTTGAGCGCGGCACCGGCATCGCTTGCGGCGGTCGCGGAGCCGGACTGGAGCGACGTGGCGAGATTGCCGACCACGGTGAGCAGGTCGGTATCGACGCCGTCGACCGAGAAATTCATGAATTCAGGACCGGTCAGGCTGCGCGCGACGGTGATGCCCTCACCCACGTCGAGCTCGCCCGGCGTGGCATTGCCCGCATAGCTGGCGCTGCCGCCGGCCGCGACGACATAAGCGGGGCCGTTGGCGGTTCCGGCGAAGAGCGGATGGCCCGTCGAATCCTTGCCGTTCAGGATCGCGACCATGCTCTTGTGGATCTGGGCGATTTCTTCGCCGTTGATCTTGCGCTGTGCGGGATTGAGCGTCCCGTTCGCCGATTGGGTGGCGAGTTCCTGGACGCGGATCGTCAGATTGCCGAGTTCGGTCAGCGCCTGATCGGCCAGCGACATGTCCGAATCGGCGATCGCGGCATTGGTCTTGTGCACCGCCGCCAGCGTGTCGTCATGGCTGAGCGCGCGCAGCTGCCGCGACGCGACCGCATCGTCCGATCCGCGCTGAAGCCTCTGCTTGCTCGCGATCTGGGTCTGGAGCGTCTCCGCGCGCGCGCGCAGCGATGCCAGGCTTCCGATCGAGCGATTGTAGTATGCGTCGGTGCCGATGCCAGTCATGGGTCAGCCTCAATTGATCGAGAGGATGGAATCGAAGAGATCCTTCGACACCTGCATGATCCGGCCCGAGGCCTGGAACGCCTGCTGGTAGCGAAGCAGATTGGCGGCCTCGTCATCGAGGCTGACGCCCGCCTGGGTGGCGAGCGCCCCTTGTGCGCCATTGGCGATGACGCCGAGCGCATCGCGCGTCACGGTGCGCCCCGCCACGGCGGCGCTGACGTCATTGAGCAGCGCATCGAACTTGCGGAGCGCGTTGCTGCTGCCGAGCGCCGCGATCATGGTATCGAGATTGCCGGTGTTGCGGCTGTCGGCGCCCGCACCCGAAGGCGCTGTGGCGATCGCGTCGCCACCGGTCGCGACCAGCGCGATATCGCCCGCACCGGTGCCGCCGAACAGCGGCTGTCCGGCACTGCCGTCGAGCGCGACGCCCGATGCCTGTGCGCCGTTGACCGCGCCGATGATCGTGGCGGCGACGTCGTCGAGCCGCGCGCGCGCGTCGTTGACCTGGACGAGGCCCGACGCGGTCCCCGCAAGCGATCCCGAGGCGATCGAGACGCCGGTGGCGCCGACATCGAAGGCAAGCGATCCGTCGGCCGCAACGCCGACGCCGACGGTCGAAACGCCGGCGGGCGAGACGAGCGAAACGCCACCCAGGCTGACCTCGGCAGTGCGGTGCGCGCCGATCGTCACCGAGACGCCGGCAACCTCGCTCATCGATTTCAGAATGGAATCGCGCTTGTCGAGCAGGGCGGCCTGATCGCTGCTGCCCTCGGTCGAGCGGACGAGGCGCGTGTTGATCTTGGCAAGATCCGCCGAAAGCTGGTTGAGCTTGCCGACGCCGTCCACCGCATCGGCCTGCAGCGCCGTCTTCGCCGAATCGAGTCCGCCTGCCGCCGCCTTCAACGCGTCGGCGACCGAGTGGGCATTTTCCATCACCACCGCGCGCAACGCGGGATTGGTCGGGTCGGCCTTCAGCCCCTGCAGGCTCGCCGAGAATTTCGAGATCGCCGAGGAAATGCCGGGCTGCTCGATCGCGGTCTCGATGTTGGACAGCGCGCCCACTTCGGCATTGGCTCGGGCGAGATCGCTGCCGGTGCGACGCACTTCGGCCAGGCGGAATTCGTCGGCATTGCGCACGATCCCCGACACGCGCACGCCGTGGAGCGATACGTCGTTCTGGGTGTAGAGCATGCCGCTGCCCGACACTTCGGCCATGGAAGCGGTGCGGCGGACATAGCCCTCGGTGCCGGCATTGGCGATGTTCTGCGCAGTGACCTCGAGCGCGACGCGAGCGGCATTGGCGCTGCTGCGCGCGATCGACATGAGATCGGAGCTCATGGCACCTTACCGCCGATCTGGCGCGAGAGCTGCTGCTCGATCGTCCTGGCAAGGCCGAGGCCGCCATTTTCGGAGACGATGTCCGCGAACCGCGAATCCTGCATCGACTGGAACTGTTCGACCGCGCTGTTGTCGAACAGCCCGTCGGCCAGTTTCGCCTTGTGCGCGGCCGCCAGCATCTGCCGGACGAAGATCGCCTCGAACTGCTGCGCCGCCTTGCCGAGCTCGGCCTTCTGGTCGGCCGGCTTCGGCGCCACCGACATGGAATTGGTGATCATCATATCACGATCAACTCCGCCTTGAGCGAACCCGCCTGCTTCAGCGCCTCGAGGATCGCGACGAGATCGGGCGGGCTGACGCCCAGCTTGTTGAGCGAATCGACGATCGAGGACAGCGACGGGCCGGGATTGAGCAGCGCCATGTGATTGCTGCTCTGCTCGATCGAGATCGTGCTGTTTTCCTGGACCGCGGTTTCGCCGCGCGAAAAAGGTGCGGGCTGCGAGATCTGCGGCGCTTCGTCGATATGGATGACGAGCTTGCCATGGCTGACGGCGGCGGGCGCAAGCCGCACCGCGCTGCTGATCACCACCGTGCCGCTACGGCTGTTGACGATGACGCGGGCGGGCGCTTCGGCGGGCGTGATGTCGAGCATCTCGATCGCCGCCATCATCGCGCCGCGCGTGTTCGCGCCGGTCGGCAAGGCAAGCGAAACGGTCACCGCATCCTCGAGCGTGGCGACGGGTCCGAATTTCTGGTTGATCGCGTCGCGCACGCGCTGGGCGGTCAGGAAATCGGCTTCGTTCAGATTGAAGCGCAGCACGTCGCGGGTATCGAAACCCGTCGCGACGGCGCGTTCGACCGTGGCGCCCAGGGGAATGCGCCCGACCGTCGGCACATTGACCGACAATTTCGATCCGTCGCGCGCCGAGACGCCGAGACCGCCGACGACGAGATTGCCCTGCGCCATCGCATAGGTCTGTCCGTCGGCGCCGGTGAGCGGCGACAGGATCAGCGAACCGCCACGCAGCGACTTCGCCTTGCCCAGCGCCGAGATCGTGATGTCGATGCGCTGGCCGGGCTTGGCGAAGGCGGGAAGATCGGCAGTGATCATCACCGCCGCCGCATTCTTCAGGCCGGGCTGGACGCCCGGCGGCAGTTGCAGGCCGAGACGGCTGGTCATGCCCTTCACCGCTTGCGCGGCATATTCGAGATTGTCGTCACCCGTGCCTTCGAGGCCGACGACGATGCCATAGCCGACAAGCTGGTTGTTCCGGACGCCCTGAAAGGTGCCGAGATCGCGCACGCGCTCGGCATGCGCCGGCACGACGGGCAGCGCCGCGGCGGCGAAAAGAGCGAGGAAAAGCTTCGGCAAACGGGTCATGGCGTGGGGTCCTTGAACCTTAGAAGGGACTGATCATGTTGAAGAAGCGCTGCAGCCAGCCTTCGCGGCTGGCGCGCGCGACCTGGCCGTTGCCCGAATATTCGATGCGGGCATCGGCGACGCGGGTCGACGCGATGCGATTCATCTGGTCGATGTCGGCAAGCCGGACGATTCCCGAAAACTGCACCCATTCCTCGCCCTGGCTCAAGGTGAGCCGCTTCTGGCCCTTGACGATAGCGCTGCCGTTTCCGAGCAACTGAGCGATGGTCACGCTGACCTCGCCGCCCAGCGCGCTTTGTTGCGCGGCAGTGCCATTGCCATTGAACGACGAACCGCCCGAAGCCTTAAGGGCATTGGGGTTCAGAAAATCGAGCGGGCCGGCGGTCGGCGGTGTGATCGAGAAGCCGCCGTCGCGCGCCGTCTTCGACGTCGCGGACTTGGTCGAGGTGATCCGTTCGACCAGGACGACGGTCAGCAGATCCCCGATCGCGCGGGCGCGATTGCCCTCGTGAAGCGCGGCATAGCCGCTGCTGGCCTGGAAGATCGCGCCATCGGCGATGGCCGGCGCCTGTGCGACGGGCAGCGGCAATGTCGCCTCGAAGCCCGGCTTGGGCTTGGCCTTTTTCGCGTCGGCGGGCGACAGGAAAAAGGCCAGGCCGCCCGCGAGCAGCAGCGCGACCGTGCGGTTAAAGCGTCTGGTTTGCATTGCGCAGCATTTCGTCGACGGCGGAGATCATCTTGGAGTTCACCTCATAGGCGCGCTGGCATTCGATCATGTCGACCAGCTCCTCCACGACATTGACGTTCGATCCCTCGAGCATGCCCTGACGGATCGAACCGCGGCCGTCCTGGCCGGCGATGCCGACCTGAGCAGCACCGCTCGCCGCGGTCTCGAGCAGGAAATTGTCGCCCGTCGCCTGCAGCCCGGCCGGATTGGCGAAGCTGGCAAGGGTGAGCTGGCCGAGCTGGCTCGGCTCGCTCTCGCCCGCGACGGTGGCGGAAACCGTGCCGTCGAGACCGACGGTAATCTCGGTCGCATTCTCGGGAATGGTGATGCCGGGCTGGACCGGATAGCCCTGCGAGGTGATCAGCTGCCCTTCGGGCGAGCGCGCGAAATTGCCGGCGCGGGTATAGGCGGTCTGGCCGCCGGGCATCTGCACCTGGAAATAGCCATTGCCGTCGAGCGCCAGGTCGAGCGCGTTGCTCGTCGTGTTGAGCGAGCCCTGGGTCTCGATCCGCGCGGTGCCCTGCACCTTCACGCCGGTGCCGAGATTGAGCCCGATCGCATATTTGGTCTCGCTGCTCGACTGGGTGCCGGCGACGCGCACGTCCTGATAGGCGAGCGTCTCGAACGAGGCGCGATCGCGCTTGAAGCCGGTGGTGCCGACGTTCGCCAGATTGTTGGCGATGACGCGCATGCGCGCATCCTGCGCCTCCAGGCCGGTGCGGGCGATGTGCATTGCGGAAGTGGGCATGGATAGCTCCTTGGCTGAATCAGTTGATGCGCATGAGCGCCGCGCCGCCCTCGTCGAGGTCCTTCGCGGTGGTCAGCATCTTGGTGCGCATGTCGAACGAGCGCTGGTTCTCGATCATCTCGACGAGCATCTGCGCGCTGTTGACGTTGGACTGCTCGAGCGCGCCGGTGGTGACGCGGGCATCGAGATCGGAAGGCAGCACGCCGTCGCCGACCACGCGGAACAATCCGTCGACGGCCTTTGCGATCTGGGTGCCTTCGGGCGACACCAATTTGATGCGATCGACGGTTTCGGGGTTCTTCGGATCGCCGCCGGGCGCCAGGACCTGGACCGAGCCGTCGGGCGTGATCGAGATCGAAGCGGCGGCGGGGATCGAGATCGGGCCGCCATTGCCGAGGACGAGATGGCCGTCGCCGGTCTGGAGCAGGCCCGAGGGCGAGACCATCAGGTCACCGCGCCGCGTATAGCCTTCCGAGCCGTCATCGGCCTGGACCGCCATCATCGCCTTGCCGTCGATCGCGACGTCGAGCGACCGCCCCGTCTGCACCACCGCGCCCGCCGTCATGTCGACGTCCTTGACCTCCATGGCGCTCGGCGCGCGGGCTTCGATGGTCGGGCCCTTGAGCGTCTGCGCCTCGAACGCGGTGCGTTCGGCGCGAAAGCCGATCGTGTTCGCGTTGGCCAGGTTGTTGGCGATCGCGCTCTGCGCGGACAGCGATCCGCGCATGCCCGAATAGGCGGTGTAGATGAGGCGGTCCATGTCGCTTAGGTCCGGATGCCGATGATCGTCTGGGTGATCTGCGACGCGGTGTCGATCGCCTTGGCGTTCGCCTGGAAATAGCGCTGCGCGGTGATCAGGCCGACGAGTTCCTCGGTGAGATCGACATTGGAACGTTCGACCGCGCCCGACATCAGATCGTTGAAGCGGCCGTCGCCGGGCTCGCCCCAGCTCGGCTCACCCGACAGGCCGGTCGGCGACCAGTTGGACGAGCCCATCTGGCGCAGGCCGGTGGGCGCGGTGAAGCTCGCCATCGCGACGCGGCCGAGCGTCTGGTTGGTGCCGTCGGCGAAGGTCACGATCATGTCGCCATTGCCGCTGACGGTGATGCCGGCGAATTTGGATCCGTCGGCGCTCTCGGCCGGGATCTGGGCGTCGATCGTCGCGCCGGTGTCGGCGGTGCCGTCGGCGGCGACCGCGAACAGCTGGAGCCGGTCGTTGGTGCCGCGCTTGATATAGCCGTCCTCGTCGACCGAGAAGGAGCCGTTGCGGGTGAACATCACCTCGTCCGACGCGGCCGACTTGGTGGCGAAGAATCCTTCGCCGGTGATGGCGAGATCGAGCGCGTTGCCGGTCTGCTCGATCGGGCCGCTGGAAAAGATCTGGGTGATCGAATCGACGCGCGTGCCGACACCCATTGCGAGCTGCGGGTTCGTCGTCGACGAGGTCGCGAAGACGTCGGCGAAATTGGCGCGGCTCCGCTTGTAGCCGGCGGTCTCCGAGTTTGCGAGATTGTGCGAGACGACTTCGAGCTGGGTCTGGGCGCTCTTGACGCCGCTCAGCGAGGTATAAAAGGACATGGTGTTTCTCCTGTGAAGAATGGGTTCACGCGGCGGGTGCGTCGCCGCCGAGCTTGGTGTTGATCAGCTTCAGCGTGTCGTTGATCTCGGACAGGCCGGCGAGGCTGGAGAATTGCGCCATCTGCGCGATCATCTCCTTATTATCGACCGGGTCGAACGGATCCTGGGTCTGCATCTGCGCGGTCAGCAGGCGCAGAAAATCCTTCTGGCCGAGCTGGTTGGATGTCTTGGCGTCAGCCGGGACCTTGGTCGAGCTGTTCGCCGCTATGATGGAATTGAAGTTCATTTGCCTAGCCTCATCGTATCGAGCATCAGGGTCTTGGTGGTCTGGAGCACCTCGATCACATTCTGGTACTGGCGGGCGCTCTCCATCATCTCGACCATTTCCTGGGTCTCATCGACGGGGGCCGCCCACACGTCGCCATTCTCGTCGGCGAGCGGGTGATCGGGATCGTGCCGGCGGATCGCCTCCGCATCGCTGCGGATCACGCGGTCGACGCTGACGCTCATCAGGCCGGTCGAACGGTCGAGCTCGGTGCGGAACACGGGCTTGATCGGTTTGTAGACCGCATCGGCACTGCTCGCGACGCTGCCGGCATTGGCGAGGTTCGACGCCGAGCTGTTCATGCGCACGAGCTGTGCCGACATGGCGCGTCCGGCGACGTCGAAGATGGTCATCGGGTTCGCCATCGTCATTCGCCCTTGAGCGCGCGGGTCAGCGTTTCGACCCGCGACTGGATGAAGGACAGGGTCGTCGCATAGCCGACCGCATTTTCGGAAAAGGCGACCTGTTCGCTGGCGAGTTCGACGGTGTTGCCGTCGAGCGAGGGCATCAACGGCACGCGATAGCGTTCGGCCTTGGCCATGGCGGCGTCGGCGCCGTCACCGTTGAGGCGCGCCTGCAGTGCGGTCTCGAAATCGATGTCGCGTGCCTTGTAGCCGGGCGTCGCCGCATTGGCGATGTTCGACGACAACAGGCCGAGGCGGTGCGAACGCACCTCGAGCGCAGCGCCATGGATACCAAAGAGACTCTCGGCCATCGGCCTTGCTCCCAAATTGATCCGACATGGGCCGGACCTTCGCCGGCACATATGCAACAGGCGTGCCAAATCGCGAAAGGGTGCGATTTTCCGCCGATCCCGGCCGAAAGCGGCAAAGGCCCGGCAAGATCTTGCCGCATCGAGGCAAGATTTTTCCGCCCGGCTGCCGCCGCCGGGCCGGATCGGCGGCGCAATCGGCCCATCCCGGCGATTGGCACGCCCCTTGCTCAATCCCGTCTTCGCGAAGTGCGGGCGGCTGCGGCCGCTCCGGATCGCGAAGGGAGATTGAGGCATGTCGTTCGACAGGATGTTCGACCTGAATGCGCTGTTGCTGGTGCTTTGCGGCACGCTGGCGGCCACATTGCTGCGCTCCGGTTTGTCCGAGATCGCCAATACCGGCCGCGCGCTCGCATCGCTGTTCCGGCCGCGCTTCTCGGAAGCCCGCGCCCGCGCGGCGCTTGCCGCCCAGGTGCGCCATATCGATCGCGAAGGGCTGCTGCGCGCGCCGCTGGCGACGATCCCCGACCATGACCTGTCCGAAGCGGTCGAGACGATGCTGCAGCGCCGCTCGATCGACGCGCTGTTCGATCATCACGAAGCCCGCCGCGCCGTGCGCGAGCGCGTCGCCGCCGACGGCGCCCGGCTGCTCAATCTCGCCGCCGATCTCGCGCCCGTCTTCGGCCTGGCCGGCACGCTGGTGGCGCTGACCCAGCTGCCCGCCGGCGGCCTGGCGCCCGAGGCGATCTCGGCGGCGGTCTCGTCCGCGGTGCTGACCACGCTTTACGGCGTGCTCAGCGCCAATCTGCTTTATGCACCGCTCGCTCGCCAGATCACGCGGATCGCCGAGCGCGAGGAATCGGGACGCCAGGCGATGATCGACTGGCTCAGGATCCAGATGGCCCCCGCCCCGGCAGCGGCATCCGTGCGCCCGGTCACGCCATCACGCGCACCCAGGACGCTGGCGGCATGATCGCGCAGCCCGGAACGAGCTGGCAGATCATGCTGGCGGATCTCTCGATCATCCTGTTCCTGACCACATTCTCGGCATTGGCACGCGTCGAATCGGCGCCGGCGAAACCGGTCCGGCCGGCCCCTGCCGCCGTGGCGGCGCCCGCGCCGGAGCCTGCCCCGATCTTTGCCGAACCCGTCGCGATGTGGCGTGCCGGCGAGGGTGCCCCGCCGCTTGATCAATGGCTGAAGGGCCAGGCGATCGACGCGCATATGCGCATCAACGTCCATGGCGGCTACCGCCCGGGACGCCGCGACGCGGTGCTGGCCGATGCGGCCGCGATCAGCGCCGATCCCGCGCTGACCGGCCGTTCGGTGCGGCTGATCCTCGAACCCGCGACCGCGGATGCGGTCACCGTGACACTCAGTTTCGACCAAGGCTGATGGCAACATTGGCACATTCCTTGCTTCAACCAACCGTGAAATATTGAAAGGCTCGACATGATCCGTTTGATTCCAGCTCTCGCTCTCGTGACGGCCGCCGTCCCGGCCAGTGCCGTCACGCCGACCATCGACCACATCGCGCTCGATCAGGCGATCCAGCGCTTCACCGGCAATGCGCTCGGCGCACCCGGCGGCGCCGCGGCGCCCGTCGATCGCAGGCTTCGGCTCGCATCGTGCGGCGGCGACGTCCGGCTGTCGTGGCGCTCGATGCGCCGCGATACCGTGATTCTCGAATGCCCCGTCGGCGCGGGATGGAAATTGTTCGTGCCGGTCGTGCCGACCAATGCGGTGATGGGCGCCGAAACCGTCGTCCAGACTGGCGGCCTGGCCATCGCCAAGGGCGATGTCGTGACCATCGAGGTCAAGGGCACCGGCTTCACGATCAGCCAGGGCGGCCAGGCGATGGAAGCCGGGCCCGTCGGCAGCTGGATCAAGATCAAGGCGGGCGGCAAGGGCGAAGTCCTGACCTGCCAGGTACTGCGCCGCGGCCTGGTCAGCATGCCGTCGTCCTGATCGGACGCACGCCCCTGCTCTCTCCGTAAAAGGCGAGAGAAACCAACCGGAACATGGTCTCCGGGGCGCGGATCCGCGCCCCGGATCGACCGGTTTTGGGCGCAGGCGGATCGATCGCGCCGGCACACCATCATTTATCCCCTTAAGTCACGCCCATCACTGCCGTTCTGGTGTCCTGAAAGGCTTGGATCAGGACTTGAGCAGCATGGACACGTCACCCATCAGCCCGGCACGGCGGATCGCCAATGCCAGGGAGCAGGCTGCGGCCGGCGCGTCGCAACAGACCGGTCAGGCCGGCCGGCCGACGGCCACCGCACAGCCGGTCGTCGCCGCCGAAACGCTCGGATCGGCCGCAACGCCACCCGTCGACCAGGATCGCGTCGCGCTGATCCGCAAGGCCATTGCCGACGGCAGCTATCCTGTCGTTCCGGCCAAGATCGCCGATGCGATCATCGCAGCCGGCATATTGCTTCGGACCGCCAAATGACCGCCATCAAGGACAGCCTGCGGCAAATGCTTGCCGCCCTGCAGGACGAACGGCAAGCGCTTGCCGCCATCGACCTCGACACCATCATGGTCTGCGCCAATCAGAAATCGGCGCTGGTCGGGCGGATCGCCGCCGCGGACATGAACGAACTCGACGACGAATGCCGCGGCATGGTCGAGGCGGCACATCGCCTGAACGAGGTAAACCGCCAGACACGCAATCTTCTGGCCGCCAATGTGAGTGCGCGGCTGAACATGTTGACGGGTCGCAACGACGTCTATCGCACCGGCGCGGCCAGCCCGCATATCGGCCGCCGCCCCGCCTGATCGAAAGAACTGGCACGGCTATTGCTTAATTCCCTCCCGTCCGGACGCGCCGTTGCGCCGGGCCAGGAGGATGTCGAGCAATGCCGCAAGTCCAGCCAGTGGCGAGCCAGGTCGCGGTGCGCGCGGAGATCCGGCGCGCCTCGTCCAGCACCGGCGTCGATTTCGACTATCTGCTCGGCCAGGCCAGCCTCGAAAGCAGCCTGGATCCCGACGCCCGCGCCTCGACGTCGAGCGCCAGCGGGCTGTTCCAGTTCATTTCCAGCACTTGGCTGAACACGCTCGAAAAGCATGGCGCCGAGCATGGCCTGGGCTGGGCGGCCGCGCAGATCGAACAGACGCCCAAGGGGCCGATCGTGCGCGATCCCGCCATGCGGCAGCAGATCCTGGCGATGCGTTTCGATCCGCAGGTCGCATCGCTGATGGCCGGCGAATTCGCCAACGACAATCGCGCGACCTTGCAATCGGCGCTCGGCCGCGAGCCCAACGGCACCGACCTTTATCTCGCCCATTTTCTCGGTCCTGCGGGCGCCTCGACATTCCTCCAGAATGCGCAGCGCAATCCGGAAACGTCGGCGGCCTCGCTATTTCCCAAGGCCGCGGCCGCCAACCGTTCGATCTTCTTCGACGCCAGCGGCGATGCCCGCTCGCTCGGCCAGGTCTACGGCCTGTTCCAGAACAAGCTGGGCAATGCGATCGAGCGCAATGGCGGCGACACTGGCGGGTTCGGCAGCTTCGATATCGCGGCGATCAATGCCGGCGCACCACCGCCCGGCCCCATGCACCGGCAGGCCCGGCCGATCGACGCCGTCCAGCCGGCGGCGCCCGCGCCGCGCCCGACCATGGCGGAAACGCTGCGCGCCAGTTTCGGGCTCGACATCGCCGGCAATGACACCGGCCGCGGCAATGTCCGCCAGGCCTATGCCCGTCTCCAGGCGTTCAACCTGTGAGCGCGCTCGCTCTGCCCCGCATGATGATGCCCTCGGCGCGCGGCTTCGCGCTGCCCGGCGGCATATTGGCGCTGATCGTGCTGATGATCGTGCCGATCTCCTCGATCGTGCTCGACATCTTCTTCGTCATCAACATCGGCCTGTCGATCGCAATCCTGATGGCGGCGATCAATGCGCGCAAGCCGCTCGATTTCTCGTCCTTCCCCACCGTCCTCCTGTTCGCGACATTGCTGCGCCTGGCGCTCAACGTCGCGTCCACGCGCGTCGTGCTGGTGTCGGGCCATGAGGGCACGGCCGCGGCCGGCCATGTCATCGAGGCGTTCGGCGCTTTCCTGATCGGCGGCAATTTCATCGTCGGCCTGTTCGTCTTCGCCATCCTGATGATCATCAACCTGGTCGTCGTCACCAAGGGTGCCGGCCGTGTCTCCGAAGTATCGGCACGCTTCACGCTCGATGCGCTCCCCGGCAAGCAGATGGCAATCGACGCCGATCTCGCCGCCGGGCTGATGACGCCCGACGAAGCCCGCGCGCGCCGTGTGGAAGTCACGACCGAAGCCGATTTCTACGGTTCGATGGACGGTGCCTCCAAATTCGTGAAGGGCGACGCGATCGCCGCCCTGCTGATCCTGGCGGTCAACATCATCGCCGGTTTCTGCCTGGGCATGATCAGCCACGGCCTCAGCGCGTCGGAAGCCGCCGAACATTATGTCACCTTGGCGGTCGGTGATGCGCTCGTCGCGCAGGTGCCGTCGCTGCTGCTGTCGATCGCGGCGGCCGCCATCGTCACCCGTGTCACCAGTTCCGAGGATCTGACCGGCCAGATCGGCGGCCAGTTCGCCAATGCCGCGATCTGGGTTCCCGTCGCCTTCATCCTGGGCGTCATCGGCGTGATCCCGGCGATGCCGCAGACCATCTTCCTGCCCGCCGCGGCGATCTCCGGCTATATCGCCTGGCATCTGTCGAAACGCGCCAAGAACCCGCCGGTGGCAGCGCCCGAACCGGTCGCGGTCGCCAATCCCAACGAGATCCGCCTCGACGATGTCAGCGATCATACGCTGGTCACCATCGAGCTCGGCTTCGGCCTGGTCCATCTGGTCGACGACAAGCGTAGCGCGCCGCTGGTCAGCCGCATCACCGGCGTGCGCAAGCAATTGTCGCAGCTGTTCGGTTTCGTCGTGCCGCAGATCCGGGTGCGCGACAGCCTGGATCTGGCGCCGACCGCCTATCGCGTGCTGCTCGGCGGCGTCGTCATCGGCGGCGCCACGATCCGCCCGGACAAGCTGCTCGCGATCAACGCCGGAGAGGGCAGCGCACAGCCCGCCTTCACCGGCGAACCGACCCGCGATCCCAGCTTCGGCTGCGACGCGCTGTGGATCGACGCCGGCCTGCGCGACCTTGCCATTGCCGACGGCTATCTGGTGGTCGACGCCAGCACCGTCATCGCGACCCAGCTCAACCAGCTGCTGATCGATCGCCCACAGGCCCTGCTCGGCCCCGACGAAGTGCTGGCGCTGATCGACGGGCTCAAGGATCGCGCCTCGGGCCTGGTCGAGACCGTCTATCCGCAGCCGCTGTCGCTTGCCGCGATGACGCGCCTGCTGCGCTCGCTGCTCGAGGAAGGCGTATCGATCTCGCACCTGCTGCCGATCTTCGCCAGCCTGTCGGCCTCGGTCCAGCAGACGCTCGACCATGAGCGTCTGATCGACATGCTGCGCATCGATCTGGGCGGCTATATCATCGGGCGGATCTGCGGGCCCGCCGACCGGCTGCCCGTGATCACGCTCGACGGCGGGCTGGAATCGATGATCATGCAGGGCATGATCGATCCGGCGACGAACCAGCCGGTGATCGAGCCCGATCTCGCCCGATCGATCGGCGATCGCATCCGCGACATCATGGCCCAGCGTACCCCCGACCAGCCGCCCTGCGCGCTCGTCGTCCAGCCCCGCGTCCGCCGCTCCGTCACCGCATTGCTCAAGCTGCGCGCGCCGCAATGCCTGGTGATCAGCATCGCCGAACTGCCCGCGACCCAGCCGATCGAGGTCGTCGCGGTGGTCGGCGGCGCCAGTGAAGGCCCCGTTTCATTCAGCGAAGACACTGGCCGTCCGGCCCAGAAGGAAAGCATGACAGCATGACTCATCCTTACAAGTCGACGATTTCCGCCGACATCTACCGGCAGGACCCGATGGATCGCATCCGGCGATTCATGCCGCTGGTCCGCCGCCTTGCCTGGCATATCCATGGATCGGGCCATGCCGATCTCGAGATCGAGGATCTGGTCCAGACCGGGCTGGTCGCGCTCACCGAATGCGTGCGCCGGCATGAGAGCGAAAGCGATGACGGCTTCGCGGCCTATGCCAAGATGCGCGTGCGCGGCGCGATGATCGACATGCTGCGCCGCAATGCCACGATTTCGCGCGGCGCGATGGAGCGCCGCCGCGAAATGCGCGACAAGGGCGCCGCGCTGCAGGTCGCGCTCGGCCGTCCGGCCTCCTCTGCCGAACTCGCGGCGGCGATGGAGATGAGCGAAGCCGATCTTGCCGCACTGCGCGTCGCTTCGACGCCACTGCGCTTCGAAGGGCTGGAGGATTGCTATTCGGATAGCGACCCCGCCTTTGCCGACGACAAGCCCGACAGTTTCGACCGGCTGGCCGATGCCGAGACACGTGGCCGACTGGTCGAGGCCATCGCCGGCCTGGCCGAACGCCATCAGCTGATCGTGCAGCTTTATTTCGTCGAGGAGCTCAACCTGTCAGAAATCGCCGAGATCCTGGGTGTCAGCGTTCCGCGCGTCCACCAGATCAAGGCCCAGGCGCTCACCGCGTTGCGCGAAGCGATGGGTGGCGACGTGGATTTCATCGGCTGAGAGTCCATTTGGAAATGCGCCGATGGCGCATTGCCGCACCAGCCCGCTCCCCCACCCGGCCTCCCAACGGCAGTATCGTCTGGGAGGCCGGGTGGGGGAGCGGGCCGGTGCGGCAATGCGCCACAAGCGCATTTCCAAACAGCGTCTTATGTCCGGCGCGACCGCGACGGGCAAGCGCGGGTGCACGACGGGTGCGGCTTGTGCCGGTCGGTCCAGCGCTTATGCTCGGGTCGGTATCGGTGGTTCTGGAAGGAATGGAATGCGTAAGGCCGGCCTCGTCTCTCTGATTGCCCTGGCGGCGCTTGGCGGCTGTGTCCGTCCGAGCGAGCCCGCACCGCCGGCACCCGCGTCACCGCCGACCGCACCACCGCCACCGGCGCCCGTTCCGCCGCCGCCCGCGCCGGCAGGGGACTGGACCGATCGTCCGGCCACGCCGGGCGACTGGAGCTATCGCGAGGATGCCGGCGGGTCGGTCGCGCAATTCGGTCAGCCCGGCGCGGCCGTGCGTTTCGCGATACGCTGTGAAAAGGCGGCGCGGCGCATTCGTTTCGAACGGTCGGGCGTGCTCGATCCGGGCAGCAGCGCGCGGCTGACCCTGACTTCGACCGCCGGCGCGTCGAGCTATGCGCTTGCCAATATCGGCGGTTCGCCGCCGAGCGTGGCGGCGACGACGAACGCGAATGACGGTTTTCTCGACCGGTTGGTCTACACGCGCGGCCGTTTCCTGGTGCGCGCGGACGGGGCCGAGGAGATGGTTTTGCCCGGCTGGGCGGAGATTGCGCGGGTGGTGGAGGATTGCCGCGGCTGACGCGATTTCCGTCGGTTCGGCGCGAAGCGACGATTCTTGCTCAGAAAAAAAATCAAAACAAGTCTTGTGTCGCGAATCGGGATGATTCACACATTGGTCGTGCCAAGCGGCACAAAGGCTTCAACAAGCGAAAGGAGGTGATCCGATGTCTCATGGTTCAGCAATGAGGTCGGTTCAGTCCGTTCGGGGGACGCGCGGCTAATAGCGCGATCATTGGTCTCCCGGGCTGGAAACTCCGGCCGCTGACCATGTTAGGGGGTTGGCGGGGCCATCAGGCCCGGCAGCCTCTTTTCATGTCCGCCGCAGTTGCGCCAAGGCGCATATGAATACGGCTGAACATCAATAATTTAAGAGATGCTGCGGCGCGGAATGTTGAGATTCCGCATTTTTTTGCCGCGCCTTTACCAGTGATTCACCCCCTTTCCTTACATCGTCGGGGATGGATTTCGCATTTGCCCGCTTCGAAAGGCTGCTTGCGCGGCCGCTGGGGGTGGTTCCCGATTTTCCGGTGCTGCTCGCGGGGCTTTCCGCGCAGCAATCGGTGACCGCGACCGCGCGTCGCCAGATTCTGCTCGAGCGCGACGCGGCCGAAACCGGTCTGTCGCGCGATCCCATGATCATGCTGTTCGCCGATGGTGCGACCGTTACGCCCGCAGAACTCGGCGGGAGCTTCAACGTCGCCGCTGCCCGGCGCCTCACATCCGGTCTGCAAACATGACCAGAATATTTACCCTCCGGCTTTAGGCTTATTTCAACGTCCCTGGTGTAGGCCGATTCATCACATTGACAGACCGCGAACTGGTTTGAGGTAGGAATGATCGAAAATCAGAAGATAAGGCCGGCGCAAGTGATCGGTCCGCTCGGCGAGCCGCTCACGCTGGACTCGCTTCCGCCGCCATCGACGACCCGCTGGGTCGTGCGGCGCAAGGCCGAGGTGGTTGCCGCGGTCAATGGCGGTCTGCTGACCGTCGACGAGGCTTGTGAGCGCTATGGTCTGACTCTGGAAGAATTTGCCGGCTGGCAGCGCGCGGTCGATCGTTCGGGCATGCCCGGGCTGCGCGTGACGCGCATCCAGCATTACCGCTCTCTTTACGAACGCCAGCAGCGTTACTGAATAACCGGTCAGCCCCGACCGACACCATTGTCCCCACCCGCCGGTCATCGGTGTGGTGGGGATTTTCTTGTCCGACAGTCACTTGCGGCCGTGACGCCAACGGAACAAAGCACGTCGCCTGATCGTAGTATCTTCGCTCAAGTCGTCCGCTACTCAGCGGATGGCAGCGACAGGAGGATCTACCATATGGGTATCATTCTTTGGCTCATCGTGGGTGGCATTATCGGCTGGCTGGCCAGCATCGTGATGCGGACCGACGCGCAACAGGGCATTTTCCTGAACATCATCGTCGGCATCGTCGGCGCGTTCCTCGCCGGCCTGTTCATTTCCGGCGGCTCGATCAACAGCTCCGGATTCGACGCGCGCTCGCTGATCGCGTCGTTCGTCGGTGCGGTTGTACTGCTCGCGGTCGTCAATCTCGTTCGCCGCGGTCGCGTTCGCTGATCCGGTCGCCTCAATAAAAAAGGGCCGCACGGAATTTTCCGCGCGGCCCTTTTCATGTTTATTCCGCCGTCAGCACGGCAGAGCTGTCACTCCAGTTCGAAGCTGACCGAAACGGTGACGCCGACCGACTGTTCGCCCGCGACGACCATCGAATCGGCCTCCTTGCCGGCCATGCTCGCCCGCATATAGGCGACCGGCGGCGGCGGCGCGTAGCCGCCCGACTCGCTGATCGACAGGATGCGCTTCACCTTGAGTCCGGCCGCGACGGCATAGAGTTCGGCGCGCGCGCGCGCCTTGCGGATCGCGTCGGTGCGCGCCTCGTCCTCGGCCGCTTCGGGCTTGTCGATCTGCAGGCTGGGGCCGTTTATCTGGTTGGCGCCCTGGGCGACGAGCGCGTCGAGGATCGTGCCGCTCTTGGCGACGTCGCGGAAACGGATCGAGACGGTATTGGTCGCCTGATAGCCGGTGATCACCGGCGGGACATTCTCGCCATAGCGATATTGCGGGTTCAGGCTGATCGTGGCGGTGGCGATGTCGCGTTCGGCGACGCCCGCCTTGCGGAGCGCTGCGACCACGCCGGACATGCGCTGCGCATTTTCGCGCATCGCGCCCGCGGCGTCGGTGGCCTGGGTGACGACGCCCGCGCTGATCACGGCCACGTCGGGCACGCGCTTGGTTTCACCGGTTGCGACGATGTCGAGCCGGGTGCCTTGGAGGACGGCGACCGGCACGGGCACGGTCGTCTGTGCCGCGAGCGTTGCCGGCGTCAGGGCGAGGGCGCTGAGCGCCACGGCGATCGGGGCCTTTGTCATGAAATCATTTACTCCTTCGATCCGCCAAGAACGCGGCGGTCTTGTTCCATAAGCAGAACGACGCTGCACGGAAGCTTAATGACGCGTCCGGCCCGCCATGATCAGGCGATAGAGGATGAGCAGCACGATCGAGCCCATCGTGGCGCCGACGATCGTCTTCCACAGGCTCGCAGTCTCGCCCGGCTCCGAGATGCGGAGCATCTGGCTGACATAGCCGGCCAGGACCGCGCCGGCGATGCCGATCAATATGGTGACGATGAAGCCGCCGGGGTCGCGCCCGGGCATGATGAACTTGCCGAGCGCGCCCGCGATCAGGCCGACGAAGATCCACCAGAAAATGTCCATCCGCCGTCCCCGCTGCGCCGCCCCTGCGCATCTTGTCCTGCCGATAGGCGGATTTGGCAAGCCCGCGCATCATATACCCGCCAGAATCGCTGCGGTTCCGCTTGATCCGCAACGTCATTCGACGCAGAGGCGCCGGTCCAAAAAGTCCCGCTTGAGACTACTGACTTATTGATGTAATACACTGCCGTCATGGGAACCGGCACGAAGCTGAAGGCGTAAGATGATGAACTATGAAACGCGTTTGACGGCGACTGACGGCGTCGAGCTGCTCTCGGAAGAAGAGCATGCGCGGCGGATCCGGCGGCGGCGGCTGATCGTCGGCGCGGTCGTGGTGCTCATCGTCGCCGTGGCGGCTTTCTTCGCATTCAAGAGCATGACCGGCAGTGGCGCTGCGACCGACACGCAAGCACAGGCGATGCCCGTCGTGACCGTGATCGTACCGGGCCACCAGGCCGTCGATCACGTCATTTCGGTCACCGGCACGCTGGCGGCGCGGCGCGAGATGCCGGTCGGCGTCGCCGGCGAAGGCGGCATGGTCTCCCGCGTGCTGGTCGAGCCCGGCCAATGGGTCGGCGCGGGGCAGGTGCTCGCCACCATCGACCGCTCGGTCCAAGTCCAGACCAATGCCCAGCTCGCCGCCCAGATCAATGTGGCCCGCGCAGATGCGCGGCTCGCCCAGTCCGAGCTTGATCGCGCGCAGTCGCTGGTGTCGCGCGGCTTCGTGTCGAAGGCCGATGTCGAGCGGAGAATCGCGACGCGCGATGCCGCGGTTGCGCGTGTCCGCGTGGCGGAGGCTTCGCTCGGCGAATCGCGCGCCCGCACCGGCCGGCTGGACATCCGCGCACCGGAGGCGGGGCTTGTGCTGACGCGCAATGTCGAGCCGGGCCAGGTGGTGAGTTCGGGCAGCGGCGTATTGTTCCGCATGGCCAAGGGCGGCGAGATGGAGTTGCTCGCACGGTTGAGCGAGACCGATCTCGCGGGATTGCCGGTCGGCGCGCAGGCGTCGGTGATCCCGGTCGGGACCGATCGCACCTTCACCGGGCGGGTCTGGCAGGTATCGCCCGTCATCGATCCGACATCGCGCCAGGGCACTGCGCGGCTCGCGCTGGCCTATGATCCGGCGATCCGTCCGGGCGGTTTCGCCACGGCGCGGATCGTCCGCGGCACGCAGGAACAGCCGCTGCTGCCGGAATCGGCGGTGCTGAGCGATGAGAAGGGCAATTTCGTCTATCTTGTCGGCAAGGGCAACAAGGTGGAGCGCCGGCCGGTGACGACGGGCACGGTGACGGCGACGGGCATTGCGATCACCTCGGGCCTGAACGGTACGGAAAAGGTCGTGATGCGTGCCGGCGGCTTCCTCAACCCGGGTGAGACGGTCAAGCCCGAACTGGCGCGCAAGAACTGAAATTCGGCCGGCCGCCCGTCACTGACGGGCGCAGAGATATGGACGTGAGACGATGAATTTCAGGAATATTTCCGCCTGGTCGATCCGCAATCCGGTCGCCCCCATCGTGCTGTTCGTCGGACTGACGCTCGCCGGCATCGTCAGCTTCATGAGCATGGAGGTCCAGAACCAGCCGGACATCGAATTCCCGCTCGTCATCGCGTCGATCTCGCAGCCCGGCGCCGCGCCGACCGAGATCGAGACGCAGATCACGCAGCGCGTCGAATCTGCGGTGCGCAGCATCGATGGTGTCCGCAACATCAGTTCGACGGCGAACGAGGGCTCGTCGTCGACGATGGTCGAGTTCCAGATCGGCACCGACATCAACCAGGCCGTCAATGAAGTGAAGAACGCGATCGACCAGATCCGCGGCGAGCTTCCCGACGGCATCATGGAACCGTTCGTCCAGAAGGAGACGACCGCGGGCGAGCCGCTCGCCTATTTCGCGGTCCAGGCCTCCGACATGACGATGGAGCAGCTGAGCTGGTTCGTCGACGATTCAATCTCCAAGCGGCTGATGGCGATCAGCGGCATGGGCAAGGTGGAGCGCAATGGCGGCGTCGACCGCGAGATCCGCGTCATCCTCGATCCCGCGCGGATGCAGGCGCAGGGCGTGACCGCCGCGCAGATCAACAATGTGCTGCGCCAGGTGAACATCAACGCCGCGGGCGGCAAGGCGGAGATCGCGGGATCACGACAGTCGGTGCGCGTGCTCGGTAATGCGGCCGATGCCTATCAGCTTTCGCAGACCCAGATATCGCTGGGCAACGGCCGCACGATCCAGCTCGGCGAGGTCGCGAAGGTGACCGATGGCTTCAGCGAGCAGGTCCGCATCGGCAAGGTGTCCGGCAAGCAGGTCGTCAGCTTCTCGATCTCTCGTGCGCGCGGGGCGTCCGACGTGTCGGTCTTCCACGCCACCGAAAAGATCATCGCGCAGATCGAGAAGGAGAATCCCGGGGTCAAGGTGATCCCGATGTTCAACACCGTGGTCTATACCGAAGCGCAATATCACAGCTCGATGGCGGCGATGATCGAGGGGGCGGTGCTTGCCGTCGTCGTCGTCTTCCTGTTCCTGCGCGACTGGCGGGCCACCGTCATTTCGGCATTGGCCATTCCGCTGTCCGCCATCCCGACTTTCTGGGTCATGGACCTGATGGGCTTCACGCTCAATTCGCTGTCTCTGCTCGCGCTCGGGCTTGTCGCCGGCGTGCTCGTCGACGACGCCATCGTCGAGATCGAGAACATCGTCAGACATATGCGAATGGGCAAGACCGCCTATCAGGCATCGATCGACGCGGCCGACGAGATCGGCCTGGCGGTGGTGGCGACCACTTTCTCGATCGTCGCGGTGTTCCTGCCCGTCGGCCTGATGCCGGGCGTGTCGGGACAGTTCTTCAAGAATTTCGGCCTGACCGTCGTCGCCTCTGTGCTGATCAGCCTGGCCGTGGCGCGGATGATCACGCCGATGATCGCGGCCTATTTCCTGAAGGCGCACGGCGAAGCCGACCATGGCGGCGGTCCGATGATGGACCGGTATATGAAGGTGCTCAACTGGTCGCTCCACAACCGCTGGTGGACGATGGGGATCGGCGTGCTCGCCTTCGCCGCGACGGTCGGCCTGTTCGCGGTCATCCCGATGCAGTTCTTCCCGACGGTCAACCAGGACACCAGCCAAGTCCGCATCGAAATGGTGCCGGGAACCACGCTGCAGCAGACCGAGGATGTCGCCGAGCAGGTCAACACGCTCCTCAGGAAGCAGCCCGAGGTCGAATTGACCATGGAGGGCGTGCGCGAGGGCAGCGGCAATATCTATATCAGCCTGCATAAGAAGCGGCAGCGCACCAGCCTCGAGTTCGAGCGCGACCTGGCGCCGCAACTGGCGAAAATCGCGGACGCCCGCGTTTATTTTCAGGCGCAGAACAGCGGCGGCGGCGGAACCGGGCGAGACATCTCGGTGATGCTCTCGGGCTCGAATCCGGTGCTGCTCGACCGGACGGCGGCGACGCTCGTCGAGCAGATGAAGGGGCTGAAGGAAGTCCGCTCGCCGCGTGTCACCGCCGATATGCGGCGGCCCGAACTGATCATCAAACCGCGGCTCGATCTTGCGGCGCAACTCGGCGTGACGACCGCGGCGCTCAGTCAGACGATCCGCATCGCGACCCTGGGCGATATCGACCAGAACAGCGCGAAATTCTCGCTGACCGACCGTCAGGTGCCGATCCGTGTGATGCTGGCCGAAGGCTCGCGGCGCGATCTGTCCACGATCGAGAATCTGCCGGTGCAGACCGCGACCGGCGAATCCGTGCCGCTCAGCCGCGTCGCCGAGATCGGCTTCGGCTCCGGACCGGTCTCGATCCAGCGCTACAATCAGAATCGCCGCGTCTTCGTCGGCGCGGATCTCTCCCCCGGCACCGTAAAGGGCACGGCGATGACGCTGATCAACAATCTGCCGATCATGAAGAATCTGCCCGCCGGCGTGTCCAATGCGCCGTTCGGCGAGGATGAATGGCAGGCGGAGATGATGAAGAGCTTCGGCATCGCGCTGGCCTCCGGCATCCTGCTGGTCTTCGCGGTACTGGTACTGCTCTACAAGCGCTTCATGTCGCCGCTGGTGAACATGGGCTCGCTGCTGCTCGCCCCGCTGGGCGGCCTGATCGCGCTTCTCCTGATCGGGCAGCCCATCTCGATGCCGGTCTTCATCGGCATATTGATGCTGTTCGGCATCGTCGCCAAGAACTCGATCCTGCTGATCGACTTCGCGATCGAGGAGATGCAGACCGGCGCCGACAAATTCCATGCGATCATGGAAGCCGGGCACAAGCGTGCCCAGCCGATCGTGATGACCACGGTCGCGATGGTCGCAGGCATGGTGCCGACCGCATTGTCGCTGTCGGGTGACGGTGCATGGCGCGCGCCGATGGGGACGGTGGTGATCGGCGGCCTGATCATGTCGACATTGCTGACATTGCTGATCGTGCCCGCCGGTTTCAGCCTGGCGGACGGCTTCGAAAAGCGGGTCGGGCCGATGCTGCGCAGGCGGCTGCTGACCTACAAGCCCGGCGACGACAAGGCGTCTGCGGCAGCCTATCCGGCGGAGTGATCGGCATCTGCCCGCGAAAAGGGCTTGAACCATTTCGCGGGCGGATCATTCTAACGTTATGAATGTGTTCGCGCGCACGGGCATTTCCCGGCTCAATCCCGTCCAGAGCGGCGCTGCGGGCATGCGCGTGGTCGCGACGGGGCTGCTCGTCGTCATGGCCTGCGTCTATCTGGTCGCGCGCGCGTTCGAGGATCGCCACCCGATATTGGGCTTCGTCCGCGCCTTTGCCGAGGCGGCGATGGTCGGCGGGCTGGCGGACTGGTTCGCGGTGACCGCGCTGTTCCGCCATCCGCTCGGCCTGCCGATTCCGCATACGGCGATCATTCCGCGCAACAAGGACAGGATCGGCGACACGCTGGCACTGTTCCTCAAGGATAATTTCCTGACCCCGTCGGTGGTCGCGCGACGGATGTACAAGGTCGACGTGGCGGCGGCGATCGGCCGTTTTCTCGACAATCCCGACGTGACGGGCGAGGGGCGGTTGCGCCAGGGCGCGTCGCGGCTGTTCGCCACGATCCTCGACGCGCTCGATCAGGAACGGCTGGGCGGCATGGTCAAATCGGCGATCGGGCAGCGGCTGCGCGCGCTCGACGTCGCGCCGATCCTGGGCCAGGCGCTCGAAGCGGCGATGAAGGAAGGGCGGCACCTGCCGCTTCAGAAAAGCATCATCGACTGGGCCGGCCAGACGCTTGCCGCCAACGAGGATCTGATCCGCGACATGGTGCACGAGCGCGCGAATACGATCCTGCGCTGGACGGGCCTGGACGAGGACATTGCCAATGCGATCATCAAGGGGCTGCACAAGCTGCTTTTCGACATGGCCGACGATCCCGAGCATCCGCTGCGCGCCAAGGTGAACGAGGCATTCTCCAACCTCGCCTTCGACATGCAGCACGACAAGGAGATGAAGGCCAAGGTCGCGCAGTGGAAGGGCGTGATCCTGGAGAATCCGGCGCTCCAGCGCTGGCTCGACGGGTTGTGGGAACAGGCGCGCACCAGCTTGCTCAAGGCCGCGCGCGATCCCGATGCCGTGCTTGCCGGCAAGTTCGGCGAAATGCTCCGCCAGCTTGGCCAGACGCTGCAGCATGACGTCCGGCTGCGCACCACGATCAACCGTTTCGCACGGCGCGCGGCGGTGGGCGCGACCGCCAGCTATGGCGACGGCATCGTCCGGCTGGTTTCGGACACGGTGCGCGGCTGGGACGCGCATACCGTCACCGGGCGGCTCGAAAACGCGGTCGGCCGCGATCTCCAATATATCCGGGTCAACGGAACCCTGGTCGGCGGTCTGGTCGGGCTGACCATCCACACGCTCAACATCTGGTTCTGATCGATCGCGGTCTCGTCCGCGGACGCTTTCGGGATCGACGCGGCTGCGCTATCGCGACGGCGAAAGGGTGTCGAGGGGGGATTTCATGACGTTCGAGACGATGCGGCGCACGCTGGCCGCGCTGTTGTGCTGTGCATCCGCGACTGTCGCCATGGCGCAGGATGTCGTGGTTCCGCCGCCCGCGCCCGTTGCGCCGGCGGACCCCAAGGCGGGATCGCTCTATCTCCAGTGCGACGGCAATCCCAACAATATGTCGGCGGGGGAAAGCGTCGCGCGGTTCGTCGGCGCGGTGACGCTGCTTGCGCTGTTCGCGCCACCGGTCGAGGCCCCCGATCCCGCCAAGCGCAAGTTCGGCGAGGCCGGCATCGCCGCATGCAGCGCATTGATCGACGGTGAGAAAGCGGAGGGCAAGGTGATCCGCCGCCTGCCGCTGATCCTGGGCCGGGCGCTGCACCGGATCGAGGCGAAGGACTATAAGGGCGCGATCGCGGACGTGACGCGCGCGCGTGAGGAAGCCGCGGCGGCGAACCTGGTCGACGATCCCTATTTCGATCGCTCGATGGGCGTCTCGTTCGACATGATCGAGGCGGAAGCGCTGTTGCGCGACGGCGATGTGGCGCGTGCACGCGCAGTTTCGCTGCGCCGCGTGGCCAGCCATCCCTATAGCTATTACGCGCTTGTCGGCGCCGATGACTTCCGCGCTTTCGCCCGGCCGCTCGATCCGATCGGGCTGACCCGTTACAAGGCGTTGGCGCGCATCTCTCCGGGCGCGCTTTCGTCTGCCGCGGCTCATCTGGAGGAGGACGGACGCTTCGAGGAAGCGGCGCGCCTTCGCGATTCGGTCGACCTGTTGACGAACAGCTTCGACGAGGAGAGCCGCAGCCTGCAGCCCAAGGCATCGGCCGCGCTTACCCATGCATTGGCGGGCGGCTGGGCCGGTGCGGAGGAGCGCGCCAAACAGGCACGCGCCGATCTTGCGAACCGGGCGGCCGCCGGCAAGCCCGACGGCAGCGCGCCCGCGATCGTCGAATTGCTCGATCTCTACGACATCGTCCGGCTTGCGCATGACGGCAAGCTGACCTTGGCCCGGCGCAATTTTGCGGCGCGTTCGCAGTGGCTGGCTCCGAGCTTCGGGCAGTCGGCGGCCGTGAATGCCTTGCTGCGCGCCGGCGCTCAGCCCGACGAACTGACCGGTGGTCTGGCGAAATCGCCCGACGAGATGTGGGCCGAGCGGCGGGACCAGGCGCTCGCTGCCACGCTGGAGGCGGACAAGAACAACAAGCGGCTTTGGACGCGCATCCTGCCCTATGCCTCGGCCACGGCCTATGAAGGCCTGTCCAAGGCGGTGTGGAATGGCGAGAAGTCGCGCATGATCGGCAAGACGCTCAGCCCGACGCTCAACGCCTATCTCATCTATATGGGGCAGGCGGGGCCATTGACGCAGGTCGATGCGATGCTGCTGCATTCGGCGGTGACGGCCAAGGCGCGGGGTTTTCCGGGTTTCTTCCTGATGATGATGCCGCAGCGGCCCAGCATCGGCTGGGTGCGGTTCGGCAAGCCCGGCGATCCGGGCATCGCGTCCGATCTCTATCTCGACGCCGATGCGGTGATCGCCGAACTCAGGACCGTGATCCCGACGCCCGAGGAAGTGGCCGCGCGCAAGGCGATCCGCGAACGCGCGGCGACCGGCAAGCGCTGACGCTTGCCAGTGCAATGATGCGCCGGAGTTTAGAGCGATTTCGAGGCAGGTGGAATCACCTGCCGGCTCGGAAATTGCGGTAAAACAACAAGATAGAGCAGCCGATCTGATGCAATCAGATCGTGAACTGTTCTAGCCCAGGCTGACCCGCCCGATGTCCGCGCCGACTGCCTGGAGCTTCTCTTCGAGCCGCTCATAGCCGCGATCGAGATGGTAGATGCGGTTGACCTGGGTTTCGCCCTCGGCGGCAAGGCCGGCGATGATCAGGCTCATCGATGCACGCAGATCGGTCGCCATCACTGGCGCGCCCTTTAGCCCCGAAACGCCCCGCACCACTGCGGTGCGGCCGCGCACTTCGATGTCGGCGCCCATGCGCGCCAGTTCGGGTACATGCATGTAGCGATTCTCGAAGATCGTCTCGGTGAACACGCTCGCGCCATTGGCGAGCAGCACCATCGCCATGAACTGCGCCTGCATGTCGGTGGCGAAGCCGGGGAAGGGCGCGGTGGACAGGGTCAGCGGTTGCAGCTTGCCGTCGGCTGAGATGCGCAGGCCGTCGCGTCCGTCCTCGACGGTGACGCCGGCCTGGCGCAGTGCGGCGATGGTCGCGCCCATATCCTCCGCACGGGCACCGACCAGCTCGACCGTCCCGCCCGTGATCGCCGCGGCGCAGGCATAGCTGCCCGCTTCGATGCGGTCGGGCATCACCTGATAGGTGGCGCCGTGGAGGCGATCGACGCCTTCGATCGTCAGCGTCTCGCTGCCGATCCCCTCGATGCGTGCGCCCATCGCGACCAGGCAGCGGCACAGATCGACGATCTCGGGTTCGCGCGCGACATTGTGAAGCCGGGAAGAACCCTTGGCGAGGACCGCTGCCATTACCGCATTCTCGGTGGCGCCGACCGAAACCACCGGGAAGGTGAAGTCGCCGCCCGGCAGCCGTCCGCCCGGCGCGCTGGCCTTCACATAGCCCGCGGCCAGCTCGATCTCCGCGCCCATCGCTTCCAGCGCCTTGAGGTGCAGGTCGATCGGCCGGTTGCCGATCGCGCAGCCGCCGGGCAGCGATACGGTCGCTTCGCCCGCGCGGGCCACCAGCGGACCGAGCACCAGGATCGAGGCGCGCATCTTGCGGACGATGTCATAGGGGGCGACGGTGGAGGTCACCTTGCCCGCCCGCAGCGTCATCACGCGACCGAAATCCTCGGGGCGCGCGCCTTCGACCATGGTCGAGACGCCGAGCTGATTGAGCAGGTGTCCGAAGCTGTCGACATCGGCCAATCGCGGCAGATTCCGGAGCGTCAGCGGCTCGTCGGTCAGCAGCGCGCATGGCAGCAATGTGAGTGCCGCGTTCTTCGCGCCGGAGATGGGAAGGCGGCCTTGGAGCGTCCTGCCGCCCCGGATGATGATGCTGTCCATTCCGCCTCCTTAGCCGCTCGCCCCCGGCTCACGCAAACGGGTCACAAGTCATTGCACCTTATCAATAAAATTGGAGCCGCATTGATCGGTGTTAAGGCGCGCAGGCGAATCCATCCGCTAGGACGTCTGTGTGCGGGAAATCACCAGGTCCTATTGATGACGCGAAGCTGCTTCGCAGAACGTCTGGAGCGGTATCTGCCGCTGACCGAGCATGAAACGCGCGCGCTCGCGGCGCTGGAGGATCATCAGCGCGAACTGGCGCGCGGCACCACCATCGTGCGCGAGAATGATGCGAGCGACGAGATCTACGTGATCCGTCGCGGCTGGGTGATGAGTTACGTCATCCTCGCCGACGGCAGCCGGCAGATCCTGCGGCTTCATTTTCCCGGCGACATGATCGGCATGTCGAGCACGGCGTTTTCGGAAACCCCCGAGACATTGGTCACGTTGAGCGAAGCGGTGATCTGCCCGTTCGACAAGAGTGCGCTGCGCGTGGTCTTCGAGGCGCCCCCCCCGCCCCCCGCCGCCTTGTTCTACATCGTCGCCCAGGCGGAGCGTGTGTCGCTGACCGATCGACTCGCTTCGCTCGGCCGGACCTCGGCCAAGGCGCGGGTGGCGGCGTTGCTCGTCGACATATTGGTGCGGCTGCGTTTCCTGAACGCGCAGATCGTCGACACCATCCCGCTCAAGCTGACGCAGGAGGAGATTGGCGATGCGACCGGGCTGACCGCGGTTCATGTCAATCGGATGATGCGCGTGCTGGGCGAGGAGGGGCTGATCGCGCGGCGCGACGGCCATATCCGGATCCGCGACGAAGCGGCGCTGGCGCACACCGCCAACTATGTGAACCGCTATGCCGAACTCGATCTGCGCTGGTTGCCGAAACCGCGGTGAGCCACAAGAGTCCGTTCGTGTCGAGCGAAGTCGAGACACGCTGCACGAGACCTAACGTCCCTCGACTTCGCTCGGGACAAGCGGCGTGTTTGGAATATCGAAAACCTTGACCGCGCCCTGGGCGCCGGGTGATTGGTGGTCATGCTCGCAACAACCGCCGTCAGCACGATCGCGCAGACCATCCAGCTTTCGGTCGCGCCGGTGTTTTTGCTCGCGGGCATCGGCGCGATCCTGAACGTGATGGCCGGGCGGCTGGGCCGGGTGGTCGACCGGGCGCGCATGCTCGAACGGCTGCATCCCCAAAGCACCGGGCCCGAACATGACCGCCATGTCTGGGAATTGCGGCTGCTCGACCGCCGAATCACCGTGATCAATGCTGCGATCTCGGTGATCGTGATGAGCGCGATCGCAGTCTGTCTGCTGGTCGCGCTGCTGTTCGTCGCGGAACTCACGCATCTCGAAATCGGCAATGCGGTCGCGATCGTGTTCGTGCTGGCAATGGCGCTCCTGATCCTCTCGCTCGGCCTGTTCCTCCTCGAAGTCCGGCTGGCATTGCGCAGCATCCGCATCCGCGAGGAACTGCTCGAGCGCGAAAGCCGCCGCCGTATTTTGCCTTGAAGACGCCGCTGCGCTATGGGGCGCCTCGTCATGACCCCCGATTTCCAGCTTGAGGCCCCGCTTGCGAAGCGGCGTATCGTCGTCGCCATGTCGGGCGGTGTCGACAGTTCCGTGGTGGCGGCGCTCGCCGCGCGCAGCGGCGCCGAGACGATCGGCATCACGCTGCAGCTCTATGATCATGGCGCCGCGGTGGGCCGCACCGGCAGCTGCTGCGCGGGGCAGGATATCCGCGATGCGCGCGCCGTCGCCGATCGCCTGGGCATCGCCCATTATGTGTTCGATCACGAAAGCGCGTTCCGCCAGTCGGTGATCGAGGATTTCGCCGACGAATATATGGCGGGGCGCACGCCGATCCCCTGTGTGAAATGCAATATGGGGGTGAAGTTCACCGATCTGTTCCGGCTGGCGAAGGAGCTTGGCGCCGATTGCCTGGCCACCGGCCATTATGTCCGCCGGGTCGTCGGCGATGACGGCCCCGAATTGCATCGCGCCGCCGACCCTGCGCGCGACCAGAGTTATTTCCTGTTCGCCACGACGCGCGCGCAGCTCGACTATCTGCGCTTTCCACTGGGCGGCCTGCCCAAGCCGCAGGTGCGTGAGATCGCCGCCGAGCTTGGCCTGGGCGTTGCGCTCAAGCCCGACAGCCAGGATATCTGCTTCGTGCCCGATGGCGATTATGCCGCGATCGTTCGCAAGGTGCGGCCGGAGGCGGATACGTCGGGGGAGATCGTCGATCTGGCGGGACGCGTGCTGGGCCGTCATCGCGGTTTCATCCATTTCACCGTCGGGCAGCGCCGCGGCCTGGAGATCGGGGGGCAGGCGCAGCCGCTCTATGTTGTCCGGCTGGAGCCCGAGACCCGCCGCGTCGTGGTCGGCCCGCGCGAGGCGCTGGCGGTCTCGGCGGCCGGTCTGACCGACATCAACTGGCTAGGCGGCAAGGCTGATGGTCCGCTCACCGCCAAGGTGCGTTCGCTGGCAAAGCCCGTTCCTGCGCGGTTGGCCGGCGGACGGCTGATGTTCGATGCACCGGAATATGGCGTCGCGCCGGGGCAGGCGGCGGTGCTCTATGATGGCGACAGGGTGCTCGGCGGCGGCTGGATTGCCGCGACCGAGCCCGCCATGCTGATGGATGCCGCGTGATGCGTGACGATCCGCGCTGGCGTGCCGCGAGCCGCAATCCGCGTCCGCAATGGGCGTTTTATGCCCTGATCCTGCTGCTCGATATCGCGCTGGTGATGCTCATGCTGGGCGCATTGGTCGAACTCGGCGACTGGGTGGAGGATCTGATCTGGCCCGGCGGGGTGGAGTGGGTCGATTGATCGCGATTGCTCCACGCCTTGAATGAACGCATTTTTTCCGAGCCGTCGGATGTTCCGTCGGACCGGAAAATGCTCTAGGCTTCTGACCGGTCGGCAGTTCACCCAGGCGTCGCTGTCCCGTTCGGGAAGCTAAACCTGCCTATATCGTTTCTTCACGGTCACTCGTTTCGTGCCGCGTCGTAAGCCAGCGACCATCGACATCCCCGGATCGGCACTGTTCGAGGACTGATGATGCCAAAAATTCCACTGCCATTCGCTGCGCGGGATATCTCCGCACTGGCCCGGTCGCTCGTCCGCGAGCTTGACGGTTGCGCCACGCGGCCCACGCACGTTCAGATGCTGAACATGCTCGCGCGCGGCGCGGGCTACCGCAATTACCAGCATTTCCATTCCCTGCTCATGGCGCGGTCGCGGCTCGAGGCGCCTGCAGATGCGGAGCCGCCGGTCGACCATCGCCAAGTCGAGCGGGTCGCCGGTCATTTCGATCCTTCGGGCGTGATGATCCGCTGGCCATCGAGAACCAGTCATCAGGCGCTCTGCCTGTGGGTGTTGTGGGCGCGGTTGCCTGCAGGGGACGTGATGACCGAGGCGCAGATCAACGCGCGGCTGCGTGCCAGCCACGCGTTCGGCGACCCCGCGATCCTGCGTCGGGCAATGTTCGGCGATCGGCTGGTTGAGCGCACGCGCGATTGCCGTGAATATCGGCGGATCGAGCGGATACCGCCGCCCGAGGCGATCGCGCTGATCCGCCATCTCGGCCGGCGTGCCGTGCCGAACCCGCCCTGATGGCCAAAAAAAGGCCGGCGGAGCGATCCGCCGGCCTTTTTCGACCCTGGGAATGAAGGCGTGGTCGTTCGTCGGCGCGGGGCGCCTCAGGCGACCTGCGCGGCCTCGATCTCGATATGGCCTTCGATATCGTCGGGATCGCGCAGCACATAGCCGCGGCCCCAGACGGTCTCGATATAATTGTCGCCGCTACACGCCAGGCTCAGCTTCTTGCGCAGCTTGCAGATGAACACGTCGATGATCTTGAGCTCGGGCTCGTCCATGCCGCCATAAAGGTGGTTCAGGAACATTTCCTTGGTCAGCGTCGTGCCCTTGCGGAGCGACAGCAGCTCCAGCATCGCATATTCCTTGCCGGTCAGGTGGACGCGCGAGCCGTCGACCTCGACGGTCTTGGCGTCCAGATTGACCGCGAGCTTGCCGGTACGGATGACCGACTGGCTATGGCCCTTGGAACGACGGACGACCGCATGGATGCGCGCAATCAGTTCCTCGCGATGGAAGGGCTTGGTGACGTAATCGTCGGCGCCGAAGCCGAAGCTGCGGACCTTCGAATCCATTTCGCTGATGCCCGACAGGATCAGAACCGGCGTCTGCACCTTGGCGACGCGCAGTTTCTTGAGCACGTCATAGCCGTGCATGTCGGGCAGGTTGAGATCGAGCAGGATGATATCGTAATCGTACAGCTTGCCGAGGTCCAAACCCTCCTCGCCAAGGTCGGTCGTATAGACGTTGAACCCTTCGGTCGTGAGCATCAGCTCGATGGCCTTGGCCGTCGTCGGCTCGTCCTCGATCAGCAGCACCCGCATGTGACAACCCCCTGTGTGGCGGCGGGGCCTGCCGGGCCGCGCTTCCAGACATATCCATTAACCAAAGGACATCTGAACGCAAAAGGTTAATTTCAGATTAAGCCCCGGAAATCCGCGAGTCGCGGCAAATGCGGTAACCAGTTCCGGTGAGATTCGGTCAGGAATGGCTAACCGGTTCAGCCTGCGCACAATGCGCGGAAACGCTGCGACAGAAAGTCGATCAGCCGCTCGACGCGCGCCGGGCGCGGCCCGCCCGGCGGGCTGAGGAGGTGAAGGCCCGTGGGGTCCGGCCTGCTCCAGTCCTTCAGGATCGTCACGAGCTTGCCCGATGCGATGTGCGTATCGACGATGAAGCCGGGCAGCACGGCGATGCCGAGCCCCGCGCAAAGCGCCGGGACCATCGCGTCGCCGTTGTTGGTGCGGATCGGCCCCTTGAGCCGGACGACGACTTCCTCACGCTCCGCATTGCGGAAGCGCCAGATGTCGGGCGTGGCGATATTGGTATAGATCAGGCAGTCATGCTCGGCGAGCTGGGCGGGATGGGTCGGCGTGCCGCGCCGTTCGAGATAGGCGGGGGCGGCCACGACATGAGCGAAAACGTCGCCCAGCCGGCGTGCGCGCATCGAACTGTCGGGCAGCGATGCGATGCGCAGCGCCATGTCGAAACCCATCTCGATGATGTCGATCTTTTCATCGCTCAGATGCAGGTCGACCGAGATGCCGGGATGCTCGGCCAGGAAATCCGCCAATGCGGGTGCGACATGCATCAGGCCGAAGGTCATTGGCGCCGCGACGCGGATCGCGCCGCTCAACGCGGTGGCGCCGTCACGCGCCGCTTCCTCCGCCGCTTCCGCTTCGGCCAGGATGCGGCGGGCATGTTCGGCAAGCGGTCTGCCGCTTTCGGTGAGCGACAGGCGACGCGAGGTGCGGTGGAACAGTGCGGTTCCCAGATTGGCCTCGAGCCGCGTCACCGCCTTGGAGATGGTCGCTTTGGAAACGCCGAGCGCTTCGGCGGCGGCGGTGAAGGAACGATGCTCGACGACGGCGGCGAACATGGCCCAGGCCTCGAAATCCGGTAGCCTCATATGGAAACGATCCGTTTCAAAGGTTTCTATTTATGATCTGATCCTGCGCTCTATCTCAGTCTCAAGCAACCCCAAACAAGGTTCAAGAGATGCTCGACAAACGCCCCTTCGAAACGCTCGGCCACGCCGATCATGGCTGGCTCAACGCGCGTCACCATTTCTCGTTCGCGGACTATCACGATCCTGCCCGGATGGGCTGGGGCGCGATCCGCGTCTGGAACGACGACGAGATCGCTCCCAATAGCGGTTTCCCGCCGCACCCGCATCGCGACATGGAGATCATCACCTATGTCCGCCAGGGTGCGATCACGCATCAGGACAATATGGGCAATCAGGGCCGCACCGGTGCTGGCGACGTCCAGGTGATGAGCGCGGGCACCGGCGTGCGCCATGCCGAATATAATCTCGAGCCGGAGACGACCCGGATCTTCCAGATCTGGATCCAGCCCAAGCGGCTGGGCGGCCAGCCGAGCTGGGGCGCCAAGCCCTTTCCCAAGGACGACCGCTCGGGCCGCTTCGTCACGCTCGCCAGCGGTTTCGAGGACGACCTGACGGGCGAGGGCGCCTTGCCGATCCGGGCCGATGCCCGGGTGCTCGGCGCGACGCTCAAGGCCGGCGAAAGCCTGGAGCATGACGTCGGCGCGGGTCGCCATGCCTATCTCGTTCCCGCCACCGGGCGGATCGAGATCGATGGTGAGGCGGTCAATGCCCGTGACGGCGCCGCGCTGACCGGTGGCCGCACCGTCACCATCACCGCGCTGGAGGACAGCGAGATCGTTCTGGTCGACGCCGAATAGGGCGTCGTCCGCCGCCCGCGCCAATCTCTCCCCCAAGGCGCGGGCGGCACCCCTTTTCTCAGATTTTTTTGGACAGGAGTACGTCACATGGCAAAGGTTCTGGTTCTCTATTATTCGACCTATGGGCATATCGAGACGATGGCGCATGCCGTCGCGGAAGGTGCGCGCGCCGCGGGCGCGACGGTGGACGTCAAGCGCGTTCCCGAAACCGTTCCCGAAGAGATTGCCCGCAACAATCACTTCAAGCTCGACCAGGTGGCGCCCGTCGCGACGATCGCGGAGCTGGCCGATTATGACGCGGTGATCATCGGCACCGGCACACGTTTCGGCCGCATGTCGAGCCAAATGGCGGCGTTCCTCGATCAGGCCGGCGGTCTGTGGGCACGCGGCGCGCTCAACGGCAAGGTCGGCGGCGCTTTCACTTCCAGCGCCACCCAGCATGGCGGGCAGGAGACCACTTTGTTCTCGATCATCACCAATTTGCTGCATTTCGGCATGGTGATCGTCGGGCTCGATTATGGTCATGCCGGCCAGATGGGGCATGACGATGTCGTCGGCGGTGCGCCCTATGGCGCCACGACGATCGCCGGTGGCGACGGCAGCCGTCAGCCCAGCGAGGCGGAGCTCGAAGGTGCCCGCTATCAGGGCCGCAAGATCGCAGAGACCGCAGCCAAATTGCACGGGTGACCGATGGGGAGCGGTTTTGGTCGGGGACGATCGAAATCGCTCCAACACCGCTCGCTTCGGGTTGAACGGCCCGAAACGACGATCAATCGCCCGTGCCGGTGGTTGACGGACTTGATGGCTGGAGGCCATGGCTGGCAGCGATTTTGCGTAACGAAAGGCTGCCGCATGCGTCCCTCCGCCCTCGTTTTCGTTCCGGTCCTGCTCGGGATCGCGGCGTGCAAGGATACGCCGCCCGCGCCGGACAATGGCGGAACCGCGAACCTGACCAGCGCAAATCTCGCGCCGCTCGCGGAAAAATCGAATGATCCGGCCGCGCTCAAGCTGGCGTTCGCAGCGGCCTTCGAAACGCCGCAACAGCGGGTCGGCGACGACAGCTATACATTCTCGCCAACCGCGCTCTATCGACTCGACAAGGCCTGGGTGCTGCTTTCCGAAGGCACCGGCCCCGACTGTCACGCCTGTTCGGGCTGGCTTTCCGTTCACTATCTCAATCGCACCGATGACGGCTTCCAACTCGTCAAGGGATGGAACGACGCGATTCCCGGCACGAGTTTCGGCGGCGCGCCCGAATGGAAGATGCGGACCGACCTGACCGCCGCGCCCGTCATCGAGTCCGAAGGCGGCGGCACCTGGCAGGGCTATAGCTGCTCGGTCGCGCGCCTGACCGAACTGACCGCCGAGGGCCCCAAGGCGATCGCCGAGCGGATTCCGCTGAGCTATAGCGACGCTGGCGCCATCGTCGACGAGACCAAGCCGCGCGAAGTGGACGGCACGATCGCCGAGGGGCAGCGCGGACAGAATTTCACCGTCCATTACAAGGGCAGCGTGACCCGCGACATCCCCTATACCCGCTCCGGCGCGACCTTCACGCCGGGCAAGGGCGCGGCCGACATCCCGCAATGCTGAGGGTGGTCCCGGCAACGATCCTCACTCGGCAGTTGTAAGTTCGGCGCAAGAGGTGCTTTAGGCTGCTGCCATGCTGGCCGACCATGTGCTCTTCATCGACGGCGAGGCGATCATCGTCGACAAGCCCTCCGGCCTGCCGGTCGATACGCCGCGCGACGGATCGATCAGCGTCGAGAATCATCTCGCCTCGCTGACCTTCGGTTTCCAGCGCTGGCCGCTGCCCGTCCATCGGCTCGATCGCGACACCAGCGGCTGCCTGCTCCTCGCCCGCCATCCCAAGGCGCACAAGCGCTTCGCTGCGGCGTTCGAGGCCGGGACCGTCGAGAAACATTATCTCGCCGTGGTCGAGGGGGTGCCGGATGACGAGGCCGGCGTGATCGACCTGCCGCTCGCCAAGATCAGCTCGCGTGAGGAAGGCTGGCGGATGACGGTCGACCCGAAGGGCAAGCGTGCCTTGACTCGCTGGACGCGGCTTGCGGTCAAGGGCGACCGCGCGCTGATCGGTTTTTCGCCCGAGACCGGGCGAACCCACCAGATCCGCACGCACGCCCTGCACGGGCTGGGCTTCGCGATCGTCGGCGATCCCGTCTATGGCCGCGGCGGTGAGCCGATGCTGCTCCATGCGCATCGTCTTTCGGTGCCGCGCGACGGCAAGCCGCCGGCGGAAGCGACGGCGCCGGTGCCCGAGCGTTTCGCGAAAGCGGGATTCGAGCATGGCGAAGGCTGAGCTTCCGCCGATTCCGGACGATGCGATCGTCGAGGAGAAGTTCCTCGCCGCCACCGGTCCGGGCGGGCAGAATGTCAACAAGGTGGCGACCGCGGTCCAGCTCCGCATCGACGCTTTCCGGCTGGGGTTGCCGCCCTATGCCTGGGCGCAGTTGAAAATACTCGCCGGAAGCCGGCTGACCGCCGACGGCGAGCTGCTCATCACAGCGCGCCGGTTCCGCACACAGGATGCCAACCGCACCGATGCGCGCGAGCGTGCGGCGGAACTGGTCGCCAAGGCGTATGAGCGGCAGGCGAAGCGGATCAAGACCAAGCCGAGCAAGGCGGCCAAGGCGCGGCGCATGGAGTCGAAATCGGTCCGTTCCCAGGTCAAGAAAGGGCGGGGCCGGGTCAGTTTGGACTGACTTTTGCGGTGCTTTCGCTGGAGCGACGAAGGATAGATCATGTTTCAGTTGGATATCGACCGGAGTGGCGCCAAGGCCGAGCTTTATCGCGACCTGCTGGCGGCGATCGACGCAATCACTGCCGGCGAGCCCGATCCGATAGCGAACATGGCCAATGCCGCGGCGGTGATCTCGGACTATCTGCCCGATCTCAACTGGGCGGGCTTTTACCGGTTGATCGGCGAAACCCTGGTGCTGGGCCCGTTCCAGGGCAAGGTGGCGTGCATCCGCATCGCGCTGGGCGCCGGCGTCTGCGGCACGGCGGCAGCAACGCGTGCGACGCAACTGGTGGCCGATGTCCATGCCTTTCCCGGCCATATCGCCTGTGACGCGGCAAGTGCGTCGGAACTGGTCGTGCCGATCGTGCATGCGGGCAAGCTGATCGGCGTGCTCGATCTGGACAGCCCCACCCCGGGGCGGTTCGATGCCGAGGACGCGGCCGGCTGCGAAGCGCTGGCGGCGATGCTCGCCCCCCGGATTTCCGCTGCCGCCTGACCCGCAACGGGACAGATGATGATGGTTAAGGCGGTGGCATCGCCTTATCCCAAGTGTTAAAAATTCGTTAACGACTGCCCGCTTTATGGGCTGGCCGTCCGCTGTGTTTCAGGGAGGCGTTGACGATGAAAACACTTGCTTTTGTGGGCTTGGCCGCCGCGATCGCCGCGTTGCCCGCCGTCGCCGAGGCACGAAACGACTCGCGCGGGCCGCGTCCGCCGATGGTCGGTGGCCATCGTCCGATGCCGCCGCAGATGCATCATTGGGGGCAGCGTCAAAATTGGGGTCAGCGCCACAATGGCCGCTGGATCGGCGGCTGGCGCGCACCGGGCGGCTGGGCCGCCTATCGCCGCCCAGCGCGCGGCTTCTATGTCCCGCGCTATTGGGTCGCGCCCAGCTTCTATGTCGGCAATTGGGGCGGATATGGACTGCCGCAGCCATCCTATGGCCTTGGCTGGTCGCGCTATTATGACGATGCGGTGCTGATCGACGGCAATGGCTATGTCTATGACAGCCGCAGCGGGGTAGATTGGGACCGCAATGGCGGCGGCTATTACGAAGGCGGCCGCGACGATGACGGCCGCGGTTACGAACGCCGCGACGATGGCGTCGGTGGGGCACTGCTCGGCGGCGCAGTCGGTGCGATCGCCGGCAATCGCATCGCCGGGCGGGGCAATCGCACCGAAGGCACGCTGATCGGCGCCGGTGTCGGCGCACTTGCCGGACTCGCGATCGACAAGGCAGAGGATCGGGATCGCCGCGGCGGACCGAGCGGCCCGGCCGTACCCTATCCCTATGCGGACGGCGCACCGGACTATGACTATGGCTATGTCGATGATCGTGTGACCGACGGCCGCTATTCGGGAAGCTGGAGCGGCACCTGGCAGGCGCCGGATCGGTACGAGGGCACCTGGACGGGCAGCTATGAAGGCCGGCCGGGCGCCGACTATCCGCCGCCCGCCGATGACGGCCTGCCACCGATGATGCACCATGCGCCGCCGCCGACCGTCCACCATTCGGGGCCGTCGATCGGCTATGCGCCGCAGGTCTGGTATGGGCCGGGCGTCACCACCGTGGTCATCCAGCCGGCGATGATGACCACGACGACCACCACCACGACCTATGTCGAGGAAGTGGCCGCGCCTAGAAAGGCGTGGAAGGCGAAAGCCAGACGCGTCTGGAAGCCCAGGCCGAAATGCGTGTGTAAATAAGGATCCAAGGTTTGGGGGAGGGAGAGCCCGGAGCCGGAAACGGCTCCGGGCTTTTCAGTTTTCCGTGTCCAGAGTCGACCCGGTTCAGATTGAACCAGAATATCCGTTGTTTGCCGTGATTTCCGAGCCGGCAGGTGATTCAACCTGCCTCGAAATCACTTTAGCTCAGCCGGTCGATCGCGTCGCGATCAAGCGAGCCGGGGATGATCATCACGGGGCAGGGCAGAGCCCCGGCGCCCGCGCCCGTGAAATGCGCCACCAGCGGTCCCGGGCCACCCGTGGCGGCTGCGCCCAGCACGAGTGCCGCGACATGCGGATTTTCCTCGAGCATCTTGCGGACGACGGCGATCGGTTCGCCCTGTTTCACGATGATCGACGGGCGGACACCCGATTCGTCGACCAATGTGCCCGCGGCACCGGCGACGAGCGCCTCGGCGCGCAACCGCGCCTCTTCCTCGATCGTGGCCTGAACGCCGCCCCACTGGACGAATTCCGGCGGTGGAATCAGGGCCAGGATATCGATCGCACCGCCCGTCTTCGCGGCGCGGCGCGCGGCGAAGCGCAGCGCGATGCCGGCTTCCTCGGTCTCGTCGATGACGACCAGATAGGTACGCACCGGCTATTCTCCTCCCCCAATGGCGATGAAGCGTGCGCGAATATTGCGACCGCTGCAAGCCTGCGGCCTTGACCCGAACGGGCAATCGGGTGGAGAGGAGGCGACGATCCACGGAATCAGCGCGAGGTTTGGTCCCTAAATGCCCATCGAGCTCAAGATGCCTGCCCTTTCGCCGACCATGGAAGAAGGGACACTTGCCAAATGGATGGTCAAGGAGGGCGATAGCGTGTCCTCCGGTGACCTGTTGGCGGAGATCGAGACCGACAAGGCGACGATGGAGTTCGAGGCCGTCGATGAAGGCACCATCTCGAAGATCCTCGTGCCCGAGGGCAGCGAAGGGGTGAAGGTCGGCGCGGTGATCGCGCTGATCGCTGGCGAAGGCGAGGACGTTGCGGCGCCTCAGGCGCCCGCCGCCAAGGCCGAACCGGCAAAGCCGGCCGAGCCGCCCAAGGCCGTGGCGCCCGAGCCGAAGGCGGAAGCGCCTGCGCCGGTTGCCGCGCCGTCGCCAAAGGCGGATGCGACCGATCGGGTGAAGGCCAGCCCGCTGGCGCGTCGGCTTGCCGAACAAAAGGGTGTCGACCTGGCGTCGCTGACGGGCTCGGGCCCAGGTGGACGCGTGGTCAAGGCCGATCTCGACGCCGCGGCGCCGGGCGCGGCGAAACCCGCGGCCGAGGCGCCGGCCGTGCGGGCCGAAGCGCCTGTCGCCGCGGCGCAGCTCGCCGCACAGGTCCAGCCCGATGCGAACATTCCGTCGGAAAGCATCAAGCTGTCGATGATGCGCAAGACGATTGCGCGCCGCATGGCCGAATCCAAGTCGACCGTCCCGCATTTCTACCTGACCATGGATTGCAACCTCGATGCGCTGCTCAAGCTGCGCACCGAACTCAATGCCGGGCTGGAGAGCCGTGGGATCAAGCTGTCGGTCAACGACCTGCTGATCAAGGCACTGGGTGTGGCGCTGGAACAGGTGCCCGATGCCAATGTCAGCTTCGGCGGCGACACGCTGATCAAATACAAGCGCGCCGACATCTCGATGGCAGTCGCGATTCCCGGCGGGCTGATCACGCCGATCATCACCGACGCAGGCGGCAAGGCGGTGTCGAAGATCGCGGTGGAGGCCAAGGATCTGGCCGGCCGCGCGCGCGAGGGCAAGCTGCAGCCACACGAATATCAGGGCGGTACGGCTTCGATCTCGAACCTCGGCATGTACGGCATCAAGCAGTTCGATGCGGTGGTGAACCCGCCGCAAGGCATGATCATGGCGGTCGGTGCGGGTGAAAAGCGCCCCTATGTCGTCGATGATGCGCTGGCCATCGCCACGGTGATGAGCGCGACCGGCAGTTTCGACCATCGCGCGATCGACGGCGCGATCGGCGCGGAGCTGATGGCGGCGTTCAAGATCCTAGTCGAAAAGCCGCTGGGAATGGTCGCCTGACATGACGATGACGCGCTCCGCAATCTTCGGAGCGCTCGCGGCACTCGGCGTGCCGACCATTTTGCGCGATGTGGACGTGCATGTCGCCGAGCTCATCTACGAAGCCTCGACGGCGTTCAATATCGGCGGAATATGGCTGCGCTGGTCCTGGCCGGTCTTCGTCCTGGTGACCCTGCTCAGCTTCATATTGCTGCAGGTCAGTAGAAACAAATAGCCGCGCCCGCGGCGTATCGGACATCATCGTTGCAAGATCAGGAGCTTATCCTTGGCTGACACTTACGACCTTATCGTTCTTGGCTCGGGCCCCGGTGGTTATGTCGCGGCGATCCGCGCCGCGCAGCTCGGTCTCAAAACCGCGATCGTCGAGCGCGAGCGACTGGGTGGCATCTGTCTCAACTGGGGCTGCATCCCCACCAAGGCCCTGCTTCGGACATCGGAAATCTACCATTATATGACCCATGCCGAGGCCTATGGCCTGACGGTGGAGAAGCCGGGCTATGATCTTTCGAAGATCGTCCAGCGCAGCCGCAAGGTCGCCGATCAGCTCAACAGCGGCGTCAAGGGGCTGATGAAGAAGCACAAGATCGCGGTGCACGAAGGCACGGGCAAGCTGGCCGGCAAGGGCAAGCTGGTCGTGACCCAGGGCGACAAGAGTGTCGAGCTCCAGGCGAAGAACATCATCGTCGCGACCGGCGCGCGCGCACGCGAACTGCCCTTCGCCAAGGCCGACGGCAAGCGGATCTGGACCTATCGCCACGCACTGGTGCCCGAGGAGATGCCGACCAAATTGCTCGTCATCGGATCGGGCGCGATCGGCATCGAGTTCGCCAGCTTCTATTCGGACATGGGCGCCGAAGTGACCGTGGTCGAGATGCTCGATCGCATCCTGCCCGTCGAGGACGAGGATGTCAGCGCGTTCGTCCACAAGGCGCTGACCAAGCAGGGGATGAAGATCCACACATCGACCGGCGTCCAGAAGCTGGAAACCGGCGCGAAGGGCGTCAAGGCGGAGATCAAGTTCGCCGACGGCAAGGTCGAGAGCGGCGAATACAGCCATGCCATCGTCGCGATCGGCATCGTCCCCAATGTCGAGGAGATCGGGCTCGAGGCCGCCGGTGTGAAGCAGCATCCGAACCGGCATATCGCGATCGACGGCTATGGCCGCACCAATGTCGACGGCATCTGGGCGATCGGCGACGTCGCCGGCGCGCCGTGGCTGGCGCACAAGGCGATGCACGAGGCGGTAGTCTGCGTCGAGGCGATCGCGGGCGTGAAGGGCGTCCACCCCATGGAAACCGGCAATATCCCGGGCTGCACCTATTCGCGGCCGCAAGTGGCGAGCGTCGGCCTGACCGAGGCCAAGGCGAAGGAAGCCGGTTACAAGGTCAAGATCGGCAAGTTCCCCGCCATCGGCAATGGCAAGGCGATCGCGCTCGGCGAAGTCGACGGGTTCGTGAAGACGGTGTTCGACGAAGCCACCGGCGAACTGCTCGGCGCGCATATGGTGGGCGCCGAGGTGACCGAGCTGATCCAGGGCTATGTCATCGCCCGCGAGCTCGAAACCACCGAGGCGGAGCTGATCGGCACCACCTTCGCGCATCCGACGCTGTCGGAAATGATGCATGAAAGCGTGCTCGGCGCGTACGGAAAGGCGCTGCATATATGACGGGCCCGACCGCGATCCTGTGGCCGACCTTCACATTGGTCGCGCTCGTTTTCGTGGTCTGGTTCACCCTGTTCGTCCAGCGCATGGACCATATCCGCCGCAATCCGCCGCGTCGTGAGGATTTCGCGACCGGCGATGCGGCCATGCGCTATTTCGAGCCGGTCGAGATGCCGGCCAACAATCTGCGCAACCTGTTCGAGATGCCGGTGCTCTATTTCGCGCTGGTGCCGCTGTTGCTGGTCACTCACCATGCCGGTTCCGTGCAACTGGTGCTTGCCTGGGCCTATGTCGTTCTGCGCGCGATCCACAGCGTCATCCATATCGGGCCCAAAAAGGTGCAGCCGCGCTTCATGGTCTATCTTGTGTCGTGCGCGGTGCTGTCGGCGATGTGGATCGGCTTCTTCGTGGACATGGTCGGCGCCGTTTGAGAAAGCCGGTACCGCCTCGGGAAAGCGCTCCTTCGCGCTTTCTCAAACGGGCTCCGAGTGCGGCTTGCCGTGTGGCGCGGCCGGTGCCACCAAGGGCAATCAACAAGGGGCATGATGTGATGAAAACCGTTTCGTTCGCGGCAATTGTTGCCGCCACCCTCGCCGTTGCGCCAGCAGCCGCCGAAACCGTCGCCGTCACGGCCGACCGGATGATCGACGTGCTGGCCGGCAAGACCATCGACAGGCCGGTGGTGGTGATCAAGGATGGCCGCATCGCCGCGGTCGGCCCGGCGGGTTCGGTGACGGTGTCGAAGGACGCAAGGCGGATCGACCTTGCCGGCAAGACGATCCTGCCGGGGCTGATCGACATGCATGTCCATCTGGAGGGCCATCCCAAATATAGCGGCTATAACGGGCTGGAATTCACCGACAGCTTCTGGCCGATCCAGGCGACCTACAATGCCAAGGCGATGCTCGATGCGGGTTTCACCACCATACGCAATGTGGGTGCGAACAATTATACCGATGTCGGGTTGAAGGAAGCGATCAGCGAAGGCTGGATCGAAGGCCCCCGGATCGTCCCGGCCGGTCACGCCCTGGGCGCGACCGGCGGCCATTGCGACGAGACCTTCATGCCGCCATCGTACAAGCGCGTGGGAGAGGGCGTGGCCGACGGGCCCGACGGCTTTCGCCAGAAGGTGCGCGAACAGAAGAAATATGGCGCGGAAGTCATCAAGATCTGCGCGACCGGCGGCGTGTTCTCGCGCGGCGACGAACCGGGCCAGCAACAGCTGACCGCCGCGGAGCTCGAAGCCATTGCCGATGAAGCCCATATGGCGGGCATGAAGGTGGCGGCGCATGCGCATGGCGCCACGGGGATCAAGGCCGCGATCCGCGCCGGGATCGATACGATCGAACATGCCAGCCTGATCGATGACGAGGGCATCGCGCTCGCGAAGAAGGCCGGCACCTGGCTGACCATGGATATCTTCAACACCGACTATACCCAGAGCGAGGGTGCGAAGAACGGCGTGCTCGAGGACAATCTCCGCAAGGATCGCGAGATCGCCCAGATCCAGCGCGACAATTTCCGCAAGGCGCACGCCGCCGGGGTCAGGATGCTGTTCGGCACCGATGCCGGTGTGATGCCGCATGGAACCGCGGGCGGGCAGTTCAAATATATGGTCCAGTACGGGATGACGCCGATGGAGGCGATCCAGGCGGCAACGCGCAGCGGCGCGCAGGCGCTGGGCCGCGAGCGCGATGTCGGGGCGATCGCGGTCGGCCGCTATGGCGACATCATCGCGGTCGATGGCGATCCGCTGACCGATATTCGTGCGCTCGAGGATGTCGATGTCGTCATCAAGGGCGGCGAGGTCGTGAAGGCCGATTGACCATGGATCCGGTCATCCGTCGTTTCGCGAGCATATCGCTGATCTGCTGGCTGCTCGGAGCGCTGGTGATCGCGCTTGCGTGGAGCGGCGTGCTTCAGTCCTTCGACGAAGCGGCGCTGCGCGGTTTGCGGGGTGTCGGCGACACATTGCCGTCGCTGGTCACGGACATGATGCGCGGCGCCAGCTGGCTGGGCGATGGCTGGCCGCGCTCGATCCTGGCGGCCGCCTTCATCGTCTATCTGATGATCCGGCGGCTGGCGCGTGCCGCATCCTATATCCTCTATACCGCGCTCGGCATCGCCGCGCTCAACGCCTGGGTACTGAAGGCGATCGTCGCGCGCGCCCGGCCCGAGATCGTGACGCGGCTCGTCGAGGTTGATCAGAGCTGGAGCCTGCCGAGCGGTCATGCCGCGAACAGCGCCGCGGTCTATGGCGCGATCGCGCTGGTCGCGACGGTGCTGTGGTGGCGTAGGCGTCAGCGACGCGCGATCTGGGCGGTTGCCGGCGTGCTCGTGTTGCTGATCGGCGTGTCGCGCGTCTGGCTCGGCGTCCATTGGCCGAGCGATGTCGTCGCGGGCTGGCTGGTCGGTGCGGGCTGGGCCTCGCTGCTGGCCGTGCTGCTCAAGCCGGTGCAGGCCCGCGCTGCTACTCCGCCACCGAAACCAGCTTGAGCTGGGCTTCGCCGCCATCGGTGAGCAAGGCCCCGCCGCGCAGGGTGAAGCGGCCTTCCACACGGCCGCCCGGCGCGATGCTGATGGTTTCGTAGGAAATATCGCCGATCACATGCGCGGTGCGTTCGATCACCAGTTCGCGCGCATTGATCGAGCCGTCGACGACGCCTGATAGCCGCGCGGATTCGGCGGTGACGCTGCCCTTGATGCGGCTGGATTCGCCCTGCACAAGTGCGGCGCACTGGATATCGCCGTCGACGGCACCGTCGACATGAAGGTCGGCCTGTGCGCCGATATTGCCTGCGATCGAGACGTCGGGGCCGATTACGGAAAAGCCGCCGCCGGCGCGACTAGCGCCCGTCGAACCGCCGTTTGACGTTGTCTTGGACCTTGAGAACATCGGCATGGGACTCCAGGAACGGACGCGGATTGACCGCACGATCGTTGAGGCGGACTTCGAAGTGGAGATGGTCGCCGGTCGAGCGGCCGGTGCTGCCCATCCGCGCGATCTGCTGACCGCGCGCAACCATCTGCCCGGGGCGGACGTCGAATCCGGACAAATGGCCGTAACGGGTCTGGATGCCGTGGCCATGGTCGACGATGACGAGATTGCCATAGCCGCCCTGCGGGCCGACCGAGACCACGCGGCCGGCGGCGGCGGCCAGGATCGGCTGACCGCGATCGCCGGTGATGTCGATGCCGGCATGGAGCGCCGCGGCACCGTTGAACGGATCCGAGCGTACGCCGAAACCACTGCTGAGCGTCAATGGCAGCGCAGGCGCCGAATTGGGAATCGCGAGAAGCGCGCGTTCCATCGTGTCGAGCTGGCGAAGCGAGGTGGCGAGCCGGGTAAGGCTCAATTCCTTCAGCGTGCGCGGTGCTGTGCTGCGAAGCGGGATGAAGGGGCCACCCATCGCCGGATGCGGCGCGATCGCGCGCGGATTGACGCCGAAGCGGCGAATGGCCTTTTCGGCTTCCTGCGCGCGCATCGCGGCGGCCATGGTCAGCGTGTCGGCAAAGGCGAGCTGCCGCGCCTCGACCCGGGCGAGCGGCGCAGCCTCGGGAATGACTGCGCCTACCTTGGTCGGCGCGGCGGCGGGCGCGGGTGCCGCGGTCGGCGCGACCGCACCGAAATAGCGCTCCACCATCTGATCGAGAAGCTGCTGGCGCTTCTCGAGCCGGTCGGCAAGGCCGGCGACGTTCGATTGCCAGGCCTCGACGCGGCCGGCCGAACGGCTCACCGCGCTTTGCTGTGCGCCCAGTGCGATGCGATCCTGCACCGTCCGGATCTGCAGGCCGACCATGACCACCGTCGAGACCAGCCAGACCATGAAAAGTCCGGCCGCGAGCGCCGCGAGCTTGATCTGGAAACCGGTGGTGATGCGGAGGAAACGCATTTGCCCGCCCGAGCGGACATAGATCTCATGATCAGGGAAGAACCGCGCCACCCGGGCGTAGAGCCCGGACGGCTGCTTCGTTGTGACGTGCACCGTGCGACCTGTGATTATTAAAGGATTGACGTCCGCATAGTCGCACGCGGGCGACTCGCGAAACGCGCACAGGTCGACTCGTGACGAGTCGGGGGAGTCTTCGGACGAGATGAAGAAGACTTATAGAAACTATATGTATTCATGTCGCCGAAGCGCGGCCACCGCGTCCGGACGCACGATAATGGGTGGCGCGATTCGCGACCGATTCGGTCAAAAACGGACGATCAGCCGGTTGGTTCCCCGGCCATTTCCATCAGGACGCGCCACTCGTCCTTGCCGATCGGGACAACCGAAAGACGCGACTGGCGGATCATCGGTAGATCGGCAAGCCGCGGCTCCGCTTTGATTGCCTTGAGCGGGACAGATTTCTTCAGCGATCTGACGGGCTTGACGCGCACAGCCACCCATCGGCCGGTCGTATCGGTGCGGTCGGGCTCCGCTTCGCCGGAGATCTCCATGATCCCCACTGCTTCGAGCCCGATATTGCTGTGGTAGAACAGGACATGGTCGCCGCGCTTCATCGCGCGCATGTGCAACGCGGCGGTCGGATTGCGGACGCCGTCCCAATAGCCCTCGCCATCACGGACGAGATCGTCCCAGCCATAGGCATCGGGTTCGGATTTCATCAGCCAGTGGCCGCGATCGGGCATTGCATCCTCCGTTCGGGTGTCCGAACCTCGTCATAGTCGATATGCCGATGTCGCCAAGCCCATTCCAGGCAAGTCCATTCCAGACAGGAGCCCTTCCATGATCACACGCACCGCATCCGCCCGTTACGAAGGCTTTGGCAAGGACGGCAAAGGGCACGTCTCCAGCCAGTCGGGCGTGCTTTCGGACACCAATTACGGTTTCAACACGCGCTTCGAGGATGGTGCGGGGACGAATCCCGAGGAACTGATCGCCGCGGCGCACGCCGCCTGCTTCACCATGGCGCTCAGTTTCGCGCTGGCGCGCGAGGGATTTTCGGACGGCACGCTCGAAACCAAAGCGGCGGTCAAACTCGACAAGGACGGTGACGGTTTCTCGATCACCCGATCGGATCTGACGCTCACCGCGCGCGTGCCCGGGATCGATGCTGACCGATTTGCGGAGATCGCGGCGGGCGCGAAGGCGAACTGCCCGGTCTCGAAGCTGCTCAAGGCCGAGATCACATTGACCCACGACCTGTCCGAATGATCGATCAGGCCGGCTGCGGCGTCTGCCGGAACAGCCGGCCGCGTTCGGTGACGAGCACGGCCCCGATCGCAGCGAGTCCGCACAGGAAGAATCCGGTGTAGAGCGGGATCGTCGTGCCGTCGAACAGGCGGCCGACGCTGATGCCGATCGTTGCGCCGACGATCGTCGAGAAAGCGCCCTGCAGCGAACTGGCGGTGCCGGCGACATGGCCGACGCGCTCCATTGCAAGCGCGCCGAAATTGGCGGCCGCCAGACCGAAGCAGCCCATGGCCGCGGCCTGGAGCAGTGTGAAGCCGATCATCGATTCATGACCTGAGAGAGCGACGGCGAGGTGGATGCCGCCGAACAGCGTGAAGCCGATCAACGCCCAATGGCCGATGAAGCGCATCCCCAGCCGGACGACCAGCCGCGAGTTGATCAGCGATCCCACCGCCATCGTCGTGGCGACACCGCCAAAGACCAGCGCCAGCATCCCGGGCGCGTGGAAGACATCCGCGAAGATCTGCTGGACCGAATGAATGAAGCTCATCAATGCGCCGTTGATGAAAGCGCCGGCCAGGGTGTAGCCGTTGGACTGGCGGTCGCGCAGCACCGTCGCATAGGATGCGCCGAGCCCCGCCGGCGTGATCGTGATGCGACGATCGGCGGGCAGGGTCTCGGGCAGCCGCGTTCCGGCCCAAAGCAGGATGACCACACCGATCGCGGCAAGTGCGACGAAGATCCAGCGCCATGGCGCGACCAGCAGGATGAGCTGCCCGACGCTCGGCGCGAGCACCGGTGCCGCCATGAAGACGATGAAGGCCAGGCTCATCACCCGCGCCATCTGCCGGCCGACATAACGATCGCGCACGATCGAGACGACCAGCGCCCGGCCGCCGGCCGCGCCCGCGCCCTGCGCCATGCGTGCGGCGATCAGCAGCTCGAAGCTTGGCGCGAAAGCTGCCACCAGGCTGAAAATCACATAGCCGGCGACCGAGATCAGCAGGACGGGGCGTCGGCCGAACCGGTCGGACAATGTACCGACGAAAAATTGCGAGACGCCGAATCCGATCAGAAAGGCGCCGATCACGAACTGGCGATCATTGTCGTGCACGATGTCGAGCGAGCGGCCGATCGCGGGAAGTGCCGGGATCATCGAATCGATCGCCAGCGCGACCGTCGCCATGATCAGCGCGATCAGAGCGATGAACTCGCGCGGGCCGGGGCGCTCGGCCACGGGCGTTTCCTGGGTCGCCGGTGTATCCATGGCGGGCACTTGGCGCATTGGGTCGTCGATTGCCAGTGCTGCGGCGCAAAAAACCGATCAGCCCGAGATGCCGAGTCCCAGCAGGAACAGCAGGAAGAGCACCAGCGCGAAAGACGCGAAGATGATGAGCAGGAAGGTTCGGATCAATGCGCCGAACCGTCCGATCTCATAGGCACCCTTGAGCTGGGCATAGATATGCACCGGCGGGATGATCAGCGCCGCCACGCTGATCACGTCGCTGCTCACGCCGCCCACCCACATCACCGTGAGCAGGATCGTCAGCAGTGACATGAAGGCGAGCGAGTAAGTGACGAAGATCGCGTGATCGTACACGCGCCGGCGGAAATGCCACAGGAACATCAGCCAGACGAACGGCACCGAGATCGGAATCAATGCCCATGAAAATTTATAGGCATTGGACTGGATCTTGTAGAGCGCGAGATTGGGATTCGCATTGGCCTTGGCGAGGCCCTTGTCGAGTTTGGGCCAGCCGGTCTTGAAGTCGGCAAAGCTCGGCATCTTGCCTTGCGCGGCCGCCTCGGCGTTCTTCAGCATCTCGCGGCGCGTCCCCAGATTCTCCTGGAGCGCGGATGTGTCCTGGCCCGCAGCCCTGGCCTCCGCGATCTTGCGCTCGACATTGGCGACGCCCTTGCGCTGGATTTCGACCTGGCTCGCTGCCTGCGCCTGCAATTGCGGATTCTTCGTGACATCCAGCTCGGAGGTTTCGAGATGCCCGCCAAATGCGTTGATCACCGCGAACATCAGGAAAACCGAGAACAGGAACAGTGCGAGCGGGGATACGAAGCGCGCACGTTCGCCATGGACATAGCGGCGGGTCAGTTCGCCGGGGCGGAAGGCGAGCATCGGCAGCGTGCGCCAGATCTTGCCCTCGAAATGGAGTACGCCATGCGCGAGATCGTGCCAGATCGCGGCGAGCGAGCGATGGATATGCCCAGGCTGGCCGCAGGCGTGGCAATAGGGGCCGGTAAGCGCCGTACCGCAATTGAGGCAGATGCCGTGTGCGGCGTCGCCGTCATGGGTGCCGGCATGCGGTTCGACGGCATTCGCCACCAGACCTCCGGTCACCGCGTCTCCCGCCGCTTCCATGCCCCCTGACATGAAGCGGCTCCTAGCAGCCGCCGCACGAGACGGGGAAGCGCTATTTCGTGCGGTCATCGATCATGCTAGGCGCGCCGGCATGACTGAGGGCCATGATTGCGAAGCGCTGATCCGGGAGATGGCGACCGCCGCGCGTGCGGCGGCGGGGCGGCTGGCGGCCATGTCCGCCGCACAAAAGGCGGCCGCGCTGGTTGCGGCGGCGCATGCGGTGCGCGACGATGAAGCCGCCATCCTTGCTGCCAATGCCGAGGATATGGCGCGTGCCGAGGCGGCAGGGCTGTCGTCGGCGCTGCTCGATCGGCTGAAGCTCGATTCGGGCCGACTGGCGGCGATGGCCGACGGCATGGCCGCGGTCGCCGGTCTGGGCGATCCGGTCGGTATGGTCATCGACGAGACGCGGCGTCCCAACGGCCTGATCCTGCAGCGCGTGCGTGTGCCGTTGGGCGTGATCGGGATCATCTATGAGAGCCGGCCCAATGTGACCGCCGACGCGGCGGCGCTCTGCTTCATGTCGGGCAATGCCGCGATCCTGCGTGGCGGATCCGAGGCAATGGCGAGCAATCGCGCGATCCATCGGGCGCTGGTGCGCGGACTGGTTGCGGCGGGTGCGCCCGAAGCGGCGATCCAGCTCGTGCCGGTGACCGACCGTGCGGCCGTCGGCGCGATCCTCGGCGCGGCGGGGCTGATCGACATGGTCGTGCCGCGCGGCGGCAAGTCGCTCGTCGCGCGCGTCCAGGCGGAAGCGCGCGTGCCGGTGCTCGCGCATCTCGACGGCATCAACCATGTCTATGTCGACGCCGCCGCCGATCCCGCCAAGGCGCTCGACATCGTCGTCAATGCCAAGATGCGGCGAACGGGCGTGTGCGGCGCGATGGAGACCCTGCTGGTCGACAGCGACTATGTCGGCGCCGCAGCCTTGGTCGATGCGCTGATCGGCGCGGGCTGTGAAGTGCGCGGCGACGCGGCGACGCAGGCGCTGGATGCCCGCGTGACCGACGCCGCCGATGCGGACTGGGATACCGAATATCTCGACGCCATCGCCTCGGTCGCGCTGGTCGACGGGCTCGATGCCGCGATCGCGCATATCGCGGCGCATGGATCGCACCATACCGACGCGATCGTCACCGAGGACGACGCGGCGGCCGAGCGCTTCCTGAGCGAGGTCGACAGCGCGATCGTGATCCACAATGCCTCGACCCAGTTCGCCGATGGCGGCGAATTCGGCCTGGGCGCCGAGATCGGCATCTCCACCGGCCGGCTTCACGCGCGCGGCCCGGTCGCGCTCGAAGGGCTGACGACGTACAAATGGCTGGTGCGGGGCAACGGCCAGACGCGTCCCTGATGCGCATCGGCCTGCTCGGCGGTTCGTTCAATCCTGCGCATCGCGGGCATCGCCATATCAGCCGCTTCGCGCTCGACGCGCTGGGGCTGGACGAGATCTGGTGGATGGTTTCGCCGGGCAATCCGCTGAAGCCGGCAAAGGGCATGGCGCCGTTGACCGCACGGCTCGGTTCGGCGCTTAAGATGAGCCGCGGACTGCCCATCCGCGCCACCGCGATCGAGCGGACGCTTGGGACGCGCTACACCGTCGACACGCTCGCCGCGCTCATCCGCCGCTATCCCAAACACGACTTTATCTGGCTGATGGGAGCGGACAATCTCGACCAGTTTCACCGCTGGCGCGACTGGCGGAAAATCGCACGAATAGTTCCGATTGCCGTAATCGCTCGTCCGGGCTATGATCGCGATGCCCATGCAGGTGGTGCTATGGGATGGCTGCGGCGCTTCGTCCGGCCCGCTAGCCAGCGATTGAGCTGGACCAACTGGAGATTGCCGGCGCTCGTGCTGTTGCGCTTTCGCCCCGATCCAACCTCCGCAACCCGTCTGCGACAGGCAGATCCCCATTGGCATCGTGACTTCGCCGCTAGCGCTCCGCGCGACCGCGTCACACGATTGCCGATATCCTAGAAGGAATACACTTGCCCCTACCCGCTTCCGCATCGAAGGCGTCTTCCGGCCCCGAGGAGGTCGAAGCGCTCCACAGGCTCGTCCTCGAATCGCTCGATGACGATCAGGCGGTCGAAACCGTCTCGATCCCGCTTGCCGGCAAAAGCAGCATCGCAGATCACATGGTGATCGCGTCGGGCCGCTCGACCCGTCAGGTCGCGTCGATGGCGACCAAGCTGGCCGAGAAGATCAAGGCGCAATGCGGCCGCAGCGCGCGCATCGAAGGGCTGCCCAATGCCGATTGGGTGCTGATCGACGCGGGCGACGTGATCGTCCATCTGTTCCGCCCCGAAGTGCGCAGCTTCTACAATCTCGAGCGGATGTGGAATTTCGGCGACGCGCCGGCTGCCAACGAGGAGTGAGCGTATTTCGGGCGGCTGCCCGAAATACCGTTTGAGCTGGGGATGTGGAGTTAGACCGACGTGCTTCTCCATATCATCGCGCGGGGCCGGATCGGTCGTTCCCCCGAAGCGGAGCTCGTCGATCGCTATGTGAAGCGGCTGAGCTGGCCGTTCAAGCTCACCGAATTGCCCGATAGCGGCGGGCGCATGCCGGTCCGCGATCCGGGCACCGTCCTGATCATGCTCGATGAAAAGGGCGAACAGCTCGGCTCGATGGACTTTGCCCGCCGGCTCGAGCGCTGGCGTGACGATGGCCGCCGCGAGGCGCGCTTCCTGATCGGCGCGGCCGACGGCTTCGACAATGCGGCGCGCGATGAGGCCGATCTGCTGATCGCATTCGGCCGCGCGACATGGCCGCATCTGATGGCGCGCGCGATGCTGGCGGAGCAGCTCTGGCGCGCCACCGCCATCCTTGCCAACCACCCCTATCACCGCGAAGGATAAGCGCGTGACGCGCGCGATCCTCTTTCCTGCCCTGGTGCTTGCCGTGGTGGCGACGCTGGGGCTGGCCGTCCACGCCCCCGCGGCGACGACGATCGCCGAGGAACAACGCGCCCTGGTCAAGGCGCGCCGCGATGCCGCGACCGCGGCCGCGCGCTCGGCACAGCTCGAACGCGACGCGGCGAGCGAACGCGATGAGGCCGTGCGTGCCGAGGCGCAGGCCGCCGCGGTCGCGGCGCGCATCCAGTCGGCAGAGGCCGATATCGCCGCTGCCGAAGCACGGATCCGCATCCTCGCCCGGCTCCAGGCGGCACAGCGCATGCGGCTGGCCGAGCGCCAGCAACCGATCGTCCGGCTGACCGCTGCACTCCAGACGATGGCGCGGCGTCCGGCCGCGCTGGCGCTGGTCCAGCCGGGGTCGACTGCCGATCTCGTCCATGTCCGTTCGCTGCTGGCGACGATCGTACCGGTCGTGGAACAGCGGACGAGCGGGTTGCGCGACGAGATCGCGCGCAGCCGGGCTTTGCGCCGCAGCGCCGATTTGGCCGCGCTGTCGCTGCGCAAGGGCCGTGAACGTCTCCAGTCGGAGCGCCAGGCGCTGGCCAGGCTGGAGGCGACGCACCGCCAGCGGTCGCGCCAGTTCGCCGACGGCGCGATGTTCGAATCGGATCGCGCCATCGCGCTGGGTGAGAAGGCGCGCGACATTGTCGACCTGATGTCCGCGCTCGACGCGCAGGCAGGCATTCGCGAAGCGCTGCAGAGCCTGCCCGGGCCGCTGCTGCGCCCCGTACGCCCGGGCGGCGTGCAGGCTCCACCCGACGATCCGCGCATCGCGCAGCCGCGCAATCCGCCCTATCGGTTGCCCGTGCTTGGAGAGGTGGTGACCGGATTGGGCGAGGTGTCCGCTTCGGGCGTCCGTGCCAAGGGGCTGACGCTGGAGACGCAGGCGGGCGCGCAGGTGGTGGCACCCACGCGTGGGCGCATCGCCTATGCCTCGGATTATCGGGGTTTCGGCAAGATCGTGATCGTCGATCATGGCCAGGGCTGGACCTCGCTGATCACCAATCTGGCGGCGCTCGATGTCAAGGTGGGGGATGCCGTGACCCAGGGCAGCCCGATCGGCCGCGCCGGGGCGGGGCGCCCGAGAGTGACGGTGGAACTGCGTCGCAACGGACGTCCGGTGGATATCACGCCGCTCGTCGGCTGAGATTCGGTCGAAAAGGCCGCGAGTCTGTATCGGGTCGTTGCCCGCCGGTTTTCGGGAAAGGCAAAAGCCTGTATGCTCGCGATCAGAAGTCTGGGAATCTAAAGTTTGGAAAGCCTGTTGCAGATGTCCAAATCGATCATCCACGCCGCCATCGCCGTTTCCGCGATCGCGCTTGTCCCGGCGACGACCGCGAGCATGGCCGCGGTCGACGCCAAGACCTGGCGCGAGTTCGACCAGTTCATCGCGGTGTTCGACGAGGTGCGCAGCAAATATGTCGAGCAGGTCGACGATCAGACCCTGCTCAAGGGCGCGATCGACGGCATGCTTGCCGCACTCGATCCGCACAGCTCCTATCTCGACGCGCGCGATTTCGAGAATCTGCGGACCCAGACCGATGGCGCCTATGGCGGCCTGGGGCTGACCGTCTCGATGGAGGACGGCGCAGTCAAGGTGATCACGCCGACCGAGGATACGCCGGCCTTCCGCGCCGGGATCAAGGCGGGCGATTACATCACCCATATCGGCAAGACGCTGATCTTCGGCGGCACGCTCGACGACGCAGTCGATCAGATGCGTGGCCGGCCGGGCACGACCATCACCCTCACCATCGTCCGTCCCGGCCGCGAAAAGCCGTTCGACGTGACGCTGACCCGTGAGATCATCGAGCTGAAGCCGGTGAAATGGGAAGTGAAAGATCGCGTCGGCATCATCAACATCAACGGCTTCTCCAAGACGACGGCCGACAGCGTCCGCGCCGCGGTGGTGGGCATCGAGAAGTCGCTTGGCGCGCCGCCGCTCGGCTATGTCGTCGATCTGCGCTCGAACCCGGGCGGATTGCTCGATCAGGCGGTCGAGGTCTCCGACATATTCCTCGAGCGCGGTGAGGTCGTCTCGCAGCGCGGACGCGAGAAGGGCGATATCGAGCGTTTCTACGCGCGGCCCGGCGATATGGCGCGCGGTCTGCCGATCGTCGTGCTCGTCGATTCGGGATCGGCCTCCGCCGCCGAGATCGTCGCTGGCGCATTGCAGGATCATCATCGCGCGGTCGTGATGGGTGAACGCAGCTTCGGAAAGGGCTCGGTCCAGACCTTGCTGCCGCTGACCGACACCACGGCGCTGCGCCTGACCACGGCGCGTTATTTCACGCCGTCGGGCCGTTCGGTGCAGGAAGGCGGCATCGAGCCCGACCTGCTCGTGCCGCAGCTTTCGGATCCCGACTACAAGACCCGCCCGCGCTTCCGCGAAGCCGACCTCAAGCGCCACCTGATCAACGAGGCCAAGGTCGACAACACGGTACTCGAGGACGATTCGAAGGACGATCCGCGTTTCACCCAGACCGCCGAACAGCTCAAGAAAGCCGGAGTCACCGATTTCCAGCTCGACTATGCGATCAAGGCGGTTGCCCGGTCGCGCAAGCCGATGGTGGTGGCGAGCGCCGCGGCGCGGCCCGGCGGTCGCCGCTGAACGAACGCGCATATTTTTCGGTCCGGTCATCCCGGAGACAGCTGGCAATCGCCATGGTGCCGGGCGCGCCGTTTGCGGTGCGACATGAAGAAGGTTGCTGATGGATCGCCTCAAACTCGCTCGCGCCGTCGCATTGCTGACGCCGGTGCTCCTGATGGCCGGGGCGCTCGGCTCGCAATATTTCGGCGGTCTCTATCCGTGCGAGATGTGCCATTGGCAGCGCTGGCCGCATTATGCCGCGATTCCGCTGGCGCTGCTCGCCATCCTGCTGCGCGGGCAGGGCATTGGCCGGTTGTTCCTGGCCTTGGCGGCGCTTGCGATCCTGACCAGCGGCGCGATCGGCGTTTTCCATGCCGGGGTCGAATATGGCTGGTGGGAAGGGCTGACGACCTGTTCAAGCATCGCCGATTCGGGCGGCAGCGTCGACGACATGCTGCGCAACCTGATGCAGGCGCCCGTGGTTCGCTGTGACGAGGCGCAATGGACGCTGGCGGGCATTTCGCTCGCCGGATTCAACGCGATCTTTTCGATCGGTGCCGCGCTCACCATATTCGGCCTGATGGCAAAGGCACGCAAGTCATGACCGGCCTGTCGAAGCCCGATACCGCGTCGATGCTGCGCGTCGACCAGGCGGGTGAATATGGCGCGACCCGCATCTATGCCGGGCAGATGGCGGTGATGGGCGATCGCACCCCCGCCGCGCGGCTGGTCGCCGGCATGGCGGCGCAGGAAGAACGCCATCGTCGTCATTTCGACGCGATGATCGCGGCGCGCGGCGTGCGTCCGACCCTGCTTCAGCCGATCTGGGACGTGGCCGGCTTCTGGCTGGGCGCCGCCACCGCGGCGATCGGCCCCGAGGCGGCGATGGCCTGCACCGCGGCGATCGAGACCGAGATCGACAATCATTACCGCGAACAGCTCGAGGAACTGGGAGACAGCGATCCCGAATTGTCGGACGCGATCGCCGAGTTCCGCGCGGAAGAGATCGAGCATCGCGACCAGGCGCTTGCCGCCGGCGCCGAGCGGGCGCCCGCCTATCCGGTGCTGAGTGCTGCGATCCGCCTGGGATGCCGTGCCGCGATCGCGCTGTCGAAGCGGATCTGACGGAGATTATGGAGCGCCCGCGCGTTCCTGGAGTGAAGAAGGACCGGTTTCATGCGTAGCGCGTTCCTCATTGCCGTCGCCCTGACCGCCCTTGGCGGCGCGACGGCTGCGGTGCCTGCGCACGCGCAGGACCAGCGCGTGATCGTCGTTTATGGCGACGATCCCTGTCCTGTCGCGAAGGAAGGCGAGGAAATCATCGTCTGCCCCAGGCGGCCGGAAAGCGAGCGCTACCGCGTGCCCAAGCGCTTCCGCGAACAGGAAGTCGCGCCGGGCAACGCCAATGAGAGCTGGGCGGTCAGATCGGAAGCGCTCAATGAGGCATCGCCGACCGGAATCAGCAAATGCTCGGTGGTTGGGCCCGCGGGCTGGACGGGATGCTATGCCCAGTTCCTGCGTGAAGCCCAGGCCGATCGCCGCGCCCAGCGCGCGGCCAACAATGCGATCCCGAGTGCAAATGATCGCCCGTTGAGCGATGTGGATCAAGACGAGGACGACGAACAATGACGATGCGCATCCTGGCCCCGATACTGATCCTCGCTCTCGCGCCCGCCGCCGCGCACGCCCAGGCCGTGCCCGATCCGGACAATGAGAAAATCAACCAGGTCATCGTCTATGGCGATCAGCCCTGTCCCAAGGGCAATGCCGACGAAATCGTGATCTGCGAGCGCCGGACCGATCCCTATCGCATTCCCAAACCGTTGCGCAGCAATCCCAATGCGCCCGAGAACGCCGCCTGGGGCGCGCGTGCCCAGTCGCTCGAATATGTCGGACGCAACGGCATCGGCAGCTGCACGCCCACCGGTTCGGGCGGCACCAGCGGCTGTTTCAACCAGCTCGTCCGTCAGGCGCGGGCCGAGCGTGCACAAGGCGACGGCACCAACTGGGTCGCGCTGGTCGAGGAAGCCCGCGAGGCGCGGGTCGGCCGGATCGATGCCGATTCGGAAGCGATCGAAGCGCGGGTGAAGGCCGAGGAAGCGGCGAAAGCCGCGCGCGACGCAGAGGCGGCGAAAGAGCCAAAATAAGGCCCTCTCCTCCCTATCGCGTAGCGATGGGGAAGGGAACCGCGCGACATGGTCGCGTGGTGGAGGGGAAGCGCCGCGAGAGCGGCGGCTGAATCAATATTGGCGGATAGATCGCATTTCCCCTCCACCAGCCTGCGGCTGGTCCCCCTCCCCATGCCTGCGGCATAGGGAGGAGAGCGTCAGCCTCTCTTCTCCGCCGCGATCCAGTCTTCGATCTGCGCGTCGAGCACGTCGAGCGGTACCGCGCCCTGGCCGAGCACGGCATCGTGGAAGCGTCGCAGGTCGAATTTCGGACCGAGCGCCTTTTCGGCACGGCCGCGCAGGTCGCGGATCTTGAGCTCGCCCAGCTTGTAGGCCAGCGCCTGGCCCGGCCAGGTGATGTAGCGATTGACCTCGGCATCGATATTGGCGTCGGTCAGTGCGCTGTTGTCCTTCATGAAGGCGACGGCCTGATCCTTGCTCCAGCCCTTGGCATGGATGCCGGTGTCGACGACGAGACGGCACGCGCGCCACATCTCGTATGACAGCCGGCCCATATCCTTTTGCGGCGTGTCGTAGATGCCGGTCTCTATGCCCAGCCGCTCCGAATAGAGCCCCCAGCCCTCGGTGAAGGCGGTGAAGCCGTTGCCGTAGCGGCGCCACAGCGGGATATCGAGTTCCTGCTGGAGCGCGATCTGGTGATGATGGCCGGGCACCGCCTCATGGCTGGTCAGCGCCGGAATCTCCCAGAAGGGCCGCTGGTCGAGCTTGGACGTGTTGACATAATAGGTGCCCGAAATCCCCGTTACCGGCGATCCGGCGCTGTAATAGGCGGTGGTGGTGCCCTCCGCCGTCTCGGCGGGGATCGGACGGATGCCATAGGGCAGCCGCGCGAGCTTTCCGAACAGGCCAGGCATCATGCCGTCGATGGTCTTGGCCATGCGCGCCGATTTTTCGAGCAGTTCTTCGGGCGTCTTCGCGAAATATTTCGGGTTGGTGCGCATATCGGCGATCATCGCCTCGCGGCTGGCGAAGCCCGCCTTTCTGGCGACCTCGTCCATCTCCGCCCGGATTCGCGCGACTTCGCTTAGCCCGATCCGGTGGATCGCATCGGCGCTCAGATCGGTCGTGGTCTCCTGACGGATGCGAAAGGCGTAATAGGCGGCACCACCCGGCTGCGCCGATATGCCCGGTGCCTTCGCGCATTTCTTCGCATAGGTGCCGACATAGAAATCATGATGCCTGGTGTAGGCCGGATTGAGCACATCGGTCACGATCGCGCGGGCGCGGGCCTTCATCGCCGTCCAGTCGGCGTCGGACATGTCGACGGGGCGGGGTTTCAGGAAGGGCGCGTAGAAGCGCGATTTCTCCGGATCGGCGGAGACGACGCCGATGATCCCCTTTTCATAGCCCTTGAGCGCGATGCAGGGCAGGACATAGCCGCCATCGACTGCCTGCCCGGTGATCTTCAGCGCTTCGTCGTTGAGTTTCGGATATTGGGCGATGCGGGCCAGATAGCTCTGATAATCTGCGCGCGTGCGAAAGGGCAGGTCGTCCGCCATGCTCGCGAAACCCTGGTGCCAGCCATAATAGGTGGTGAAGAGCATGGTGCGCTGGCCGAAACGATTTTCCTCGACGGCCTCGGTGAAGGTCCGGCGCAGGATCGCCTTGTTGACGCGATCGGCGGCGGACAGGCTCGCGTCCGGAATCGCATCGAGCCGCTTCAGGAATGCCGCATTGTCGCTCGTGCGCCGGTCGGCCGCCGCCAGGCTGATGTCGCGGATGCGATCGTCATAATCGCGCACCCCGAGCGATGTCGCCAGTGTCGGCGATTCGCGCAGCATCCAGGCCTCGTAGTCGCTCTGCAGCCGCTTGAAATCGTCGGCGGGTGCAGCCGTGGCGGGATGGGCGGACAGGAGCAGGGCGGTCAAGAACCAGCGGCGCATCGGACGATCCTCGCGAATTGTGATGTGCTTGAAACGCTAGTCATTTTGTCGGCGGATGCCCACTCCGCTCTTCCGGTTCGGCTATGCGACGAACCGTCGGCGCGATCCGGAACTCCCGACCGTGCCGTCCATTCTACAGGCCATGAGCGGAATGAATATCGGTGGTGCGCGGCGGTTGCAGCGCTCCGGAAAGTTGCGGCGTGAAGCGGAAAATTGTCTGGCCATCGCGGTTCGCGAGACACAGCCGGATATGGCGGCGCTGCTGATCGACGAGGCGGTAAGGTTGGCGGTGCGCGCACGCGAGCTTGGCGGAGAAGCGAACGACGCTGGATAAAACCGCCCGATGGTCGCCGCGAATGCCGCGTATCCCGCCGATCTGCTGAAGCGGGCACCCCATTCGGGCTGATTGACTTTAACGTTACGTGCGATTAACGACCCGCCCGCTCGCCAATCCCGGTGAGCGAAAGGAACTGCAATGTTCGGACGCTTTTATCTGTCGGGATTGATCCCCGCAGCCGTCCGGACCTCGCCGAAGCGCTAGTCGCGTCCTCGGCCGGGTCCGTGGACCTGGCTGCAATCATCCCGAAAAATTCAGAGAACCAATGCCTGCGGCACCTTTGCGTCCGACGGGTGGACCGGGTGAAGACATGGGCGAGAAAGACCTTGCGCGGGGCATGATCCTGCTGCTGCGCGAACATATCGAAGCGGATTCCGGCGCCGGAAAGGCGCTGGTCGAATGGATGGAGAAACGACGCGACTGGCTGTGGCCTGCGGGCGAAGCGCCCGAGGCCATCGACTGGGAGTCGATCGAGGGTTTCGCCGGCCGGATTCCGGCGGGCGAAGCACCGGGCACGCCGTTGCGGCTGGCGGAGGCGATCGCCGACGTGCTGTCGCTCGACGGTTTCGATCGGGCGCTGCTTGTCGCCGTGATCGGTTTCCATCGTGCCAACCGGCTGACCGAACTGCGTGCCGTGCTGGAAAAGGAACGCGCGGACATGCCGGTGGTGTTCGGCATGCTGGCCGGTGCCGAACGGGGGCGTGCCGCCTTTGCGGTGCGCACCAGCCTGCCGGTCGGGCTCGGGCTGCTCGAAGTGGCGATGAAGTCGCTCGGCGGCGTCGACCTCGATCTGAGCTGGACGTTCGAGCGGCTGCTCAATCGCGGCGTTCCCGAACCCGATTGGCTGGCCGATGCACTTGCCGGCCCGCGGCAGGGCGCGGTGCTGACGCTCGACGATTTTGCGGGTGTCGCCGAGGCCGATCTGCTCGTGCGGCTGCTCAAGGGAGCTGTCGCGGGGCGCGAACCCGGGGTCAACATCCTGATCCATGGCCCGCCGGGTACGGGCAAGACCGAGCTGGCGCGGACGTTGGCAGCGGCGGCCGGGGCCGCGCTCCATGCCGTGGGCGAAGTCGACGAGGATGGTGACGAACCGTCACGCTTCGACCGCATCTCGGCGCTTCGTCGCGCCCAGCGCGCGCTGGAGCGGCGTGGCGGTACATTGCTGCTGTTCGACGAGATGGAGGATCTGATCGGCGACACGCGGCAGGGCGGCAGCGGCTATTCCGACGCCCGCATGGGTTCGAAGATCTTCATCAACCGGATGCTGGAAACCAATGCGATTCCGGTGATCTGGACGAGCAATGCGATCTCGCGGATCGATGCCGCGCATCTGCGCCGGATGAGCTTCGTGCTGAAGCTCGATCATCCGCGCGGACGCGATCGCATGCGCGTCCTGTCGCGCATCGCCGCGCTGGAGGAGATGCCGGGTGCGGCTGAGCCGCTGGCCGGCCTTGCGCGCGACGCGGTCGAACTGCCCAGCATCGCACGCGTCGCGCTGCGCTCGGCGCGGATCGCCGGCGGTGATGCTGCGGAGGCCGCGATGGTTGCCGGGGCGCTGGTGCGCGGGCTGCGTGACGAAGAGGGGATGCCGCGTGAAACGGCGAAGCCGCTGCTCGATCTCGACCTGTTCGAGAGCGATCCGCCGGTGGCCGATCTGATCGAACGGCTGACCGCACCCGGTGCGCCCGTTGATTTCACGATGCTGCTCACCGGCCCGCCCGGCACCGGCAAGACCGCGCTGGTCGGCCATGTCGCGCGCGGGCTCGATCGTCCGCTACACGTCAAGCGGACGTCGGACGTACTGAGTAAATGGGTGGGGGAGACCGAGCGCAACATCGCCGACGCCTTTGAGGATGCACGGCGCGAGGGTGCGGTGCTGCTGTTCGACGAGGTCGATTCGCTGCTATTCGATCGGGCGGACGCGACGCGGTCGTGGGAAGTGGCCCAGGTCAACGAATTGCTGACCTGGCTGGACGGGCACGGCCTGCCGGTGTTCGCGGCGACCAACCATCCCGGACGGCTCGACCCCGCGGCGCTTCGGCGTTTCGTGTTCAAGCTGTCGCTTGGGCCGCTGTCACGGGCCCGCGCGGCACGGGCGTTCGAACGCTTTTTCGGCATGCCGGCGCCGACCGGCATGCCGATGCCGGAGAATCTGACGCCCGGCGATTTCGCCGTGGTGAAGCGCCAGCTTCGCTTCAGCACCGGGCTGGAACCGCATGTCGTCGTCGCGCTGCTCGAAGCCGAGGCGCGCGCGAAGCCGGGCATGGCGGGGCGGATCGGGTTCTGAAGTGGCTCGGAACCACGGCAAACAAGGGATATTCGGTGATGATCCGGTTCGATCCGAACTGGATCATCGCCGACCCGATCCGCCTTCGGATTGATCAAAATCAGCGACAGGCGGACTTTAAGAACATATAGTGAACACATGTCCCAGCTCGATGTCCGCCAGAAGCTCGAAATCCTTGCCGATGCCGCCAAATACGACGCGTCCTGCGCGTCGTCGGGAACGGTTAAGCGCGACTCGGCCAGGGGCAAGGGGATCGGTTCGACCGAGGGCATGGGAATCTGCCATGCCTATGCGCCCGACGGCCGCTGCATCTCGCTGCTCAAGATCCTGCTGACCAACAGCTGCATCTTCGACTGCCATTATTGCATCAACCGCAAGAGTTCGAACGTGCGGCGCGCGCGCTTCACTGCGAAGGAGGTGGTGGATCTGACGCTCGCTTTCTACCGGCGCAACTATATCGAGGGGCTGTTCCTCTCCTCGGGCATCATCCGATCGTCCGACTATACGATGGAGCAGATCGTCGAGGTGGCGCGATCGCTGCGCGAGGATCATGATTTTCGCGGCTATATCCATCTCAAGACGATCCCCGACGCCGATCCAGACCTGATCCATCAAGCAGGGCTTCATGCCGATCGCATGTCGATCAATGTCGAGCTGCCCACCGAGCGCGGCCTCAAGCGGCTGGCGCCCGAGAAATCGGGCGTGCGGATCGAAGGGGCGATGGCGGGGCTGAAGGCCGCGATCGTCGATACCGCCGATGCGCGCGCGCATTACAGGCACGCGCCGGATTTCGCGCCGGCCGGCCAGTCGACCCAGATGATCGTCGGCGCAGACGCTGCGACCGATGGCGACATCGTGATGCGTGCGAACAGCCTTTACGATCGTTTCGCGCTACGCCGCGTCTATTATTCGGCATTCAGCCCGATCCCCGATGCCAGCGCGGTGCTGCCCTTGCGTCGTCCGCCGCTGATGCGAGAGCATCGGCTCTATCAGTCCGACTGGCTGATCCGCTTCTATGGATTCGCGGCCGACGAGGTTGTCGCCGCCGCCGACGATAGCGGCATGCTGCCGCTCGATATCGATCCCAAGCTTGCCTGGGCGCTCAAGCATCGCGATCGCTTTCCGGTCGACGTCAACCGCGCGCCGCGCACGATGCTGCTCCGGATTCCGGGGCTGGGCGTGAAGGCGGTGGACGCGATCCTGACCGCGCGGCGCTGGCGCCGGCTGGGCCTTGCGGATCTTGCGCGGCTGACCGTCTCGGTCACGAAGCTTCGACCGTTCCTGATCGCGGAGGACTGGCGACCGGTCGCTTTGGCCGATGCCGCGGACCTGCGTCCGCTGGTGAGGCCGAAGCGCAAACAGCTGGAACTGTTCGACGCATGAGCGATTCGGATCGTCGCATTCATGCCGTCTTGCCATGGCGCTCCGACTCGGCTTCATTAGGGCCGAGTCGAGGGAGAAGACATGGCATCCCAACCGTTCGATCGCGATATCTGGAAGCGGCGTGTGTCGAACAACAGCGCGGGCGCGCTGATCGTGTTCGCGCTGTTGCACATATTGTGCCTCGCCGCCGCGTCGGGGCATGCCGCGCCGCTGCATATGATCGCGCTCGTGCTGCCGGTGATGGCCGTGATTCCGCTGATGGCGCGCTTCGAGGCCTATTGGATTGCCCGCCCCGATGCGGGTGCCTTTCGCCGCGCGGCGGGCCTGCTCTGGGTGGCGGCGGTGATCGTACCTTTCCTCTGGAGCGGGCTCTATCGCCTGATCGGTTGAACCCGGACGCAGGTCTGGCCGTTGAACCTCCGAACTGAACGGAGGCATATCGATGGCAAACGCCGAAATCTTCGAACGACTGAAGCAGGATCATGACCGGCATCGCACGATGCTGGCGAAGATCGACGAGACCAAAGGCGACAGCGAAGAGCGCCGCGCGCTGTTCGAGGCGTTTCGCGTCGAAGTCACCGCGCATGCCGCGGCTGAAGAGGAATCGCTTTACGCGACGATGCTCGCCAAACCCGACCTGCGCGAGGACGCCCAGCATTCGGTGTCGGAGCATAAGGAGATCGACGATTTCCTCGAGGAGCTCGACGAGATGGAATTCTCGTCGCCCGGCTGGCTGACGCGCTTTCGCGCGATGCGTCATCGCTACGAGCATCATATCGACGAGGAAGAGGAAGAGATGTTTCCCGACGCGGCGAAGCAATTGACCGGCGAAGAGGAAGTCCAGCTCGCCGAAGTCTTCAAGCGGCGCAAGCCGGCCGAACTCGAACGGGCGAAATAGACGGGAATGCGTGTCGCGTCGCTGGCCGGCGAAGATGATTTCGAAGGTTGGCGGCGCGACGCGCGGACGCTGGCTCTTGCCGGCATCTCACCGGCAGATATCGTCTGGCAGGTGGGTGAAACCCCGGTCGATCTGTTCGCGGATATACCGGTGATCCCGATGGCGCAGGCCGCCTTTTCGGTGCCGCGCCCCTTTCTCGAGCTCGCCGAAACCGCGATCCTGCATCGCGATGCCGAACGTTTCGCCTTGCTCTACACTTTATTGCTGCTGTTGCTGAGCCAACCGGGCCTGATCGAGGATCGCGCCGATCCGCTGATCAGGCGGCTGGAACATATGGCCGGATCGGTGCGGCGCGACATCCACAAGATGCGCGCTTTCCTGCGCTTCCGCGAAGTGGCCGAAGCCGATACCACGCGTTTCGTCGCCTGGTTCGAGCCCGAGCATCATATCGTGCGCGCCAATGCCGGTTTCTTCGTGCGTCGCTTCCCCAATATGCGCTGGTCGATCCTGACGCCCGAACTCTCGTTGCACTGGGATGGCGATATCCTGTCGGAAGGGCCGGCCGCGCGCCGCGAGGATGCGCCGGGCGACGATCCGGTCGAAGCGGTATGGAAGACCTATTATGCGTCGATCTTCAATCCGGCGCGGCTGAAGCCCGGCATGATGTTGAAGGAAATGCCGCGAAAATATTGGCACAACATGCCCGAAACCGCGTTGGTGCCGCAGTTGATCGCAGGCGCGCAGGCGCGGGAGAGTGGCATGATCCGGACGGCCAGGGCGACGGCGCCGACCAATATCGGCGCGGCCTGGACAGCGCTCCGCGAGGAAGCTGCGGGTTGCACGCGCTGCGACCTCCACAGATATGCGACGCAGACCGTCTTCGGCGAAGGGCCGCTCGATGCCGAGATCATGCTGGTCGGCGAACAGCCCGGCGATCAGGAGGATCAGCAGGGCCGCCCATTTGTCGGGCCGGCCGGCAAGCTGCTCGACGAGGCGCTGACGGCCGCCGGGATCGATCGCGGCAAGGTCTATGTCACCAACGCCGTCAAGCATTTCAAATATGAGCAGCGCGGCAAGCGCCGCATCCATCAGCGTCCGCTGACCAGCGAGATCAAGGCCTGCAAATGGTGGATCGAGCAGGAAGCTCTATTGATCCGGCCCAAAGTGACCGTGGCCTTGGGCGCGACCGCGGCGCAATCGATCTTCGGCCGGACGATGAAGATCGGCGAAAGCCGGGGCAGGGCGCTCGACCTGCCCGATGGCGGTGAGGGCTGGATCACCATCCATCCCAGCTATCTGCTGCGCATGCAGGGCGATGTGGAAGCGGAGCGTGCGCGCTTCGTCGATGAATTGCGTATGGCGGCGCGAAGCGTGGCTGGGCCAACGCAAATGCAATAATGCCCGTTTGTCCCGAGCCCTTCGACAGGCGTTCAGGACAGGGCTCGGGACAACGGTGCGATTGACTGAACGGTTCAGCCAGAAACGCCGGGATCTTCCCCTGCAAACCCCAACGCTTCCGCGATCGCCTTCACCTTGTCCTCGCGTCCTGGCGCATGTTTCGCCACCAGCGCGCGATAGGCGGTGAGGGTTTCGGGCGTCGCCTTGTCGGGCGATCCCGAATCAAAGGGTGGGGCAGGATCATATTCCAGGCTGAGCTGGATGAAACGGGCATGCGCTTCGCCGCGGATCGCGGCGGCAAGCGACAGGCCGAAATCGATGCCCGCGGTAACCCCGCCGCCCGTCACGCGATTGCGGTCGAACACCACGCGCTCCGCCACGGGAATCGCGCCGAACCATTCGAGCTGGTGGCGTGACGCCCAATGGCATCCGGCGCGATAGCCCTTGAGCAGCCCTGCGGCGGCGAGGATCAGCGATCCGGTGCAGACGCTCGTTACCCATTGGGCGTCGGCCGCGATGCGGCGCACCCAGTCGAGCGTTTCCGTATCCTCCATCACCGCGACGGTGCCGAATCCGCCGGGCACGCAGAGAATGTCGGCGCTCTCGATCTCGTCGAAAGTGGCTGTCGGCAGCAGTGGAAATCCCGCATCGGTCCGCACCGGATCGCGCGTCTTCCAGACCAGCTCGACCGACACGTCGCCGATCCGCGAGAGCACCTGCGCCGGCCCGGTCAGGTCGAGCTGGGTGACGTCGGGAAAAAGGAGGAAGGCGATGCGCATGGGATGATGCTCCACTTCGATCCGGTATCGCGGCCGATCATTCCGCCGCCAGCAATTGTTCGGCGCCGCCGAGATCGACAGAGACCAGCCGGCTGACGCCGCGTTCGATCATCGTCACGCCGAACAGACGATGCATGCGGCTCATCGTCACGGCATTGTGCGTCACGATCAGGTAACGCGTCTCGGTCTCACCCACCATCACGTCGAGCAGGTCGCAGAAGCGCTCGATATTGGCGTCGTCGAGCGGGGCGTCGACTTCGTCGAGCACGCAGATCGGCGCCGGATTGGTCAGGAACAGGCCGAAGATCAGGGCGACCGCGGTCAGTGCCTGTTCGCCGCCCGACAGCAAGGTGAGCGTCGACAGCTTCTTGCCCGGGGGCTGCGCCATGATCTCCAGCCCGGCTTCGAGCGGATCGTCCGAATCGACGAGTTCGAGATGCGCCTGGCCGCCGTTGAACAGCGTCGTGAACAACCGGCGGAAATGTCCGTCGACCGCCTCGAACGCGGCAAGCAGCCGCTGGCGCCCCTCGCGGTTGAGGCTGCCGATCGATCCGCGCAGCCGATTGACCGCCTGGCCCAGTTCCTCGCGCTCGGCCGCCGATGTCGTGCGTTCGGCCTCCAGTTCGGACAATTCCTGTTCGGCGATCAGATTGACCGGCCCGATCCTTTCGCGATCGAGCACCAGCCGGTCGTTGCGCGCCGATTCGGTGTCGGCATCGCCGACATCGGCGCTGGCGAAACCGATCTTCTCCGGCAGCACCGGGGGCGGGCATTCGAAACGCTCGCCCGAAATGCGCCCCATCTCTACCCGGCGCTGTTCCTGATTCTCGGCGCGCGCGACCGCGCCTGCGCGCGCCTCACGGACCACGGCGAGCGCCTCGCCTGCCTCGGCAAGCGCGGCTTCGGATTTGCGTAGAGCCGTATCGGCCTCGCGCTCCTCGACCAACAGCGTTTCCGATGCGGCGGTGAGCGTGCGGCTCGATTCTTCCTGCGTCGCGATCTTCGCGTCGAGTGCGGCGGGCGCTTTTGCAAGCGACGCGGCTTCCTTCTCCGCCGCCTCGCTGCGCTTCGCCATTTCCTCGATGCGTCGGGCCGCCTCGCCAGCGCGCGCGCGCCAGCCCTTGGCTTCGGCCTGCGCCGCCGACAGCCGCTCGCGATCGGTGGCGATGGCGCGGTCGATCGTCGCGCTTTCGGCTTTCAGATGCGCGACGGCGCTGCGCGCGGCTTCGTTCACCGACTGCAGCGCGGCGACCTGCTGTGCTGTGGCCGATCCGTCGGGCAGCGCGGCAACGGCGCTTTCGCCACGGCGGACCTCGTCCTGCGCCTCGCCGGTTTCGGCATTGGCGCGCCCGATCCGTTCGACCATCTCGCCGCGCCGGGCCGCCAGCCGCTCGATCTGGCCGTTGGCCTGATCCTCTTCGCGCGCGGCATTGCGCGCCGCCTGTTCGGCGCGGGCAAGCGTCGCGCGTGCCGCATCGGCCGCGGCCCGTGCGGCCTCCACCGCCGCGCGCGCCGTATCCGCATCCTCGCCCGCGCGCGTGACGGCCGCCTGCGCCTCGGGCAGCAGATCCTCGATCTCGGCAAGCCGGTTCAGGCGGATCAGCCGTTCGGCGGCGGCTGCACCGCCTTCGGTCGCGACATAGCCGTCCCAGCGCCGGAGCACGCCGGCCAGCGTGACCAGCCTTTGCCCGACGGCGAGCGGCGCACCGTCATCTGTTTCGACCACCGCGATCTGCGCCAGCCGGCGTGCCAACGCTTCGGGGGCCTGGACATGTTCTGCGAGCGGCCTCGTGCCGGCGGGCAGCCCCGGGTCGCCGCTTACGGGCTGGGCCCCGGCCCAATAGCGCTTCGCCTCGGCGGACATGCCGGCATCGAGATCGTCGCCGAGCGCGGCCGCCAGCGCGCGTTCATAGCCCGGCGCCGCCTTGATCTTGTCGAGCAGCCGATCCTTGTTGCCGCCCTGCTCGACCGCGCGGACGAGCGCCTTGGCTTCGCTCTCCAATGCCGAAAGACCGGCTTTGGCCGCCGCCGTCGCACTTTCCGCCGCCTGGCGCGCGGTCGCCGCCTCGTCGCGCCGCCGTTCGGCGTCACCGATCGCAACGGTTGCGGCAGCGGCTTCGGCCTCCGCCGCTTCGCGCGTCGCCACCGCAGCATCGCGCGCGGCGATCAACGGGGCCTCGTCACCCAGTCCGTCGCGTTCGCCCGCCAGCCGCGCCGCTTCGCGCTCGGCGCGCTCCAGCCGTGCGCGCGCATTGCCCAGCGCGGCCTGGGCGACACGCGCCTCGGCCTGCTCGCTGGCCTGTGCCGCCATCGCCTTGGCCAGGCTCACTTCGGCATCGCGGGCCGCGGCTTCGGCATCGAGCACGCGCCGTTCGAGCCCCGGGCGGTCCTTTTCGGCGGTCGAGACCCGGGCATCGAGCAGCTTCGCTTCTTCGCCGAGCCGCGCCAGCGCATCCGCCGCATCGTTCGCCAGCGCGCCTTCGCGCTCGCGATCCTGCACCATGCGTTCCTTCTGCGCGGCAAGTTCGGCGATCCGCCGGTCGAGCGCGGCGCGTTCGCTGCGCAGCGTCGCCAATATATGGCCCGCTTCCGACGCTTTTTCGCGCGCGGCCTGTGCGGCGGACCGTTTGTCGGCCAGCACCTGCACCGCCTGTGCCTGCCATGCGACGGTGCCGCGATGGGCTTCGCTCGCGCGCGCGACCGCGGCTTCGGCGGCTTCGGCTTCCTTGCGCGCCGCATCCGCCGCCGCGGCGGCATCGCGCCAGCGCGCATAGATCAACCGGGCTTCGGCCACCTTGATCTGGTCGGTCAGCAGCCGGTAGCGCTCGGCCTGCTTCGCCTGCCGCTTCAGTGCCGCGGCGCGCACTTCCATGTCGGCGAGCAGTTCGTCGAGCCGCGTCAGATTGGTCTCGGTCGCGCGCAGCTTCTGCTCGGCATCCTTGCGGCGAACGTGCAGGCCCGCGATGCCCGCCGCTTCCTCTAGCATCTGGCGACGCTCGGCGGGCTTCGCCGCGATCACCGCGCCGATCCTGCCCTGGCTGACAAGTGCCGGCGAATGCGCGCCGGTGGCGGCATCAGCGAACAGCAGCGCGACGTCCTTCGCGCGCACGTCGCGCCCATTGACGCGATAGGCGGAGCCGGCGCCGCGCTCGATCCGGCGGATGACCTCGACGTCGCCGTCATTGGCGGCGGCGATGGGGCCGGGCGTCTCACCCGGCGGGCGTTCGGTCAGGATCGCGACTTCGGCGAATGCGCGCGCGGGCCGCGTATCGGTGCCCGCGAAGATCACGTCCTCCATGCCGCCGCCGCGCATCGACTTGGCGCTGGATTCGCCCATGACCCAGCGGATCGCTTCGAGCAGATTCGATTTGCCGCAGCCATTGGGGCCGACGATTCCCGTCAGCCCCGACTCGATCCTCAGCTCCGCCGGCTCGACGAAGCTCTTGAAGCCGGCAAGTTTGAGGCGCTTGATTTTCACCGAATGCGGCGCCCCCCGGTCCGCATCGCTTCGATCAGGCCCCGGCCGCGATCAGCAGCGGTTCGACGGCTTCCCAGGTGTTCACCTCCTGCTTCTTGCCGTTCACGATGAAGGTGGGCGTGCCGGTAATCTGGAACTTGGCGGAGCCATCCTGGGTGATCTTGCCGAGCGCGTCGATTGCCGCACGGTCGCTCAGACAGGCCTGGGCCTGGGCGCTGGTGACGCCGCGCTGCTGGACGAAGCTGTCCAGCCCGAGCTTGGCGGCGAGCGTCGGCGCAAGCTTTTCAGGCGGCAGCCCCTGCCAGCTCTGCTGCTCGGCGGGGGTGATCGATGCGGTGCGGCCGAGCCAGTCCTTCTGCGCCGCGAACATCTGTTCGGCGATCGTGAAGAAGGGGCCGGGGCCCGAGCAGCGCGCGAGCAAAGTCGCGGGGATATCGAGCGGACCGAGCAGGAACGGCCTGAACTCGTAGCTCACCGTGCCCTTGGCGATATAGCCGCGGAGCTTCTCGGAGGATTTCTCGGCGAATTCCGCGCAATGGCTGCAGCTGAGCGCGCCATATTCGATCAGTTTCACCGCTGCGTCGGGATTGCCCATCACGAAGCCGCCATCCGCGGTCTTGGAAACCGTATCGGTCCAGGCCGATCCGGTGGGGGCGGCGACGGCACCCGCGCTGCTGTTGGTGGCGGTCGCATTATTGCCACCGGCATCGCTGCCGCATGCGGCCAGGGTGAGCGCGAGGCTCAGGACGGGGAGGGCGGAAAGGATTCTCATCTTGGTCGTCGCTCCTTGGAAAATCATTTCGCGGCGGCGTCGAGCTTCGGCTTGAGCGCCGCCCAGCTATTGGTGTCGGCCGCCAGCGTGCCGTTGATCAGAAAGGCCGGTGTCCCGGGAACCTTGCGGACCTTCCATGCCTCGTCGGCCATGCCGGCAAGCACTGTGAGCTGGGATTTGTTCGCCAGGCAGGCATTGATCTTCGCCTGCGGCATGCCGCGCGAGCGCATCAGCGCGACCAGACCCGATCCATTGGCGAATTCGCCGGCGATCTGGGTTTCGGGCAGCTTGCGGACGCGTTCGCCGTTCGTGATCATGAATTGCTGGCCCTTGGCGAGCAGGTCGGGCTGCGCAGCGAAGATCGCTTCGCTATGTTCCAGGAAGCGGGCCGGGCCGTCGCAGCGCGCGAGCAAGGCCGCAGCCATGTCGATCGGATCGCGTAGCGCGTGGCGCACTTCGATGCTGGCGGTGCCGCGCGCAAGATAATCGCGCTTGAGCGCCGGCCAGGCCTCTTCGGTGAAATGCGCGCAATGCGAGCAGGTATAGCTCAGATATTCGACCAGCTTGGCCTTGGCAGCGGGATTGCCGAACACATAGGTACCGGCCTTGGTCGGCACGACGGTGCGCGTCCAGTCGCGCGCGGGTGCGGCCAGTCCGGTCCCGCCCAGTCCCGTCCCGACAATGCCGGCCAGCGCCAGCGAAGCGAGAATCGCGACGCGCTTCATCATCCTTCTCCTTCGAACACGGGCGGCCCTTGCGTCGCGGCGACGCCGCGCGCGAGCGATTCGAGCACGGCCTTCAATTCGGGATCGCCGATCGCACGCAGGCTGTCGCCCAGATCGATCGGCAGCGGTTTGAGCGATGGGGGCGCCTTGCGCGGCGCAGCCGGTTTCGGCGCCATGCCCTGGCGGATCACGATGCGGGCGACCGCCGGATAGCCGAAGAAGCGATTGACCCGCTCGATGATCTCGGGCGCGACATGCTGCATCATCGGCGCATGTGCCCCGACGACGCCGAGCGTCAGCACGCCGTCCGAACGCTGGCCCTGCGGAAAGCGGATCGATTCGGGGGCCGAGACGCCAGCATAGCGGTCTCCGACGATTTCCGACCAGCGGCTCACCACCGCGCTCTGCACGAAACCGAAGCGGCGATAGGCGGCACGGCCGATATCGGGCAGCATTTCGGCCACGGTGCGCGTGCGCCCACCGCGCGGTCCGTCCGCCTGTCCGTTCCTCGGTTTGCGTGTATGCCCTTCGCTCATCCGACACTCCATGCCATAGCCGACCCATGCCAGTCGAGTTCGCGCGAAGACTTATCCACGGATTTCGGAAAGGGGAAACCCGGTGAGCGTCGCGGCGTCGCTGCTCGCCTGGTATGATCGCAATGCCCGTGCGCTGCCCTGGCGGAGTCCGCCCGGCACGCCGCCGCCCGATCCCTATCGCGTCTGGCTGTCCGAAGTGATGCTCCAGCAGACGACGGTTGCCGCGGTCAGGCCGCATTTCGCGCGCTTCACCCAGCGCTGGCCGACGGTGCAGGCGCTGGCGGCCGCGCCCGATGAGGAGGTGATGACCGCCTGGGCCGGGCTCGGCTATTATGCCCGTGCGCGCAACATGCTGGCCTGCGCGCGCGTCGTCGCGGCCGATCATGGTGGGCAATTCCCCGATAACGAAGCGGCATTGCTGACGCTTCCCGGCATCGGCCGCTACACCGCCGCGGCGATCGCGGCGATCGCCTTTGCGCGCCGTGCCGTCGTGGTGGACGGCAATGTCGAGCGCGTGGTCGCGCGGCTGTTCGCGGTGGAAACGCCGCTGCCTGCCGCCAAGCCCGAACTCTATGCGCTCACCGATACGATCACGCCGTCCGATCGACCCGGCGATTTCGCGCAGGCGATGATGGATCTGGGCGCGACGCTCTGTACGCCGCGCAATCCGCTCTGCGCGCTTTGCCCGCTCGACCGGAATTGCACCGCCTTCGCCGCTGGCGACCCCGCACGGCTGCCCCGCAAGGCGCCGAAAGCCGCAAGGCCGCGACGGCGCGGCACGATCTTCTGGATCGAGCATGATGGCGAGGTGCTGCTCGTCCGCCGGCCCGACAAGGGTTTGCTCGGGGGCATGCGCGCGCTGCCCACCGGCCCCTGGACCGAGACCGATTCCGGGTTGGCGGATGCGCCGGCACCGCTCGACTGGCGCTGGATCGACGGGCATGTCGAGCATGTCTTCACCCATTTCGCGCTCGAACTGCGTGTCGTGCGGGCATCGCTGGAAAAGGGTTGCGTTCCGCAACTGGGCGGAGAATGGTGGGCGATAGAGCGGCTGGACGCGGCGGGATTACCGACGGTCTTCGCCAAGGCTGCCCGGCACGCGATCGAGGGAGATGCGGATGGTTGAGATGGTGCTCGAACGGCGCGATTTCCTTCGTGGTCTTGCGGCATTGGGACTGGCGGGTGCGCTGCCCGTGCCAGCGCTGGGACGGGCAGCGGGCGGGGATTGGCCGCTCGTCCGTGCTGTGATGGACGCGCTGGCGCCCGCCAAGCTTCCCGGGCTTGCGGGCGCGATCGGGCGGGGAACGGCGCCTGCGGATTTCCTCTTCGCCGGCACGCTTGCCAAGGAAAACACGGTCAAGGTCGATGCCGATACGCTGTGGCGCGTCTATTCGATGACCAAGCCGATCACCGGCATGGCGGCGATGATGCTGATCGAGGATGGCAGGCTGAAGCTCGACCAGAATATCGCCGATTTCATTTCCGGCTTTGCCGCGCCCAAGGTGCTCGTCGATCCCGCAAGGAGTCTCGACAGCCGCCCCGCCAAGGGACCGATCACCGTCCGCAATCTGCTGACTCACACCGCCGGGCTCGGCTATTCGATCATCACCAAGGGGCCGTTGCTCGATGCCTATAACCGTCTCGGCATCCTGCCCGGTCAGGTCAGTCGCCAGAAAATGCCGGGCGCGCCCGATTTCGCGACGGCACCAAGCTTGGCGGAGTTCGCCGACCGGCTGGCGACATTGCCGCTGATCGCCGATCCGGGGACGCGGTGGAGCTATTCGGTCGCGCTCGACCTGCTCGGCCGCGTGATCGAGGTCGCCTCGGGCAAGAGCTTCAACGGTTTCCTGCAGGAACGCATCTTCGATCCGCTCGGTATGAAAGACACTTATTGGCAGGTGCCGGCGAGCGAAGCACACCGGCTGGTCACCAATCATCTCGCGATCGCGATCGGCGTGATCCCGATCGATCCGGGTGCTACCAGCATCTATCTCGACAAGCCTGCCTTTCCGTTCGGCGGCGCGGGCCTGGTGATGAGCGCGCGCGACTATGATCGTTTCCTGCTCATGCTGGCAGGGCAGGGCGCGGTCGATGGCAAGCGGGTGATGAAGGCGGAGACGGTCAGGCTCGGCATGTCCAACCTGCTGCCGCCCGGCGCGGATACCGCCGGCACCTTTGCCGAGGGGCAGGGTTTCGGCGCGGGCGGCCGCGTCACCATCAATCCCACGCCGGGTGGTCAGGGTCTCGGTACCTATGGCTGGGGCGGGGCCGCCGCCACCATTGCTTGGGTCGATCCAGCGCGCGGCATCCGTGCTGCGGGCTTCGCGCAATATATGCCCGACAGCGCTTTCGGCTTTCCCAAGGAATTCGCCAAAGCCGTCTACGCGGATCTCGCATGACGCTGTGGCACGATGGTCATCAGCCGGGTTTCACCGGCAGCGCGCTCGACCGCGAGGACCTGATCCGCACCGACCCCGATCGGCTCGCCGCGATGATATCGAGCCTGTCGGCGCGGCTATTGTCGCTCGACGGGATCGATCCGGTGCTCGACGATGCCGGCATGCTGAGCTGGAAGAGCCTGGCGGAAGCGGATCCGGAGAGCGAGTTGATCTTCCTGGGGACGATCGAGGGCAAGCCGCGCTTCACCGAGGTTCGGTCCGACCTGCCCGAAGGGGCGACGCGATCGATGGCGATCTTTCGCATGCTCGACATATTGCCGCCCGAGGAAGCGTCGACCTATGCCGCGGCGCGCAGCCTGATCGACTGGCATGTCCGTCACGGTTTCTGCGCGAAATGCGGGACGGCGACCATGATGTTCCGCGGTGGCTGGGGCCGGAATTGCGGCGCGTGCGGCGCCGAGCATTTCCCGCGCGTCGATCCGGTGGTGATCATGCTCGCCGAATATGAGGGGCGTGTCCTGGTCGGCCGCCAGCCACGCTATCCGCCGCGCCGCTATTCGGCGTTGGCAGGTTTCCTGGAGCCGGGTGAATCGATCGAGGAAGCGGTGGCGCGAGAACTGCACGAGGAAGCGGGCGTGAAGGCCCGACAGGTGCGCTACCTCGTCAGCCAGCCCTGGCCCTTTCCGTCGTCGCTGATGATGGCCTGTATCGCCGAGGTCGAGGATGATGCGCTCACCATCGACTATACCGAGCTGGAGGATGCGATCTGGGTGACGCGCGACGAAGTGGCGGCCAGCATGGACGGCGATCCCGACGCCCGTTTCCTGCCGCCGCCGCCCTATGCCATCGCGCATACATTGTTCCGGCGATGGCTGGACGAGACGGGGTGATTGGCAAACTAGCGCAACCGTCATCGCGAGGAGCGTAGCGACGAAGCGATCCAGGGTGCGGACACATCGCTGGATTGCTTCGCTCCGCTCGCAATGACGACGAGGATCAGATGCCCCTCACCGTCGGTCCTTGCGGATCATCAGCTTGAGCCCCGACCAGATCTGATCGACTGCGCAGACCTTCACATCGACCAGGTCGGATGCGGGCAGGATGACCGCGCGGATCGCGTCTTCGGTGATGTCGGTCGGCTGCTTCGACGCCTTTTTCGGCCAGCTCACCCAGATGAAGCCGGCGGGCGAGAGCAGGGGCCGCAGCATGGCGAGCTTCGCCGCCATATCGGTGCGCTCGGTCACGAAGATATGCGCGACGTCGATCGGCGCGGCGGGGGTCGTCAGGCGATCGAGCCCGAGATCGCCGATCTCGGCGAGCACGCTTGCCGGCATGGCGTCGAACCAGGCGCGCTGCCCGGGTTTCAGCGACAATTTCTTCGCGAGTGGCGTGCCTGAATAGCCGGCGGTCATGCGCGCGGCGCGAGATACCGTCTGGCGACCAGCGCGATCGGGATTCCGACCAGGATGCAGTGCGAGAACAGCGCATTGCCGATGCCCCAGGCCGTGTGCGGCAAGGGCATCTCCGGCCAGCGCATCGGGCGGACGATCCAGTACATGACGATCCACAGGAACAGGCCATAGGCGATGCCCGCGACCACCGGATGGCGCAGCAGCGCCGGAATGCGGGGTGCGGCGATCATATAGGCTGTCGCCATGCAGGTCATGATCGCGAAATGGACGAGCAGTCCGGCGATCGCCCAGCCCATGGTGGCGGTCGGCGCGTCGCCGAACGGCCCGCTCGCGACGAAGACGAGCACGGCCATCGGCGACATGCCGGCCATGCCGGCGAATACGAAAGCGGAAATGATATCGAGCGTTCCGGCGATCAGCGTCGCCAGTACAATGGGTCTGAGCATGCGATCCTCCCCCTTTATCGGCGGGGACTGTAACCCATTGTGCCCGGCGAGAGAATGCGGTCCCTCTTCAATAATGGCTGCTGAAATTGGTCAGGTTGAACGCGAAGGCGATCCATAGCAGCACGATGCAGCCGATCGCGACCAGGATCGACCAGAGCTTGCCTGCCCAGCCTTTCCGCAGGGACAAGTGCGCGACCAGATCGTAGAGCGCGGCCGCCGATCCGGCGACGAAGATCGCGACGGCCGCCAGCTTCACGCACAACAGCCAGGGATCCATCGTTTCGCTGAACCGCTCGATATCGGCGGCCATGTAGATCAGCGTCCCCATCAAGATGGCGATGACGGCGACCGCGGCCAGGCTCAGCGCGCGCGTGATCCGGTAGAAGGTCGCCGCCCGGCCGGTATAGGGCGGCGGCGCGCCGAAGCGGCGTCGCACGATCGCACGGACCGGCCAGGCCAGGCCGTTGATCAGCAGGATGGCGAGCGAAGCCAGCAGCGCGGGCATCAGCCATGACGGGGAGCGCCAGGCTGGTACCGGGATGAATGCCTGGGGTGCGGCTATGTCGAAGCCGAGCATGATTGGTCGTCCGTCCTTGACCAGGGCCTGGATCTTGTCGGTCCCGTCGGCCTCCTGCCAGACGAAAGGCGCGATCTCCCGCCACTTCACCATGCCTTGGCCGGGCATATCGAAGCCGATCGTGCCGTCGGCATTGGCGGCGATCGTGAACGGCCCCATCAGGCTGCTCAGACGGAGGAAACTCGAATCCGACCTGCGACTGGAATCCCATGCGCCAGCCATGAGCTGTGCGTGGCGCGCTGCCGTCGCGGCATCGATGCCGGACGGCTTCGCGGATGGGCGGGCGGGGAAATAGCGATCGGTAAAGCCGCGGAAGAACGCGTCGTGCAGGCCCGATGCGGCGCCCTCGAGGCCCGGACTATTGAGCGAGATGAAGATGCCGACACCGTCGTCGAGGAACAGGTGCATGTCGCTGTGGAAGAATTGCGTGCCGCCATTATGCGCAAGGATGCGATGGCCGTTGCGGCTATGCTCGTAAAAGCCCAGCGCCATGCCATTGAGCGCGGGGAAGATACGCGGCTGGATCGCATGCATCTTCGCAGCCGTCGCCGGTGCCAGGATCTGCGCGTTACCGAAACGCCCCTGTTGGAGATGCGCGATCATGAAGCTGCCCATGTCGTGGCCGGTCGCCAGCAGGCTGCCAGCGGGGGCGACGCTCCAATGCTCGAAATAGGCAGGGTCGTCTGAACCCGCCGCATAGCCCTGGCTGAGCAGCGGCTGCAGCTTCGTGGGCGCCGGCTGGCGGAAACTCGACAATGTCATGCCGAGCGGGCTGAAGAGATGGGCGTCCATATAGTCGTAATAGTCCTGCCCGGAGACGCGCTGGACGACATAGCCGGCAAGCGCCGAGGCATAGTTGGAATAGGCGGGGACCGTGCCCGGCACGAAAATGCGCTCCGGCACCCAGGTTTTCAGGTAGGTGCCGAGTGCGGGCGCAGGCTTGCTCCCGGTCGTCAGGTTCTTGATCGACTCCTCGAAGCCCGGCGTGTGCGTCATGATCTGCCGCATCGTCACCGGCTTGCCGTCGCGCGGCGGAATCCTAAAATCGAGATAGCTGTTCACATCGGCGTCGAGGTCGATCCTGCCCTGTTCGACAAGCTGCATCACCGCAGTGAACGTGAAGGTCTTGGAAATCGATCCGGGATGGAAGACCGTTGTCCTGGGATCGACCCTCCGCTTCTTTGCGACATCGGCATAGCCATATCCGCGTTCGGTCAGGATCTCGCCGTCCTTGACCACCACGACCACGCCGCCCGGAATCTTGCCCCTGCGCATCGCCGCCGGGATCAGTCCGTCGAGCCAGGCATCGACATCGGCGCGCTCCAATCGCGGCACCTGAACCGAGGCGGGGTTCGATGGCGCCGTCGTGGTGGGCGATGCAGGGGGTGAAGGCTGGGTCAGCGCCACGGCCGGCGCAATCAGCGCGATTGCCATGGCGGACAGGACGATATGCCTCACGCGTGCGAACGAGATCATGGCCGGCTCCCCCGATTTTATCGCCGGATCATGATCCAGTTCACAGCCGTATGCAACCTAACTGAGACAGTATGATCCTGATTGGATAATTGATGTCGGATTCGGCCCGGTGGCAAGTCGCGCCGGGATCGATGGTGTCCAGGCGTCGCGGTGTCCTCGCTCCGCTATCGGACGCGGCGCACCGTGAGAATGCGGATCGGTTCCTTGATATGCTGGCCCTTGGTGGTGATCGATCGACCGCCCGGCCAGGTCGGCAGCGCCAGGATGCGATGGACGATCGGCATGCCGCTGACCACGCGGCCGAACGCGGCATAGCCCGGATTGCCCTCGCGTGCGTCGAGATAGGATGCAGGGCCGACGGTGATGAAGAAATCGCCCATCGCGCTGCCCGGGGCGTTGCGCGCCATCGACAATGTCCCGTCGATATGGCGCAATCCCGTCTTCGTCGTCGGTTCGTGATCGATCGGCCAGCGCGCCTTGCGGACCTTGCTGTCGATGCCGCCCTGGACCAGACCGCGCTTGGGATCGCCCTTGTTGCGCGCCGCGCGGTAGAAGCTGGTGCCGTCGAGCCGCTTTTCCTCGGCATAAGCGAGGAAATTGGCCGAGGTGATCGGCGCGCGCTTCATATCGAGCTCGACGACGATCGCACCCAGGCTGGTCTCGATCCGGACGCGCGGAGTCGCCGATCCCGCTGCGCTTGCCGGTAACGCGGACAGGGCAAGCAACAGTCCGATCAGGACACGAATCAGGGCCGTCATTTAGGCAAGCGCCGCGTCAGCTCCCATCAGCGACGGGAAGAAGCCCTCATGTGCGTTGCGAAGGTCTGAGATCGACACGCCTGCCACTGCGCCGCCGCGCACCGTGCCGATGCGGACGGCGTTCTGGAAGGACGCATCCGTGGATCCGGTCACGACATAGCGGCCTTGATCTTCGCCGAACGCCTTGGCGGCATCGAGCGCAATGCTCAGCTCGCAGCCGAGATTGCCGGCAAGCGCCATTTCCGCGAGCGTGACGAGCAGGCCGCCATCGCTGATGTCATGGACCGCGTTCGCCATGCCCGATCCGATCAGATCGCGGACAGCCGCGCCGCGCGCTTTTTCCTGTTCGAGATCGACCGTCGGCGCGTCGCCGTCCTCACGGCCATGGACTTCGCGCAGCCAGATCGACTGGCCGAGATGCGTGCCATCATCACCGATCAGCCAGATCGCGTCGCCTTCGTTCTTGAAAGCGATCGTCGCCGATTTCGACCAGTCGGCGAGCAGGCCGATGCCGCCGATCGCCGGCGTGGGCAGGATCGCGGAGCCGCCACCCGTCGCCTTGGACTCGTTGTAGAGCGAGACATTGCCGCTCACGATCGGGAAATCGAGCGCGCGGCAGGCATCGCCCATGCCGTCCAGGCAGCCGGTGAACTGCGCCATGATCTCCGGCCGCTGCGGATTGGCGAAGTTCAGGCAGTTGGTGACGGCGAGCGGCGTCGAGCCAACCGCGGACAGGTTGCGATAGCATTCGGCGATCGCCTGCTTGCCGCCTTCATAGGGGTCCGCATAGCAATAGCGCGGCGTGCAATCCGTGCTGATCGCGATGCCCTTCTGCGTGCCATGCACGCGCACCACCGCCGCGTCGCCGCCGGGGCGCTGGACGGTATCGCCGCCGACCATGTGGTCGTACTGTTCCCAGATCCAGCGGCGGCTGGCGATGTCGGGCGATCCCATCAGCGTGATGAGGTCGGCCGCGATATCGGTGCTCTCGGGCACATCGCCCAGCGGCTTGACGCCCGACCAGGCCTTGTAATCGTCGCGCGACATCGCGGGGCGGTCATATTGCGGGGCGTCGTCGGCCAGCGGCGCGAGTGGGATGTCGCACACCGTCTCGCCGTGATGGACCAGCACCATCCGGCCGGTATCGGTGACTTCGCCGATCACCGCGAAATCGAGCTCCCATTTGTGGAAGATCGCCTCGGCAAAAGCCTCCTTGCCGGGCTTGAGCACCATCAGCATGCGCTCCTGGCTTTCGGAGAGCATCATCTCATAGGCGGTCATGCCGGTTTCGCGCTGCGGCACCTTGTCCATGTCGAGCCGGAGTCCGACGCCGCCCTTGCTGGCCATCTCGACCGAAGAAGAGGTGAGGCCGGCGGCGCCCATGTCCTGGATGGCGACGATCGCATCGGATGCCATCAGTTCCAGGCACGCCTCGATCAGCAGCTTTTCGGTGAAGGGGTCGCCGACCTGGACCGTGGGGCGCTTTTCCTCCGCATCCTCGCCGAAGTCCGCGCTCGCCATCGTCGCGCCGTGGATGCCGTCGCGCCCGGTCTTCGATCCGACATAGACGATCGGATTGCCGACGCCGGAGGCCGCCGAATAGAAGATCTTGTCGGTCTGCGCGACACCGACCGTCATCGCATTGACCAGGATGTTGCCGTCATAGGCGCGGTGGAAATTCACTTCGCCGCCCACCGTCGGCACGCCGACGCAATTGCCGTAGCCGCCGATGCCATGGACCACGCCCGCGATCAGGTGGCGCATCTTGGGATGGTCGGGCCGGCCGAATCGCAGCGCGTTCATGTTCGCTACCGGCCGCGCGCCCATCGTGAACACGTCGCGCAGGATGCCGCCGACGCCGGTCGCGGCGCCCTGATAGGGCTCGATATAGCTGGGGTGGTTGTGGCTCTCCATCTTGAAGATGGCGGCCTGGCCATCGCCGATATCGACCACGCCTGCGTTTTCGCCGGGGCCGCAGATCACCTGTGGGCCGGTGGTCGGCAGTTTCTTCAGGTGGATCCGCGAAGATTTGTACGAGCAATGCTCGGACCACATGACCGAGAAGATGCCGAGCTCGGTTAGATTGGGCGTGCGCCCCATCGCGTGCAGGACGCGATCATATTCTTCGGGGGACAGGCCGTGCTCGGCGACGATTGCGGGCGTGATCTCGGTCATGCGCCGCGCCTTAGCGGCGGCGGCGCGCTTCGACTAGACCTTGATCGTCTCAGGCTCGGCCCCAACGGAGGTAAAGTGCCGATCCCGAAACTTCGGCCGGGCTTGCTTCAGGCCGCGGCTGCCGCTTCCGCCACCGGCTTGGAACGATCGCGGCGCAGGCGGCTGAGATCGTCGCGCGCGGCGAGGAAATCGATGCCCTGCGCGCGGGCCAGCCGCATGGCGGCGATATGCACGGTCTCGCCGGGTTCGAGCGATTCGACATAGACATAGCCGGGACCCGGCAACCCCCACATCTCGCGCATCGATTTGACGAGTGCTTCATTCACATCGACCTCGAGCGCGAAGCCCGATCCTTCGCCATAGGGAACCGCGTCGCCGAGAATGCGGAACTGCCAGCCCATATTGACGACGAACGTGAACATGCGCGTGTCGGTGAAGGCGACCAGCCGATCGAGGCCGCGGGCCAGCATGATCTCGAACGGCGCCGACATGCAGGCGCCCTTGCGCTGCATGTTCCATGGCTTGCGGCCATATTCCAGGCAGAAGCCGCGAGTCGCTTCCCAGGTCCGGCCATCGGTCAGCGGACGCATATCGGCGGGCAGGGTATGGCCGAACAGATCGCCGAGCAGCGAGATGTCATCGGTCGGGCGCAGCCGGAGCGACATCACCGAATTATGGGCCGAATCATATCCGACGACATATTCCGCACGCGCATCGTCATATTGGTCGATGTCCATGCCGTTGGTGAGCTTCAGATCCCAGCCGAAACCGTCGACGAAGATCTGCTTTCGCGCGCGATACAGGTCCTCGAGCTCGGGCCCGTAGAGATGCTGATTGCCTGCATTGATCAGATGCATGACCACGGTGACGAAGACCCCTGATTTGTTTCACCGGAGTCTAGATCGAAATGCAGGTGGTTATCAATCAGTTAACCATATTACATCTAATTCGGTGCGAAAAGAATCTCCGGCTCGCGATCGAGACCGGCCAGCCAGCCGCGCCGTGCGGCGATCGAAACCGCCTCTGCTCTCGTGCGTGCCGACAGGAATTTCATAGCGCTTTCAATATGTCCGCGTACGGCGAGCGGGGTCAGGCCAAGCGCCTCGGCGATCTGCGGATCGCGTTCTCCGGTCAGCAGCCGGGCGAGGCACTGACGCTGGGCCAGGCCCATTCCGGACGAAGTCATCACGTCGCGTTCGCGCTCGAGCAGCGCCATGCCATAGGTGGCATAGACTTCGGCGCGACCCTGGAGCGACGCACGTAGCGTCGGACCGATCGGAATGCGCCGCCCGCCCAGGCCGATGAACAGGTCGGCTTCATGCCAGCATTGCAGGGGCAGCAGCAGATAGCCCGGCCGCACCGCCGCCGCTTCGCCCGGCGCGCGCTGCACCGGGAGCGAATCGGCGTCGCCGAACAGCGGTTCGACGTCGCCGTCTTCACCGATTTCAAAGCAGAAATGCGATCGGAAGCCATCGGCGGCGATCGATGCGGTGAAGGCTTCGATAAGGTCTTCGAGCGTTTCCGCGGCCTGCGCGCGCGCATGAAGCGCACCCATTGTTACGGGCGCGGGCCGTTCATCGTGTTTGGTAACGGGGCGGGTCGCTCGCGCCATGGCATCCTCTGTCGATGCGATGGTTATCGCTGCGTTACGTTAAAAAAGACCGAAGCAGGAATTTACAGATGCGTTAACCGATTTGCAGGGCCCCGCGCCTTAATGGGGATAACGATGATCCGGGTGCCAGCCATGACGGGGACATGACGAACGAGCGCTCCACCTTTGCGACGCTCGATCCCGACCGCGTGAAACGCGTGCTCGAACGGATCGAGGATGTCCCTGCGCCGATTCGCGCAGCGCTCGCGGATGCGGGCGTCGCGATGGCGTATCTGCTGCGCGCGGAGCGGCAGCTCGTGCTCGGTGACGCCGCCCGCGCGTTGCTCGGCGCACGCTCGACCACCGTTTCGATCGAACAGGCGCTGCGGTCGGTGGACCGCCGCAAGCGGCGTGCGCTCGTCCGCTTCTTCGACCAGCAACTCGCCGGCAACGGCGAACCGGGCGGCGAGATGGTGGTGCCGATCACGGCCGGCACGGCGGCGCGTCGCTTCATCAAGATGAGCCTGTCTCCCGACGAGAAGGGCGAAGGCTATTTCGTCGTGATGCGCGACAACACCGCGCAGACCGAATATGTCGAAAGCTTGGAGACCGAGCGCGATCACCTGCGCCACACGGTCGAACTCAACCCGCAGCTTCCCTGGCTGGCGGACGCGAACGGCAACATCATCGCCTTCACCGAACGCTATGAGAAATTCACCGGACGCACGCAGGAGGAACTGGTCGGCGGCGGCTGGGCGCTCGTCGTGCACCCCGACGATATGGCGGTGACGCAGGAGCGCGTGATCCATTCCGTGACGACCGGAACCGTGCTCGATGTGCGCTGTCGTGTGCGGACGGCGGCGGGCGCCTATCGCTGGATGCGCGCAACCGCCTATCCGCTGCGCGACGACAATGGCAAGGTCATCCGCTGGTTCGGTTACAGCGAGGATATCGACGATCATGTCCTGATCGAGCAGCAGATCCGCTGGACCGCCGAACATGATGCGCTGACGCGCCTGCCCAATCGCATGGTCTTCAATCGCCAGCTCGAACGGATCATCCGCGAAGAGAATAAGCTGGGCCTGAAGGTCGCGATCCTGTTGGCCGACGTCGACAATTTCAAGGACGTCAACGACGTGCTCGGCCATGATGCCGGCGATTCGCTGCTGATGGCCTTTGCCGACCTGATCGGGCGCGTGCTGCCGGAAAAGGCGCTGCTCACGCGCATCGGCGGCGACGAATTCGCGATCATCCTGCCGTTCGATGGCCCGTTGAGCGAACTCCACGACGTCAGCGGCACGATCTTCGAAGCGTTGCGCGATCCCGTGACGGTCAACGGTCAGAGCGTGGAATGCCGTGTCTCGATCGGTGCCTCGATCTTCCCCTTCCATGGCCAGAGTCCGACCGAGCTGTTCAAGAACGCCGATATCGCGCTTTACCAGGCCAAGGCGCGGGGCCGCGGCCAGATGACGATCTTCTCGCTCGACATGAAGCAGGAGACGCAGCGCCGCGTCGCGATGATCAATCTCGGCCGCAAGGCGGTCGAGACCGATTCGATCATTCCCTATTATCAGATGCAGGTCTCGCTGGAGGGCAATCGCCCGATCGGGTTCGAGGCGCTGCTGCGCCGCAAGGATCGCCAGGGCCGGATCTGCGCGCCGTCCAGCATCGCGGCGGCGTTCGAGGATGCCGGCGTGGCCGAGGCGATCGGCGACGCGATGCTACGCGCGGTGCTGGCCGATATGGTGCGCGCCAAGCAGCAGGGCACCGATCTGGGTACGGTCAGCGTCAATTTCTCGACCGCCGAGTTCCGCAGCACCACTTTCGTCGATCGGCTGACCAACCGCATCGCCGATGCCGGCATCTCGTTCAGCGAAGTCATGATCGAGGTGACCGAGGGTGTCTTCCTCGGCCGGCAGGTCGACACGGTCTCCGAAACCGTCCGTACGCTCGACAAGCTCGGCTTCAAGATCGCGCTCGACGATTTCGGGACGGGCTATGCCTCGCTGGTCCATTTGCGGCAGTTGCCGGTGGACACGTTGAAGATCGATCAGTCGTTCATTCGCACGCTGGCGGAAAGCAAGGACGATCTCGCGATCGTGACCGCGATCATCAACCTGGGCGCCAGCCTGGACATCAACATCATCGCCGAAGGGATCGAGACCGAGACCCAGCTCGGCATATTGCGCGGTCTCGGGCTGAAATATGGCCAGGGCTATCTGTTCTCGCACCCGCTGCCGATCGCCGACGCCTGCGCGCTGGTCGCGCCCTTCCAGACGATCGAGCCCAGCATGGCCGAATCTCTCTGGGCGTCGTCGGGCCGTGGCAAGCGGGTGATCGGTTTGCGCTGAGGCGGAACGTTGGGCTGGCGATATGCCCTTTGGCGGGCGCGACCTACATCGTCATGCTGCAACTCGAAACGCTGCGTCTGTTTGAACATGGACCCTGAAACGAGTTCAGGGTGACGAAAAACTGCGGCCGCCATGGGGCGAGATCGGCTTCTCAAAGAAAAGGGCCGGTCGGATCGCTCCGCCGGCCCCTTTGCGTTCAATGGGACGGAATGATCAGGATTTGCAGCTCTGGCTGCCCTTGCCCGGAAGCGTGATCGTGATGGCCGACTTGCTGCCTTCCAGCGAATAGCCCTCGGCGACCATCGGCTTGCCGGCCTCTTCCGCCTTGACGAGGGTCGGCATGCCGCCCTTCTCGGTGCGGACGTTGGCCGATTTGTCGCCCGACAGCCAGTCGATGTAGACAATGCTGCTGTCCTTGCAGCGATAGCTCTTGCTCTCCTTCACCGAGGGCGGCAGCTCGACCGGCGCCGCGTTGGCGAGTTCCGCCGCCATGTCGTCCGGCGTACCGCCGCCGACGATGGTCTCGGGCTCAGTGGAGCACGCCGCAAGGGCGAGAAGCGCGGAGGCCGCGGCGATGGGGAGGGTGAATCGAATGTTCATAGTGGGCAGACGCTTTGCGGCTGCGGCGCCATTCGTCAAGTTCACATCCATGACAGTCGGCGATTTTCCTTGTGCGGCGCAATAATGTTGCGTTGTAACGTGTCTATTCGTGGAATTCAGCCAAGCTGGGGATACGTCCGAACGCGATGCGCGCACCGACATGGTCGATCCGGCCGCCATGAAGCGGCCCGACGCTGACCGCATTGCGCCCGAATCGCTCGTTGATCCGGTCCATGGCGCAACTCAGCGCAAGGTTTCGGGTGCCGCGCGCCAGCGGATCGTCGGGATCGAGATGCGCGAAAAGCGATGCCTGTTCACCGTCGACGGGTTCGATCTCGGCGATGGTGACGCCCACCATGCGCATCCGAAAACCGCCACGCCGCGCACACCCGGCATCGCGCAGCCGCAGCCACAGTTTTTCGAGTGCCGCGAGGATCGCGAAACTGTCCTGCGTCGCGGGCAGCTTGTGACTGGCGCGCCAGTTGCTCTTGTCGTCCTCGAACTTGGCATGGAGCACGAGCAGCCGGGCGCGACAGGCCTTGCGCCGCAGCCGGCTGGCGCATTTGAGCGCGAGCCGGCGCGCGGTGAGCCGCGTCGCTTCGATCCCGCGCTTGGCTGGCGACAGCACATGGCTGTGTCCGATCGTGCGATGCTGGGTGGGCTTGTTCGGCAGATCGACGCCGTGCAGCAGATACCAGAGCCTGTCGCCGTTGACGCCGCCCCAGGCATTGCCGGCGTCGCGCGGCCGGCGTGCGCAGAGCTGGGCGATATCGTTGATCCCGTCCCGGGCGAGGCGCCGTTCCATCTTCGCGCCGATCCCGGCGATCGCGCGCAGCGGCAGGTCGAACAGCCGGTCGGGCAGTTCCTCCGCGCGCAATATGGTGAGTCCGTCGGGCTTCACCATGTCCGAGGCAAGCTTGGCGAGCAGCCGATTGGGCGCGATCCCGACCGACGCGGTCAGGCAGTCTCCGACATGGGCGCGGATCCCGGCCTTGATGCGGCATGCAAGGGCATGTGCGCCGGCCTCGTCATTCTCGTTGTCGAGCAGGCGACAGGCGACCTCATCGATCGAGCAGACCGCATGGACCGGCACGTGCCGCTCGACTTCGGCCACGATGGCGTCGTGGAAACGGACATATTCCATGTGCCTGGCCGGGGTGACGATGATGTCGCGGCACCGGCGTTTCGCTTCCCAGACCGGGGTTCCGGTGGAAATGCCGTAGCGCTTGGCTTCGACCGAAGCGGCAATGGCGACGGTCGTGTCACTTCCCACCGGCGCCACGATGACCGGCTTGCCGCGCAGTGCGGGCTGGAGCTGCTGTTCGACCGCGGCGAAATAGCTGTTCAGGTCGACATAGAGCCAGCGCAGCGGCCGCGGCGGAAAGGTGAGGGGCTTGCCCGTGCTTGGGGGCGACTCGGTCTGCATCTTCGGGTGCGGACGCTATCACTATAAGAACATAAAGTGAACAATATTGGCCGAAGCCGGGGCGGATTTGGCCGAACCCGGCCATTTCGGGCTGTGTCGTTAACCTTCGTTAACTGCGAGCCGCTATGACCGCGACGATGTTTGCGTCGCGTTCCTTCGGTACCGCCGCTCGCCGTCGCCGTGCGGCCCTGCTTGGGCTGGCCTATTTCGTGGCGGCGAGCGCTGCGGTCGCGCTGACCCGTTTCGAGGGTGGCGTCGCCTGCCTCTGGATTGCCAATGCCCTGCTGCTCGCCGCGCTGTCGTCCCGGCTCTTTCGCGACTGGGCCGCGCCGATGCTGGCCTGCGGCGTGGCGGGGATGGCGGCGACGACGGTCTTCGGCCTGGGCTTCGGTCCGGCACTGCCGCTGGCAATGTCGAACATGGCGGAGGTCGCGGTTTCGGCGGCGCTGCTCGCACGCTGGCGGTTGCGCAAGGATGCGCTGGGCTCGCTTTCGCAATTCTCGGCCTTCGTGCTTGCCGCCGGCTTTGCGGGGCCGATCCTGGGTGCGCTCGCCGGCGGCCTGACCGCATCGCTCGCTTCGGCGACGCCGCTCTGGTCGAACATCGTCAACTGGTATCTCGGCCATGCGCTCGGCGCACTCGCCTTCTTTCCGGTCTTCGCCTTTGTCCTGAACGGCGACATCAAGCGCTGGGTCGGCGGGGCCGGTCGTCGACAGTTGAGCGAGGGGATCGCGGTGCTGACGCTGGTCGCCGCGACCACCTTGGCGGTCTTCGTGCAGAACCGGTTTCCCGTCCTGTTCCTGCCGATCCTGCCGGTGATCCTGGCGACGTTCTGGCTCGGCCGGTTGGGGGCCGCGGTCTCGGTGGTGCTGATCGCGATCATCGGCGGCACGCTCACCGCGCGTGGGATGGGGCCGATCTATCTGATCGAAGGCGGTACGCTGGCGCATGTCCAGTTCTTCCAATTCTACCTGGCCGCGACGGTGCTCTCCGCCTTGCCGGTCGCCGCGGAACTCAAGCGTCGCAAGCGGCTGGGCGACCGGCTGCGCGACAGCGAGGCGCGCTATCGGCTGATGACCGACAATTCGACCGATATCGTGATGAATCTCGATCCGGGCGGCATCATTCGCTACGTGTCGCCCTCCATAGTCCAGATCGGCGGCTATTCGGTCGAGGCGCTGATGGGCACGCCCGTGATCGAACTGGTGATAGCCGAGGACCGGGAACGTGTCCGCACGGTCCATGTCGCCGCGCTCGGTGCGCCCGCCCAGACCTTCATGGTCGAATATCGGGGCGTGACGGCAGACGGATCCGTGCGCTGGTTCGAGACCACGACACGCAGCGTTCCCGACGAGAATGGCAGGATCGTCGGCGTCGTCAGCGCCATCCGCGACATTTCCCATCGCAAGCTGGTCGAGGCCGAACTGACGCGCGCGGCAACCATCGATCCGCTGACCGGATTGTTCAATCGGCGCGGCTTCAACGCGGAGTTCAACCGGCGGCTCGCCGAGGCGCGGGGCTCGCGGCTGAACGGGTGCCTCGCGATCTTCGACGTCGATCACTTCAAACGGGTCAACGATACCTATGGCCATGACGCCGGCGATCAGGTGCTCGAAAGCTTCGCGTCGATCGCCAAGCGGACGGTGCGCGATTCCGATCTGATCGGGCGACTGGGCGGTGAGGAATTCGCGATCATCCTTCCCGGCGTGACGATCGATCAGGCGCACTATATCTGCGACCGGCTCCGCATCGCGGTGGGCGAGACCGCCTTGTTCTGGGGAACGGCGAGCATCCGGGTGACGGTGAGCGCGGGTGTCGCCAGATTCGACGGCCATGCCAATCCCGAACGTGTGCTGAAGGCGGCGGACACCGCGCTTTATGCCGCGAAGAATGCGGGGCGCGACAGGTTGATGATCGCGGCCTGAATTTGCGGCGCGCATGCCGCTGCGTTACGATGGGGCATGGACAGGCCGATCACGCGCTATGCCGATTTCTGGCCCTATTATCTGCGTGAGCACGCCCGGCCCGCCACGCGGCGGCTTCATTATGTCGGGACGGCGCTGACCTTCGTCTTTGCGGGGCTGGCATTGTCCCGGGGCGGCTGGTGGTGGCTGGCGGTGCCGATCGCGGGCTATGGTTTTGCCTGGGCCGCGCATTTCATGGTGGAACGAAACCGGCCGGCGACCTTCACCCATCCGCTCTGGTCGCTGGTCAGCGATTACCGGATGTTCTTCCTGGCGTTGTCCGGCAAGCTGGCATCGCATCTCGCACGTGCCGGCATCGGTCGATCCGGAGACAAGCCCTGCTGAATCCCGCCCTGCAAAGCCTTGCTTGGCGTCGCGCCGCTTTCGCCCTAGATCGAACATAAGACCCTTCCTCGAACGATCAGGCTTCAGTGACCCGCGCATGACCGTCTCTCCCGACACGCTTTCGCTCATCGGCAACACCCCGCTCGTCCGTCTGGCCGGGCCCAGCGCCGAGACGGGCTGCGAGATCCTCGCCAAATGCGAATTCGCCAATCCGGGCGCGTCGGTGAAGGATCGTGCCGCGCTGTTCATCGTCAACGACGCGGAAGAGAAGGGGCTGATCGGCCCCGGCGGCACGATCGTCGAGGGAACGGCTGGCAATACCGGTATCGGCCTGGCCCTCGTTGCCAACGCTAAGGGCTATAAGACGATCATCGTCATGCCCGAGACGCAGAGCCGCGAAAAGATGGACACGCTGCGTGCGCTCGGTGCCGAACTGGTGCTCGTGCCCGCCGCGCCCTATTCGAATCCGGGGCATTTCGTTCACACCTCTCGCCGGATCGCCGAAGAGACCGAAAATGCGCTCTGGGCCAACCAGTTCGACAATATCGCCAACCGCAAGGCCCACATACTGGGCACGGCGGAAGAGATCTGGGCGCAGACCGAGGGCAAGGTGGACGGCTTCACCTGCGCTGTCGGGACGGGCGGCACCTTTGCCGGGGTCGGCATGGGATTGAAGGCGAAGCGCGACGACATCGTGATCGCGCTGAGCGATCCGGACGGCGCGGCGCTCTACAGCTATTATGCCTGTGGCGAGCTCAAGGCCGAGGGCAGCTCGGTCGCCGAAGGGATCGGGCAGGGCCGCATCACCGCCAATCTGGAGGGCGCACCGGTCGATGCGCAGTTCCGCATCTCCGATGCGGCGGGTCTCGTCCAGGTGCATCGCCTGCTCGAGGAGGAGGGGCTGTGCCTCGGCCTGTCCTCGGGCATCAATGTGGCCGGTGCGATCGCGCTGGCGCGGCAGATGGGTCCGGGCAAGACGATCGTGACGATCCTGTGCGACACCGGATTCCGCTATCTGTCGACGCTCTACAATGCTGAATGGCTTGAATCGAAGGGGCTCGTCGTCCCGGCTTCGCTCAGGACCAACTGATCCGATATTCGACAAAGCGATTCCGCTCGACTATCGTCGATGGCGTGACGGCAGGATCGCATGACACCGATCGTCAGGAACGGCTCCAGCGGGTGCGCATCGGCGTTACCGGCCTGGCGGCGGTTTTCCTGGTGGTGATGGGCGCAGGGGCGTTGACGCGCTCCGCCAGCGATGAGAGGCCTGTCCAGGATCAGGCCGATGTCGAGGTGCCGAACGGGCTGCCCGAACTGGTCGGCAACAAGCTCGCCGACGAGGAGCTGCCCAAGGAACCGCTGGCCGAGCTGGGCGTCGCGCCCAGCACCGCATCCGACAATAATGCCGCACCGGCGGATCCGTCGAAGCGCAAGGGCCCCTGATCCGGGGCCTTGATAAGGGTTGGGGTCCGGCTGGGGTTTTCACGGGACACGTTCCGACTCCATAGTTCTCGTCATGCCGTTCGTCTTGAATTTGGGGCGTTTCACTTGCGGATTCGGTCGATTCTTCAACGGAAACTACGAACATAATAGGAACGATTCAAATATTGCGTGTGAAGTGTGATTTTGGATCCATAAAATAAGTAGTAAAATCAATATGTTACTTCTGTCCCTAGAAATCCCTAGAAAACCCCTTTATTCCCCGCACTGCCCCTGATACCTAATGCACACAGGCGGGGTCTCCCCAAGCAGCGATGATGCGCGGAAGCGGCGATGCCGTTTTTCCGAACGGGGAAGGCTGGCCTGGGTGCAAGGGCGAGCCGACGGTGACGAACAGGGAGATCTATGTCGGAGGGGGGCTGAGCGCGATCGACGCCAAAGGGCGAGTCGCGATTCCTGCCCAGCTCCGCGGATTGATCCTCGAAAACAGCGGCGGCGCACCCGAGATCGGCCTGGTTCGCAGCCGCAATGCGCCCTGTCTGACCTGTTTCGACAAACCCTATATCAAGCGCATCCCCGAAACGCTCGAGCGCGACTATGCTGAGCGCAAGGATCCGACGGTCACGCGCGAATATCTAGCGCGCCAGGCCTTCGCCACGATCGAGACCGTGCCCTTCGACACGTCGGGTCGCTTCATCATCTCGCCGCTTGTCCGCCGCCTCGGCAAGCTCGAGGACCTCGCCTATTTCTACGGCGTCGGCGACTATATCGAGATCTGGAATCCGACCCTCGCCATGGACTCGGATCTCGTGCCCGAGGAAGCGAAGATCGCGCTGGAATTCTTCCTCGAACAGCGGGGGGCGAAATGACCGCACCCGCTCTCCACGTGGCAATGCCCGACAATGCCGGTCCGCACGTCCCGGTGCTGCTCGACGAAGTGATCGCCGCTTTGGCGATCGCGCCGGGTGAGGTGCATGTCGACGGCACGTTCGGTGCAGGCGGCTATACCCGTGCGATGCTTGCCGGGGGGGCGCAGGTCTTCGCTTTCGACCGCGATCCCGATGCGATCCGCGAAGGTGCCGCGCTGGTCGACGAAAGCGGCGGCGCGCTGATCCTGGTGCCGGAACGCTTCTCGCGCATGGTCGAGGCGCTGGCCGAGCGCGGCGTGTCGGCCGTCGATGGCGTCGCGCTCGATATCGGCGTGTCGTCGATGCAGTTCGACCGTGCCGAGCGCGGTTTCTCGTTCCAGGCCGACGGGCCGCTTGACATGCGCATGGAGCAATCGGGCGAAAGTGCTGCCGATTTCCTCAACACCGTCGACGAAGCGGAGATTGCGGACGTCATCTATACCTTCGGCGAAGAGCCGAAATCCCGGCGGATCGCCCGCGCCATCGTCGCCGCACGCCCGATCGCGCGCACCGCCGAGCTGGCGCAGATCGTCCGCCGCGCCACCGGATACAAGCCGCACGACAAGAAGGATCCGGCGACGCGGACCTTCCAGGCGATCCGCATCCATCTCAACCGCGAGCTTGGCGAGCTCGAGGATGGGCTGGCGGCTGCAGAGCGTGCGCTCAAGCCCGGTGGGCGGCTGGCGGTGGTGACGTTCCACAGCCTGGAGGATCGTATCGTCAAGCGTTTCCTGCGTGATCGTAGCGGCGCCGCGCCGCAGGGATCGCGCCATCTGCCGGGCGCATCCGCCAAGGGTCCGGCACCCAGTTTCGAGGCCGTCGGCAAGGCGATACGCCCCGGCGAAACCGAGCTGGCGCGCAATCCGCGCGCTCGTTCGGCGACGTTGCGCGTCGCGCGCCGTACTGCGGCACCTGCACAGGAGCGCGCGGCATGATCGCAAAGCGTTTTCAGTCCTTCCAGCGGCTGGCCGCGGGCACCTGCGCGGTGATGGGCCTGTATATGATCACTTCGCAGGTCGCGTCCGAGCGGACCGATCTGGAGCGGGTGGACCGCCAGATCCTTTCGGCACGCAAGGATATCCGCCAGCTCCAGACCGAGCTGGGGACACGCGCCAGCCTGCGCCAGCTCGAGCGCTGGAACGGTGAAGTGCTGGCGCTGACCACGCCCGACGCCGATCAGTTCGTCGGCAACGAGCGCGCGCTGGCGACGCTCGACCGCTCCGGCATCGTCCCCGGGCCGCGTTACGCGCCGAGCGCGGTGTTGATGGCGATGACCAGCACGCCCGCCGCAGCGACCGTGCCGACCGCCGCGCCGGTGGCGAGCGATGCGGTCGAACGGCCTGCCGCGACTGTCGAACGTCGCGTGCTGGCGGAAGAGGCGCGCAAGCCGCAGCCCGTGCTTGTTGCCGCCGCCAAGCCCGAACCGAAGCGCAAGGAAGCGAAGAAGCCGATCGATCTGATCGAGGCGAAGCTGCTCGACGACGGGCTGATCGGCGAACTGGCCAGCCGCGCCAGGGCGGAAAGCGGCAGGCAGCGATGACCACGCTGATCGCCCGTCCGCACCGCGTTCGCGACACCGGCACCCGGCATCAGTGGCTGGCGACCGCGCATCTGCGCCTGATGATGCTGATGCTGATGTTCCTGGGCATCGGCACGCTGATCGGCGGGCGGTTGCTCTGGCTCGGCGCGTTCGGCGATCCGCCGCGCCGCGGCTATGTCGGTTCGACCTTCATCCCCGCCCGCGGCGACATCGTCGATCGCTTTGGTGTGCCGCTGGCGCGCACCATCGATGCCTGGTCGGTCGGCGTCCATCCCGACCGCCTGCTTGGCGATCCCGAGGATCTCGCGCCCCAGCTTGCCCGGTTGATGCCCGAGAAATCCGAAGCCGAATATCTGGCGATCCTGCGGTCGGGCAAGAGCTTCACCTATCTGCGTCGTCGCGCGCTGCCCGAACTGGTCTCGGCGGTGAACGCGCTGGGTGAACCGGCGATGGCATTCGCGCGCGAACCCGAGCGGCTTTATCCGCAGACCACGCTTGCCGCGCATGTGCTCGGCTATACCGATTTCGACGGCCATGGCGTGATCGGCATGGAAAAGGTGCTCGACAAGACCCTCACCGATCCGGCCACGCGCAGCACCCCGGTGATGCTGTCGATCGACAGCCGCGTCCAGGCCGCGATGGAAAGCGAGCTTTATGCCGCGATGACGCGGCACAGTGCGCTCGGCGCGACCGGCCTGGTGCTCGACGTCGATACCGGTGAGGTGATCGCGCTGGCGTCGCTGCCGGTGTTCAATCCCAACAAGTTCGGCAATTCGCCCGATGAGGCGCGCCGCAACAATGTGACGCAGAGCGTCTATGAGCTCGGCTCCACCTTCAAGCCGCTGACCATCGCCCAGGCGATCGATGGTGGCGTCGTCACCTCGATGGCCAAGCGCTACGACGCCACCGCGCCCGTCGCGATCGGCCGGTTCCGGATTAAGGACGATCACCCCTCGGGCCGCTGGCTCAACGTGCCCGAAACGCTGATCCACAGTTCCAACATCGTCACCGCACGCATCGCCGACGAAATGGGGCAGGCGCGGATGGAGGATCTGTTCCACAAGCTCGGTTTTGCGGCGGCGCCCGCGATCGATCTGCGCGAAAAGGGCTTCCCGCTCTATCCGCGCAACTGGGGCCGCGCGACCACGCTGACCACGGCTTATGGCCATGGCATCGCGGTGACGCCGCTGCATCTGGCCAGCGCCTATGCCGCGCTCGTCAATGGCGGCATCCTCCGGCCCGCGACGGTGATGAAGCTCGACAAGGATCATATCCCCAAGGGGCGCCGCGTCTTCACCGCGTCGACCAGCGCGCGGATGCGGCAATTGCTGCGCTTGGTGGTGATGGACGGTACCGGCCGCAAGGGCGACGCCGTCGGCTTCCGCGTCGGTGGCAAGACCGGCACCGCGGAGAAGCCGGGCGTCGGCGGCTATTCCAAGCGCGTCAATGTCTCGACCTTTGCCGCTGCCTTCCCGATGGACAAGCCGCGCTATGTGGTGATCGCGATGCTCGACGCGCCCAAGGGCACGGCGGAGACGTTCGGCCTCACCACGGCGGCCTGGACCGCGGCACCGGTGGTGTCGAAGGTGATCGCGCGCACCGGCCCGATGCTGGGCGTCATCCCCGACGAGAAAAAGGATGTCGATGTGTCCGACCTGACTCCGCTCCTCTGGAAGGCGAAGGGCGAGGAGTGATGCGATTGGGCGCGCTCACCGGGGGCACCGAGTCCGCACAGGTGACGGGCTTCGCGATCGACCATCGCAAGATCGCACCCGGCACGATCTTCGGCGCCTTTGCCGGCGCACGTTTCAACGGCGAGGATTTCATCGCCCAGGCGATCGCCGACGGTGCGGTCGCCGTCGTCGCGCGGCCGGAGGCGAAGGTGGAAGGTGCGGTCCATATCGCGGCGACCGAACCGCGTGCGGCGTTCGCGCGGCTGGCGGCCAAATTCTTCGCGCCTTATCCCGAGACGGTGGCCGCGGTGACGGGCACCAACGGCAAGACCTCGACGGTCGAACTCGCGCGCCAGCTTTGGCGCATGGCGGGGCATAATGCCGCCTCGATCGGGACGCTGGGCGTGACCACCGCGGGCGATCAGGCCAAGACCGGCCTGACCACGCCCGATATCGTCACGTTCCTGTCGAACGTTGCCGGGCTCGAACGCGAGGGCGTGACGCATCTCGCCTTCGAGGCGTCGAGCCACGGCCTGTCGCAATATCGTACCGAAGGCCTGCCCGTGCAGGCGGCCGCCTTCACCAATCTCAGCCGCGATCACCTCGATTATCACGGCGACATGGACTCCTATCTGGCCGCCAAATTGCGGTTGTTCTCCGAAGTGGTCGAGCCCGGCGGAAAAGCCGTGGTGTGGATGGACGATCCGGCTTCGGAAAAAGTGGTTCGCACGGCTCTCGAGCGGGGGCTCGGAGTGCTGGGTGTGGGAGAGCGTGGCGATACGCTTCGGCTGATCGCCCGTTCCCCCACCCAGTATGGACAATCGCTGACGATCGAGGCTGAGGGCGGCACCCATAAGGTGAACCTGCCGCTGATCGGCGCCTATCAGGCCGCGAACGCATTGACGGCGGCCGGCCTGGTGCTGGCCACCGGCGGGCCGCTGGCGACGGTGCTTGCCAATCTGGCGCGCGTACAGCCGGTACGCGGGCGACTGGAACGCGCAGTGGTCACCAAGGCAGGGGCGCCCGTCTATGTCGATTATGCGCATACGCCCGATGCGATCGAGGCTGCGATCGCGGCGCTTCGCCCCCATGCGCGCGGCCGGATCATCATCCTGATCGGCGCCGGCGGCGATCGCGACAAGGGCAAAAGGCCCGAAATGGGCGCTGCCGCGATCAGGCTTGCAGACCATGTTGTCGTCACCGACGATAACCCCCGCACCGAGGACGCTGCCGCGATCAGGCGTGACGTGATGGCTGGCGCGCCCGGTGCGGTCGAGGTTGCGGGGCGACGCGAGGCCATCGCCGCCGCGATCGCCGAGGCGGGGGCCGACGATATCGTGCTGCTGACCGGCAAGGGGCACGAACAGGGCCAGATCGTCGGCGATCTGGTGCTGCCCTTCGACGACGTCACCGTCGCGCGCGAGTGCGCGGCATGACCGCGCTCTGGACCTCCGCCGAGATCGCCGCGGCCGTTGCCGGCGCGGCATCCGCCGATTTCGCGGTGGGTGGCGTTGCATTCGATTCTCGCGAGATCGGCCCCGGCGACCTGTTCGTGGCGATGAAGGGCGAGGCGACCGACGGCCATCGCTTCGTCGACCAGGCATTCGCCAGCGGCGCGACCGGGGCGATCACCAGCCAGGCCGTCGATCATCCGCACATCCTGACCGCCGACACCATGGCGGCGCTGGAAGCGCTGGGTGTCGCCAGCCGCGCGCGCACCTCCGCGCGCATCGCCGGCGTCACCGGATCGGTCGGCAAGACCGGGACCAAGGAAGCGCTGGCGCTCGCGCTCGAACGCTCCGCGCCCGGCCGCGTCCATCGTTCGGTCAAGAGCTACAACAATCATACCGGCGTGCCGCTCAGCCTGTCGCGCATGCCCGCCGAGACGCGTTTCGGCATCTTCGAAATGGGGATGAATCACGCTGGCGAACTGGCCGCGCTGACGCAAATGGTGCGTCCGCATGTCGCGATCGTCACCGCCATCGCGCCCGCGCACCAGGCCTTCTTCGCCAGCGTCGAGGCGATCGCCGACGCCAAGGGCGAGATCTTCCAGGGGCTCGAACCTGGCGGCACCGCGATCGTGCCGTTCGACAGCCCGCATCGCGACCGGCTGATCGCCGCGGCCCAGCCTTTTGCCGGCAGCATCCTGACCTTCGGGCTGGGCGAGGGCGCCGATATCCGCGCGGTCGAAGCCGTGCCGGCCGCCAGTGGCGGCACATTGGTCACCGCGCATCTGCCCGGCGGCGAACTGGGCTTCACCATTTCGCAGCCCGGCATGCACTGGGTGTCCAACGCGATGGCGGTGATCGCGGCGGTTGAGATCATGGGCGGCGATCTGGCCGCGGCCGGGCTTGCGCTGGCCGAAATGCCCGGGCTCAAGGGACGCGGCGCGCGTCACCGCATCCCGATCGATGGCGGCAACGTGCTGCTGATCGACGAAAGCTACAACGCCAATCCGGCATCGATGGTGGCGACGATCCGCCAGCTCGGCAGGGAAATCGCCGAGCGCCGACTGGTCGTGCTGGGTGCGATGCGCGAGCTGGGCGAGGCGAGCGACCGGTTCCACGCCGAGATTGCGGGGCCGATCGAGGAAGCCAACGTCGATTTCGCACTGCTCGTCGGTCCCGAGATGGCTGCGCTCGCCACAAGGCTTGAGGGCAGCGTCGATTTCGCGCATGTGCCCGACGCCGCGACGGCACTCGAAGCCCTGTCGGAAATGCTTCAGCCCGGAGACGCGGTCCTCATCAAGGGGTCGAACTCTATCGGACTCGCCCGCGTCGTCGACGCGCTGGCGGGCGGGACGGACTGATGCTTTATCTGCTTGCCGAACAGCTTGGTTTCCCCGGCCTGCTGAACCTGGTCCGCTATCTCTCGTTCCGCACGGGCGGGGCGATCGCGACCGCCTTGTTCATCGGGCTGATCATCGGGCCGCGCTTCATCGGCTGGCTGCGCGTGCGCCAGGGCAAGGGCCAGCCCATCCGCACCGACGGGCCGCAGACCCATCTCGCCAAGCGCGGCACGCCGACAATGGGCGGGCTGATGATCCTGACCGCCGTCTCGCTGTCGCTGCTGCTGTGGATGGACATCAGCAACATGTATGTCTGGGCGTGCCTGTTCGTCACGCTCGGCTTCGGCGCGATCGGCTTCCTCGACGATTACGACAAGGTGCGAAAGGCGAGCCACAAGGGGGTTTCGGGCCGGACGCGGCTGGCGGCGGAATTCCTGATCGCGGGCATTGCGAGCTGGATGATCCTGAGCCAGTCGGGCACGCATCTCTACGTCCCCTTCCTCAACTATCCCCCGCTCGACCTGGGCTGGTTCTATATCGTCTTCGCGGCGTTCACGATCGTCGCCTTCGGCAATGCGGTGAATCTGACCGATGGCCTCGACGGCCTCGCCACTTTCCCGGTGATCATCGCCAGCCTGGCGTTCCTGCTGATCGCCTATCTGGTCGGCAACGCGAAATATGCCGGCTATCTTGGCATCCCGCACATTCCGGGGGCGGGCGATCTCACCATATTGTGCGGCGCGATCATCGGCGGCGGGCTTGCCTTTCTGTGGTTCAACGCGCCGCCCGCGGCGGTGTTCATGGGCGATACCGGCAGCCTCGCGCTCGGCGGCGCGCTTGGCGCGATCGCGGTCACCGCGCATCACGAGATCGTGCTGGGCATCATCGGCGGCCTGTTCGTCGTCGAGGCGCTGTCGGTCATCATCCAGGTGTTCTTCTACAAACGCACGGGCAAGCGCGTGTTCAAGATGGCGCCGATCCACCATCATTTCGAACAGCTCGGCTGGTCGGAACCGACCGTCGTCATCCGTTTCTGGATCGTATCCATCGTGCTGGCGCTGGCCGGCCTGTCGACGTTGAAGCTGCGGTGATCGTCTCCGACGCCTTTGCCGGAAAAAACTATGCGGTGCTGGGCCTCGCGCGCTCGGGGCTGTCGACCGTCGGCGCGCTGACGGCGAGCGGCGCGCGGGTGACCGCATGGGACGAACGCGCCGAGGCGCGCGCCGCGCTCGGCGCATCGGTCGAGATCGCTGATCCGATGGACATCGACCTGGCCGGGTTCGACGGCGTCGTGGTTTCGCCCGGCGTGCCGCTCAACCGCCACCCGATCGCGCAAAAGGCGCGCGACGCGGGCGTAGCGGTGATCGGCGACATCGAATTGTTCGCGCAGGCGCGCGCGTCGCTGCCCGCGCACAAGGTGGTCGGCATCACCGGCACCAACGGCAAATCGACGACGACCGCGCTCATCCATCATATCGTGAAGACCGCCGGCCTGCCGACGACGATGGGCGGCAATATCGGCCTGCCGATCCTAGGCCAGGATCCGCTGGCGGCGGGTGGCGTCTATGTGCTCGAACTGTCGAGCTACCAGATCGACCTGACCCATTCGCTCGATTGCGACGTCGCCGTGTTGCTCAACATCACGCCTGACCATCTCGACCGTTATGACGGGTTCGCGGGCTATGCCGCGTCGAAGGAACGGCTGTTCACGTTACAGTCGGCCGACCATGTCGCGGTCATCGCGACGGAAGACGATCCCAGCCGCGCCATCGCGTCGCGCGTCAATCATCGCCTGCTGCGCGTCGCGGGCAGCGATGCCGGCGATCAGAGTGATTGGCCGACCCTGCAAGGGCCGCACAATGCGCAGAATGCGGCGGTCGCGATCGCCGTCGCCCGCGCGCTCGGCATCGACGAAGATGCGATCGCGGAGGGGCTGCGCAGCTATCCGGGCCTGCCGCACCGCATGGAGCGCGTGGCCGAGCGCAATGACGTGCTCTTCGTTAACGACAGCAAGGCGACCAACCCGACGTCGACCGCACCGGCACTCGCGGCCTTTCCGGCGATCCACTGGATCCTGGGTGGGCGCGCCAAGACCAACGAACTCGACGCTTGTGCGCCGCATTTCGGCCATGTCCGCGCTGCCTATACGATCGGCGAGGCCGCCGAGATGTTCGCCGATCTGCTGCGCCCCCATATGCCCGTCAGCCTGTGTGGCGATCTGCGGGCAGCCGTGGCACGCGCGGCAGACGCCGCGCGGCCCGGCGAGACCGTGCTGTTGTCGCCGGCCTGCGCCAGCTTCGATCAGTTCAAGGATTATGAGGCGCGGGGCGATGCCTTTCGCGCAGCGGTGGAGGCGCTCGTCTGATGGCCACGATCCCAGGCCCCATGACCGGTCCCGTGGTGCCCCGCAGCAAGGCGGTGGTCTCGCGCCAGAATACGCGCGACAAGCATCCCCAGCTCGGCCTGTGGTTCTGGGAGATCGACCGCGTCCTGCTGCTGCTCGTCACGCTGCTGATCTCGATCGGCATCATCGCGGTTGCCGCCGCGTCGCCCGCCGCTGCCGAGCGTTATTCGGAAGGGGCGGTGCGCTTCGACCAATATCATTATCTCTACCGCCAGCTCGTCTGGGTGGTGCTGAGCGTTCCCGTGATGCTGGTCATCTCGACCATGCCCAAGGAACGCGCGCGGCGCATGGCATTGGTGCTGGCGTGCATCTTCCTGTTTTGCCTGGCGCTGGTGCCTATCCTCGGCGCCGAAGTGAATGGCGCCAAGCGCTGGATCGGTTCGGGTTTCGCGAAATTCCAGCCGTCCGAATTCCTCAAGCCCTGCTTCACCGTTGGCATGGCCTGGCTGCTGTCGCTGAAGGTGCAGGACCGCACATTGCCGGTGGTGCCGCTGTCGGCGCTGCTGATGGGCGTCGTTGCGCTGCTGCTGATGAAACAGCCCGATTTCGGCCAGACCGTGATCTTCGGCACCGTCTGGCTGGCGCTGCTGCTGCTTTCCGGCGTCAGCATCAGGATCATGGGCTGGCTGTTCGGCGCGGGCATTGCCGGCGTCGTCGGCGCTTATCTGTTCTACGACACGGCGACGCGGCGCATCAACGACTTCATCTTCCAGACCGGCGACACCTACCAGACCGACATGGCGCATGCGACGCTGACGGCAGGCGGGTTGCTGGGTACGGGCCCTGGTGGCGGTGAAATGAAGTTCCGCCTGCCCGAGGCGCATACCGACTATATCTTCTCGGTGATCGGCGAGGAATTCGGGCTGATCGCGTGCCTGGGTATCGTGCTGCTCTACGTCGCCATCGTCGTGCGCGTGTTCGTGAAGCTGCTCGACGAGGAGGATCAGTTCCAGCTCCTCGCCGCCGCCGGCCTCACCACCCAGTTCGGCGTGCAGGCGATGATCAACATGTCGGTCAATACGCAGCTTGCGCCGTCCAAGGGCATGACCTTGCCGTTCATCAGCTATGGCGGTTCCTCGATGCTCGCTTTGTCGCTCGGCTTCGGCCTGTTGCTGGCCTTCACGCGCCGGAACCCGTATCTCGTCCGCTCTCCCTATGTCTTCAAATGGAGCGGCAAATGACGGTCACGCGTCACTTCGTCCTCGCAGCCGGTGGAACCGGCGGCCACATGATTCCGGCGCATGCTCTTGCGGCCGAGCTGATGAAGCGCGGTCATCACGTCGCGCTGGTCACCGACGATCGCGGCGCGAAGATCCCGGGGCTGTTCGACGGCGTGCAGACCCATGTCCTTCCCGCGGGGCGGATCAGCAAGAGCCCGGCTGCCCTGTGGGCGGCTGGCCGTGCGATCCTGGCGGGTCGCGCGATGGCGATGCGTCTCTACGAGACGTTCGAGCCGACGGCGGTGATCGGTTTCGGCGGCTATCCCGCGCTGCCCGCTTTGCTCGGCGCGCTCAAGGCGGGCATCCCGACCGCGGTTCACGAGCAGAATGCGGTGCTCGGCCGGGTCAACCGGCTGCTCTCCGGCCGCGTCGACGCGATCGCGACCGCCTATCCCGAGGTCAGGCGCCTTTCCGCGCGCCATGCCGGCAAGGTGCATCTGGTCGGCAACCCGGTGCGCGACGAGGTGATGGCGCTGCGCGGCGAGCCTTTCCCGGCGCTGGAGGAGGATGGCATTTTCCGCCTGCTCGTCACCGGGGGCAGCCAGGGCGCGACGGTCCTCTCGTCGGTGGTGCCCGATGCGCTCGGCCTGTTGCCGCTCAATTTCCGCCGGCGGATGCAGGTGACGCAGCAATGCCGGGTCGAGGACATCGATCGGGTCCGCACCATCTATGCCGATTTCGGCATTCCGGCCGATCTCGCCACCTATCTGCCCGACCTGCCCGAACGGCTCGGCTGGTCGCATCTCGTGATCGCCCGCGCCGGCGCATCGACCGTCGCCGAGCTCACCGTGGCCGGTCGCCCGGCGATCCTGGTGCCTTTGCCGTCGGCGACCGACGACCATCAGACCTATAATGTCGCCGAGGCGGTCGCGGCCGGTGGCGCGCGGGCGATCCCGCAGCATCTGTTCACCGCGGTCGAACTGGCCAAGCAGATGCAGAAACTGGCGCTGGAACCCGGATCGCTCGCCAATGCCGCGCGGCGCATGTGGCAATGCGGCCGGCCCAATGCCGCCAGCGATCTCGCCGATCTGCTCGAAAGCCTGGGCGCCGCGCCGGTGCAGAACATCGTCCCCGCCACGACGGGACGCGTCGCCGCGCCGAACGGAGAGGGCGCGCTCGCATGAGGGGTGTCAACACCGAGATCGGAATCATCCATTTCATCGGTATCGGCGGGATCGGCATGTCCGGCATCGCCGAGGTGATGCACAATATGGGCTATTCGGTGCAGGGCTCCGACATGGCCGAAAGCTATGTGATCGAAGGCCTGCGCGCGCGCGGCATCAAGGTGATGATCGGCCAGCAGGCGGAGAATGTCGAAGGGGCGGCGGTCGTCGTGACCTCGACCGCGATCAAGCGCGGCAATCCCGAGGTCGAGCGCGCCTATGAGCTGCGCATTCCCGTCGTCCGTCGCGCCGAGATGCTCGCCGAGCTGATGCGGCTGAAATCGACGGTCGCGGTGGCGGGCACGCACGGCAAGACGACGACGACCTCGATGATCGCCGCCGTGCTCGATGCCGGCGGAGTCGATCCGACGGTGATCAACGGCGGCATCATCAACAGCTATGGATCGAATGCGCGGCTCGGCGCCAGCGAGTGGATGGTGGTCGAGGCCGACGAAAGCGACGGCAGCTTCCTGCGTCTCGACGGCACGATCGCGGTCGTCACCAATATCGATCCCGAGCATCTCGACCATTATGGCTCGTTCGACGCGGTCAAATCGGCCTTTATCGAATTCGTCGAGAATGTGCCTTTCTACGGTGCGGCGTTGCTGTGCCTTGATCATCCCGAAGTGCAGGCGATCCTGCCGCGCATCCGCGACCGCCGTGTCGTGACCTATGGTTTCTCCGCCCAGGCGGATGTGCGCGGCGAACAGGTCACGCCGATCCCGGGCGGCAACCGCTTCGACGTCGTCATCCGCAGCCGCGACGGATCGCTCCGCCGGATCGAGCGTGTCGAGCTGCCCATGCCCGGGCGTCACAATGTCCAGAATGCGCTCGCCGCGATTGGTGTCGCGCTGGAGATGGGCATCGACGATGCGACGATCCAGCAGGGTTTCGCGCGCTTCGGTGGGGTGAAACGGCGCTTCACCAAGGTTGGCGAAGTCGCGGTCGATGGCGGCACGGTGACGGTGATCGACGATTATGGTCACCATCCCGTCGAGATCCGCGCCGTACTGGCGGCCGCGCGCGAAGGCGTGGCCGGCCGGGTGATCGCGGTCGTCCAGCCGCATCGCTATTCGCGGCTGGGCAATCTGATGGACGAGTTCCAGCAGGCGTTCAACGACGCCGATATCGTCTATGTGACGCCGGTCTATGCTGCCGGCGAAGCCCCGGTGGAGGGCGTCGATTCCGCGGCCCTGGTCGCGGGGCTCAGGCAGCGCGGGCATCGCGCGGCCAATGAGATCGCCAGTGCGTCGGCGCTGGCCGAGGCGCTGGCCGCCGACGCACAGCCGGGCGACATGGTCGTGTGCCTGGGCGCGGGTGACATCACCAAATGGGCGGCGGGCCTTGCCGATGGCGTGACCGCCGTGCGTGCCGGAATGGCGGCATGAGCGCACTCGACACCATCCCCCATGTCCGTGGCAGGATGACGCCGCAAGCACCGCTTGCGCCCCTTGTCTGGTTCAAATCGGGCGGTGCGGCCGAATGGCTGTTCGAGCCCAAGGACGTCGAGGATCTGGTCGGCTTTCTCGCCGATCTCGATCCGTCGGTTCCGGTCATGGGGCTTGGTCTCGGATCGAACATGATCGTGCGCGACGGTGGCGTGCCGGGTGTGGTCGTCCGCCTCGGCAAGGCATTCGCCAGGGTCGAGCGTCTCGATTCCACCACCCTGTCGTGCGGCGGCGGGGCAAGCGGCATCCTGGTCTCGTCCACCGCGCGCGATGCCGGGATTGGCGGCCTCGAATTCCTCCGCTCGATTCCCGGCACGGTGGGCGGTTTCGTCCGTATGAACGGCGGCGCCTATGGCCGCGAGGTCAAGGACGTGCTGGTCGATTGCGAGGTCGTCCTGCGTTCGGGCCAGCGCAAGATCCTGGGCCTGGCCGAACTCGGCTACACCTATCGGCACAGCGAATTGCCCGAGGGCTGCATCGTGGTCGGCGCGACCTTCCGGGGTCATGTCGACGACCCCGCCGCGATCCAGGCCGAGATGGACCGCATCGCCGCCGAGCGCGAGGCTTCGCAGCCGCTGCGCTCGCGGACCGGCGGATCGACCTTCAAGAATCCGCTGGGACACAAGGCCTGGGCGCTGATCGACGATGCCGGCTGTCGCGGCCTGCGGATCGGCGATGCGCAGGTGTCCGAAAAACACTGCAACTTCCTGCTCAACCTCGGTTCGGCGACATCGGGCGAGATTGAGGAACTGGGTGAGGAAGTGCGTCGCCGCGTGAAGGCGAAATCGGGCGTCACGCTCGAATGGGAAATACAGCGTATCGGAGTGACCAAGTGAGCGAGCCCCTTCACATCGCGGTGCTGATGGGCGGCTGGTCGGCCGAGCGTGAGGTCTCGCTGTCGAGCGGCACCCAGATCGCCGATGCGCTCGAAAGCCTGGGCCACAGGGTCACGCGCATCGACATGGATCGCAATGTCGCACAGGTGCTCGCCGGCGTGCGGCCCGATGTCGTGTTCAATGCCCTTCACGGTTCGCCCGGCGAGGACGGAACGGTGCAGGGCATGCTCGATCTGATGCAGATCCCCTATACGCATAGCGGGATCGCCACGTCGGTGATCGCGATCGACAAGGAACTGACCAAGCTGCTGCTGGTGCCGCACGGCATCCGCATGCCCGAAGGGCGGATCGTCGAGAGCGCGACGCTGCATGATGCCGACCCGATGCCGCGCCCCTATGTGTTGAAGCCGGTCAATGAGGGTTCGTCGGTCGGCGTCGCGATCGTGACGCAGGGCGGCAATTACGGCGATCCCATCGGCCCCGATGTCGAGGGGCCGTGGCGGCATTTCGACCGTCTGCTGGCGGAACCCTTCATCCGCGGTCGCGAGTTGACGGTGGCGGTGCTGGGGGATGAGGCACTCGCGGTCACCGAACTCAGGCCCAAGAGCGGCTTTTACGACTATGACGCCAAATATACCGACGGGCTGACTGACCATATCTGTCCCGCCGACATTCCGAGCGATATCGCCGCGGCCGCGCTCGACATGGCGTTGCACGCGCACCGCCTGCTCGGCTGCAAGGGCACGAGCCGTTCGGATTTCCGCTGGGACGACGAACGCGGCCTGGCCGGCCTCTATCTGCTCGAGGTGAATACCCAGCCGGGTATGACTCCGCTCAGCCTGGTGCCCGAGCAGGCGAAATATCGCGGCATTTCCTATGCCGCGCTGTGCGACCGCATCGTGAGGGACGCCCTATGAGCAGCGCATCCACCATCCGCAGGGGCAATGCCGGCCGTGCGCGACCCAAGGTTGCCGGCCGCAAGCCCGTGTCCAAGCGCAAGTCGATGATGACCCGGCTGGTCGAAACCCTGCCCATGCCGGTCGAGACGATCCAGCGCCTGGCCGGCTATGGCGTGATCGCGCTGATCGTGCTGCTCGCCGGGACGGCCGCGACGATCATGGGCGTGCCCCAGGCCGCGGGCGTCGCGCTTGCCGAAATGACGGGACGCGCCGGGTTCGAGGTCAAGCGCATCGAACTGACCGGCATCGACCGGATGGAGCGGCTGACCGTCTATGCCATCGCGGCCGACCAGCATTCGATGGCGATGCCGCTCGTCGATCTGGAGAAAGTGCGCCGTCAGCTCATGACCTATGGCTGGATCGCCGATGCGCGCGTGTCGCGCCGGCTGCCCGACACGCTGCTGATCGACATTGTCGAGCGCAAGCCCGCCGCGATCTGGCAGAATGCGCAGAAACTGACGCTGATCGACGCCACCGGCGTCGAACTGGAGCCGGTCTCGATCGGGGCGATGCCCGATCTGCCGCTGGTCGTCGGGCCCGACGCCAACAAGCAGACCGCGGCCCTCGACACGCTGCTCGAAGCGGCGCCCGCGCTCAAGCCGATGCTTGCCGGCGCCACCTGGATCGGCAAGCGCCGCTGGGATCTGCGCTTCCAGTCGGGTGAGACGCTCGCGCTGCCCGAAGGCGCGCCGGAGGCTGCGGCGGCTTTGGTGAAATTCGCGCGCATGGACGGCACCGACCGGCTGCTCGGCCGCGGCTTTGTCCGTTTCGACATGCGGATCCCCGACAAATTCTACGTCCGCCTGCCGCCCAAGGGTGCGGCGCGATCGATCGTTCCCGACGAAGCCACCACCGCCAAGGCGGATGGTGACGACAAGCAGGCCAAACCAGCCAAGAAGGACAAGGGCAATGGCGCAACCGCGGGTTGAAGGGCTGATCACCGCCCTCGACATCGGCTCATGGAAAGTCTCCGCGCTGATCGCGGAGCGGACCGAGAGCGGTGAGATCAACGTGCTCGCCACCGGCCAGCGCGAGAGCCAGGGCGTCAAGCGCGGCTATATCGCGGACATGGCGGCAACCGAACGCGCGGTGCGCGAGGCGGTCGAGCAGGCCGAGCGCATCGCGGGCACCAATATCGAGGATGTCTGGGTCAGCTTCTCCGCGGGCGGACTGGTGAGCGACATCGCCTCGGTCGAGGTCGAGCTGGGCGGGCACCGGATCGAGCAGGAGGATATCAACGAACTGCTCGCTGCCGGCCGCGGCTCGATCGACCCCGATGGCCGGATGGTGCTCCACGCATTGCCCACGCTTTATACGCTCGATGGCCTGCGCGGGGTGAAGACGCCGCTCGGTCTCCATGCCGATCGCATGGGCGTCGATATCCATGTCGTCGCTGCCGACGGATCGCCGGTCCGCAATCTCGATCTGTGCGTCCGCTCCGCCTATCTCAAGGTCAAGTCGATCGTCGCCTCGCCGGTGGCGACGGGCATGGCGTGCCTGACCGACGAGGAGCGTGAGCTCGGCGTCGCGCTGGTCGAGCTGGGTGCGGGCGTCACCAATGTCTCGCTGTTCGCTGGCGGCATGCTGGTCGGGCTGATGTCGATCCCGTTCGGCGCCGCCGATATCACCGATGACATCGCTTCGGCCTTCGGCACGCGGCGCACCCATGCCGAGCGGATGAAATGCTTCTACGGCTCTGCGACGACCAGTCCGCGCGACAATCACGACATGATCGAGGTCGCGCCGATCTCGCCCGACGGCGATCAGGCGGATACGACGCGGATCACGCGCGCGCAGCTCATCTCGGTCATTCGCCAGCGGCTCGAACATCTGACCGGAGAGATCGGCAAGGCGCTGAACGAACTCGGCTTCTCCGGGCCGGTCGGTCGCCAGGTCGTGCTGACCGGTGGCGGCGCGGAGCTGAAGGGCATCGCCGATTATATGCAGGGCGCGCTCGGCAGGGCCGTGCGGCTGGGCAAGCCGCGCGGACTGATCGGGCTTCCCGACGCGCATAGCGGGCCCGGTTTCGCGACGCTGGCGGGCCTGGTTCAATATGCCGCGGCCAATCCGGTCGATCTGCGCGCGATCGTGCCCGCGCAGCAGATGGTGCATCGCGCGGCGGGAACGGGGCTGATGCAGCGCCTGATCACCGCCTTTCGGGCCGGTTATTGATGAACCGGAACGGCTCGTGCGGTGGCTTGACCACAAGGGGCAGGGGGTCCTGTCATCGACTCGACACAATTTTTTATTCCCGGATTAACTTTTTTGGTGATTCCGCGAATCGGTTAGTGCAAAAACGTCAAGGGGCATTTGCTTCGCCCGCGACGAAGCTTGGGAGTTAAACAAATGAGCATCGAATTCATGCCGCCTGAGGTCGATGAACTTCGGCCCAGGATCAGCGTCATCGGCGTCGGCGGCGCGGGCGGCAACGCCATTGCCAACATGATGGCGAGCCAGGTCCAGGGTGTGGACTTCATCGTCGCGAACACCGACGCGCAGGCGCTCAACGCCTCGCCGGCGGAGCGGCGCATCCAGCTTGGCCTGCGCATCACCCAGGGCCTCGGCGCCGGTTCGCGGCCCGAGATCGGCCGTGCCGCCGCCGAAGAGGCGATGGAGCAGATCGATCGCGCGCTCGACGGCGCGCATATGTGCTTCGTTGCGGCGGGCATGGGCGGGGGCACCGGCACCGGTGCTGCGCCGGTGATCGCGAAAGCGGCGCGCGACAAGGGCATCCTGACCGTCGGCGTCGTCACCAAGCCGTTCAGCTTCGAAGGCTCGCGCCGCGGACGCTCGGCCGATGCCGGCATCGAGGAACTGCAGAAGCATGTCGATACGCTGATCGTCATTCCGAACCAGAATCTCTTCCTGATCGCCAATGCGAACACGACCTTCAAGGAAGCGTTCCAGATGGCCGACGAAGTGCTGCAGCAGGGCGTGCGCGGCATCACCGACCTGATGGTCATGCCCGGTCTGATCAACCTCGACTTCGCCGACGTCCGTTCGGTGATGGGTGAGATGGGCAAGGCGATGATGGGCACCGGCGAAGCCGAAGGCGACGGTCGCGCGATCGAGGCTGCGGAGAAGGCGATCGCCAATCCGCTGCTCGACGGCGTCTCGATGCGTGGCGCCAAGGGCGTCATCATCTCGATCACCGGTGGTGAGGACATGCGCCTGATGGAAGTCGACGAGGCCGCCAATCACATCAAGGAACTGGTCGATCCCGACGCCAACATCATCTGGGGTTCGGCGTTCAACAACGACCTGCAGGGCAAGATCCGCGTTTCGGTGGTTGCGACCGGCATAGAGGCTGAAACCTCGGTCCAGCCCGAACCCGCCCGCGTCTTCGCATTTCCGACCGCGCGCGACCGCGCGCCCGAACCGGTGAAGGTCGCGCCCGTCCAGGACGCGCCGGAGATCGCGACTGAAGTGGCGGAGCTTGCCGCTTCCGAGCCTGTGGCGGCCAGTGCCGAAGACGAGCTGCTGCTCGACAATGGCCGGATCGTCGAGGACGAAGCGGACGCGCCGCTCGACCTGACCGTCGAAGCGCCCGAGGCGGCGGAAGCCGCGCCCGAACCCAAGCCCGCCACGCCGAGCTGGCTCGCTCCCGAGGTCGAAGCCGCTCCTGAGCCGCGCGCGCCGCGTGTCTCGACCGGTGGTGGCACGCTGTTCGAGCGCATGTCGAATATCGCGCGCGGTGCGGCGAAGGGCGACGAGGGCGATACCGAGGGCAAGGCCGATCCGCTCGACATCCCGCGATTCCTGAATCGCCAGAACAACCAGTAAAGGGGGCGTCCACCGCTTGCGGTGGACGATCGGAGGGGCCGGACGATCGGGAGCGTCGCTCTCGCCGTCCGGCCCTTTCTGTATCTGCGCCATGATCGCTCTTCGGCTCAACCGATCAGGCTCTGGAGACGGCTGGGCGGGATTGCGCTTGCAATTCATCCGGGCTTCATCGACACCGCGCTCAGTGCGGGATCAGCCATGACAATCATCCAGACTTTCCGTGCGACCGCGGCGGCGGCGCTCGTGTTCCTGACGCCATTCGCCGTGCATGCGCAGTCCCAGGCCATTTCCGATGCCCAGGCTGGCCGTGCTCTGTCCGAGGCGCTCAATACGCTATCGTCCGATCCGCAGAATGTCAGCGCGCTGATCGAGGCTGGCAATGCCGCGCTCGCGCTCGAGGATCCCAATGGCGCGCTCGGCTTTTTCGCGCGCGCCGAACAGGTCGACCCGCGCAATGGCCGGGTGAAGGCCGGACTCGCGCGCGCCATGCTGATGACCGAAAAACCACGCGAAGCACTCAAGCTGTTCAATGACGCGGTCGCGCTCGGCGTCACCGAGGCAGAGATCGCGGGGGATCGCGGGCTCGCTTATGATCTGCGCGGCGACACGCGACGGGCGCAACGCGATTATGCGTCGGCGCTTCGGCACGGCCCCGATGCGGAAGTGACGCGGCGGCTGGCGCTGTCGTACGCGATCAGCGGTGAGCGCGAGCAGGCGATGCAGACGCTCGATCCGTTGCTGCGGAGCCAGGATCGCGCCGCGTGGCGCGCGCGCGCTTTCGTCATGGCGATCGGTGGTGATGTCGATGGCGCCAATGGCGTGGCGCGGACGGTGATGCCGGCCAATCTTGCCCAGCCGATGGCGCCGTTCTTCGCGCGCCTGCCGTCGCTGTCGGCGTCGCAAAAGGCGGCGGCGGTGCATTTCGGGCGTATCCCGTCCGATGGCAGGACCACGCAGAGCTTCGCTGCGGCGGATATCGACGCACGCTTGCCCCAGCCTTCGGCACGTGGGCAGGTGCCGATGAGCGAGCCGATGGATTCGGGGCATGAAGCCGATGACGACCTGCCTGCCAATGTGCAGCCGGCGCCGGTTTCGCGCGAACCGCGGCGGCGGCCGGGTGCCCCGGTGGCGCTCGCCGCACGGGCCGATCCGCCGCGCCCGACACCCGCGGCATCGACGCCGACCCGGGCGCTGACGCCATCGCGGATCGTGACGCCGGCTGCATCGGCGCGATCCGACCTTGCGCCGGCCGTTCCGCCGGCTACTTCGGCAACCGCGCCGACCGTACGCGACAATGCGCCGGCGCCGGGCTTCAGCGAACCCGTGACGGCACCAATCAGCCAGAGCGAGCGGGTGCGGCTCGCCCAGTCGACACCGTCATCGAGCGTGGCTGTGACTGCCGCAATGCCGGTGCGGAACGAGGCGCCTGCGCCCACACCTGCCGAGACAGCGCCTCCAGCCGGCCCACCCTCAACGTCGCCCCCCCCGCTTGAGCGTT
>NZ_JBYSZM010000010.1:0-196125 GCF_058787155.1 Sphingobium sp. FW305-3-2-15-F-TSA7 | reverse complement strand
GCAAGCCCCCACCCCGATCGACGCCCTGCTGGCGGAACGCTGGGTGGTCCGCGAAAAGGGATCGGGCACGCGCCAGACGCTCGACCGCGCGATGCATCCGTATAGCGACCGCTGGCGGATCGGCCTGGAGCTTCAGCAGGGCGAAGCGATCATCGAGACGGTCGCGGTGAGCGCGCTGATCGGCTGCGTATCGCATCTGGCGGTGCGCGGGGCGCTTGAGCTGGGGCGCGTGGTTCGGCTGGATGTACCGGAGCTAGACCTGCGGCGGCGGTTCTTCATCCTGTCACATCGGGAGAAGTATATTACGCCGGGGATTCGGGCGTTTCTGGGGATTTGTGGGGATATGGTGTCGCTTGAACACGGGAGGGAAGCAGAAGCCAACTCTTCGAGTAATTTGATCGTGAATTAAGGGTAAGCCGACCGTTCGGCGCGTGAGCGGATTACCCACCTGATACGCCGCCCGGCCGGGCGCCGCGTTCGAAATACGCGGTCCCGTCATCAGGCGAACGAAGGATGGAGCCGCGAGTGGGAATTGAACCCACATGCATTCGGGTTGCAACCGAAGCCAATGACCACTCTGGCATCGCGGCTTGGCACCGGCGGCGGGAGTCGAACCCACCAGCATCGTCCCTGAAAGGACCGTGCCGCGCCCACGCGAGCCGATGTGGTGCCAGAACATGGAATCGAACCATGGACCTCCGGGCTTCAACCGGAAGCTCTACCAACTGAGCTATTCTGGCGGTGACAATGGCTGGGATCGAACCAGCGACCTTGGCCTTATGAAGGCCCTGCTCTACCTCTAAGCTACACTGCCGATTTGCGCAGTGAAGCAACGAACATGTGCTTCAACAGCGCGAGCTGTTAAATCGACACATTCGTTGGAGGGAGCTTATCCGTCGCATGGCGGCCAGTTTGCCCATCGGCGCATCGAAGTCAATGTCCCGAACTACAGAACAACACTTTCTTCCAACTTCCCCATCACCCTTCCCGCGTCCCCAGCAGGAAATCCAGCGTCTCATAGACTTCCTTCATCGTCTGTTCGACGGGCAGGCCCAGGATGAGATTGAGCCATCCCGTGCCATATTCGATGGCATAGATCAGCTTCGCCATCCGGTCCGGCGGGAAAGGCAAGGTGAGTTCGCCGTTCTTCTCCAGCGTCTCGAATGTCGCGGCGAACATGGCCAGGCTTTTCCGGAGCTGGGTCACCAGTTCCTCGTTCAGGGCACTGGGGGGGAATCCCTCCGCGCTCAGACGCAGGCTGGCCGAGACCATCTGTTCGGGGGTGAGCGCGGTCTTGATCGGGATCGTTTCGAGGAAGGACCGGAACTCGCTCAACGTCTGCTGCGGTGCGGGCGAGACATAGGAGAATTCCCGGATCGCCGCGAGGATCAGTTCCTCCTTGTTGGCGAAGTGCAGGTAGATCGTCCCGCCGCTCAGCCCCGCTTGCTTGCGGATATCGTCGATCGAGGTCTTCTCCACGCCCTTTTCCGCGATGCAGGCGATCGCCGCTTCCAGGATGCGGCGGTTCTGGGCGGCCATATAGGCGGGGCTTCGCTTCGGCATGGCGCTTTATGCCGCGCGGCGCGGAGACCGCACAAGAAAAATGTAATCCAGATTCATTTTTATTGACGCCGCCGTGCCCCGGCCTCAAAAATGAATCAATAATCATTTTCGAATCGGCGAGGAGATCGCGGCGCCGGCACTCCCGGCCGAAACCCCGTTTTCATACCCCGTTCCCCTTCCCCACCGCATTTGCGGGCGGGGCACATAATCAAGCGTGGAGAGAAGAATGTCCGACATGAAACCGACCGCAAAACTCGATCCCGTGGCAATCGACGCGATCTTCGCTTCGGTGAACCAGAGCCAGTTGCCGGGTGTCGCGGTGGCGGTCGCGATCGACGGGGTTCCGGTCTATCGCAAGGGTTTCGGGCTGGCCAATATGGAGCTGCCCGTCGCGCTTTCCCCCACGATGCGGATGCGGATCGGCTCCACGTCCAAGCATTTCGCGTGCTTCGCCTATCTGCTGCTCTGCGAGGACGGACGCGCGGGGCTGGACGATACGGTCGGCACCTATTTCCCCGAATTCCACGACGTCGCGCGGCGCGTCACGATCCGGCAGTTGATGGGGCATGTCAGCGGACTGCGCGACGCCGTGACGCTGTGCATGATGGTGCACGGAACCGGCGTGGCGACCACCGAGCGGGAGATGCTCGCTTATTACGAGACGATCGACGATGTCGATTTCGCGCCCGAGACGAACTGGAGCTACAATAACGGCGCCTATGCGATCCTGAGTTCGGCGATCGAGCGGATCAGCGGCCAGAGCCTGGACGCGTTCCTGCAAGAGCGCGTCTTCAAGCCCGTCGGCATGCACGACACGATGATGCGGCGGTGGGACACCGACTTCGTGCCCAATAGCGCCACGCTGCACATGGTCGATGCGGGCGGCGGCTATACCAAGCAATATATGGGCATGGAGATCTCCGGCATGGGGGGCATGGTGTCGTCGATGGACGATATGCTCCGCTGGCTCCGCCATATGGACCGGCCGGTGGTCGGCTCGGCCGAGACCTGGCAGCTGATGAAGGCGCCGCGCGACCTGTCGAACGGCCGCAGCACCGGATATGGGCTGGGGCTGATCAGCGCACTGTATCGCGGCGTGCCGACGATCGCGCATAGCGGCGGCGTGATGGGCGGCAATTCGCAGATGATCAAGGTGCCCGGCGCCGGGCTCGACATCTCGGTCGCCGCCAATCGCGCCGACGTCAATTCGGTCGAGCTCGCCAACAGGATCATCGACGCCTGTGTCGAGGGGCTGGAGCCGATCGGTGCGGCGGAAGCGGGCGAAAAGCGGACCGGATTGTTCCGCTCCAGCCGGACCGGACGCGTGGTCGAGCTGCTGGACGTGGAGGACAAGCCCTTCGTCTCGGTCGACGCGGCAATGCCCTTTCCCCTCACGTCCGACGGCAATGGCGGTTTCACGCTCGCCCCGCCGGTCGACTTCATCAAATGGGGTGTGGCGCCTTCGGAAACCGGCCTGCAATTCAGCGATTTCGGCAATGAGGACGAGCTGGACGAGGTTCAGCGGGATGCGGAAGCGAAGATCGGCGCCTTTGCCGGCGTCTATCGTTCCGCCCCTTTCGATGCGGCCGCCGAAGTCTCCGACGGGCCGGACGGCGCGCGGCTGCGGCTGACCGGACGGCATGGCAGCCATGGCTATAAGCTCGAGCCGCTGACCGCCACGATCTGGAAGGCATCCAGCCTGGGAGTGTTCTCCGCGATCGGGTTCGCCGTCACCTTCGATCCCGAAAGCGCTGGGCTGGTGATCAACGCCAATCGCGCGGTCGGGCTTCGCTTCGCGCGAAGTTGAGCCCGACAGCGCGAAGGATCAAGCCAGATTGAGCGCGAAGATCGCCTTCAGCCGGTCGATCGGGACGGCCTCGTCATAGACCTCCGCGTCCGGAGGCAGGCCGATCCAGGCGGGTTTGCGCTTCACCCACATATGGACGACGGGCACGACATCGGCGCTGTCGTCGAGCGTGCCCGTCCGCAGGATGGCGAGGCCCGGGCGGCCTTCATTGGTGCTGTGGATCCGCGTCTTGCATGTGGCGCAGACGAAATGCGTCGTCCGGGTGCGTTCGCCGTTGATCCGCGACCAGCCCTCCAGCGCGCCTTCGATCGCGAAGCGCGACAGGGGGACGACGGCATGGAGCGAGCCGGTGCTGCCCGTCATCGTCTGGCAGTCGAGGCAATGGCAGGCATAGCTCGCCGGCAGCGCCGCGAAATCGAGGACATAGCGGCACGCGCCGCAACGGCATCCGCCAGCAAACGACATCGGACATACATCTCCGTTCCAGGCCATTGCTCTGGCCATCCTTCGACAAGGGCTTAGCCGAAATTACGGCGCCAGTGCATATCGTCGCCATAATATCGGTTACGAAGCGTCAGCGACGCAATGAACTCGGAGCGCGGCGATAAGTCTGCTGAAAGGCGGCGTTGAACGATCGCAGGCTGCCAAAACCCGAAAGATAGGCGATTTCCGTCATCGGCAGACTGGTCTGGTCGATCAGCCGCTTTGCACGCTGGATGCGGGCGGTGCGGCCCACGGCGGTCGGCGTGGTATCGAGATATTTCCGGAAAAGCCGCGCCAATTGGCGCGAACCGATGCCGAGCCTGTCGGCGAGATCGTCGACGCCATGCCGGTCGAGGGCCCCTTCCTCTATGAGCCGCAGCGCGCGCGTGACGGTGGCGCGCGAACCGCTCCATGCCGGCGAATTGGGCGCAGTCTCCGGACGGCATCGCAGGCAGGGCCTGAAGCCCGCATCTTCGGCCGCCGCGGCGCTGGGAAAATAACGGACATTCCGGCTCAGCGGCTGACGCACCGGGCAGACCGGGCGGCAATAGATGCGCGTCGAGGTCACGCCGATGAAGATGACGCCGTCGAATGCGGGATCGCGCGCATAGCGGACGCGTTCGCAATCCTCGAAATTCGGCATGGCGATTTCGGCGGCGGTCATTCGCCAGTCCATACCGCCGATCGCGCACGATGTCGCCGACCGGCCGATGACGAGGTCCGTTTTTTGCCAGCGCGCCGGGATCGGCATGCCTATGCCGGTGCCGACGAACGCAATGAGGAGTTCCCGACATGCCCGCCATCCATCACCAGATTCTCATCGACGTGCCGGCTGAAACCGTTTGGGATGCGGCTGAGGATGTCGGAGCGCTCCATAGCCGGCTCGTGCCCGGTTTCGTCGTCGCTACCGAAATGCTGGAAGGCGTACGATACCCGACGCGGCGGGTGACCTTTGCCAATGGCGCGGTCGCCGACGAGATCATCGTCGACAATGATCGCGCGCGACGCCGGCTTGCCTGGAGCGTTCAGGGCGTCGATCACCATAATGGCGTCCTGACGGTGACCGAGACGGACAGCGGCTCGCTCGTGACCTGGACGGCGGACGTGCTTCCCACAGAACTGGCCGAGCGGATCTCTCCGATGATGGCTGCCGGCCTTTCGGCAATGAAGAGCCATCTGGAGAACGCCAGGGCCTCGTGATGCCCGGAATGTCCGGGGCTTCCGGACCGGCGCGATGGTCGAGCGAAGGCGGTTTCCTCTATTCCGGGACTCATGTTAGCCTTCCACGCCGGTTGTGGCTCATCGCATCACCAAGGGGGTCGGGTGTATGAGACGGTTCTGGAAAGCCTTTGCCATATGCGGCGCGGGGCTCGTCCTTGCGAGCGTCTCGTCCGAGCCGCGCATCTCGCCCGCCACATTGGCCGCGCTCGATCCCAGCCGCCTTGCCGAATTGATCTGCAGTTCGAGGAAGATGGGCAATGCCCTGGCAAACGAACTGCTCATCGCGGCGGCGGTGGCCGCGCCGGCGAGCCGGTCCCGGCCGATCCCGCTCTATCCCGATCTCGCGACATCGCCGTTCCGCGTGACGTCGGGCGCGCCCGGAGCGCAACGCTATTTCAGCCAGGGCCTGCTGCTCTCCTATGGCTTCAACCATGCGGGCGCGGTGCGATCGTTCCGCGAGGCGCAGCGCCTCGATCCGGGCTGCGCAATGTGCTGGTGGGGAGAGGCCGTGGCGCTCGGCCCCAATATCAACGCGCCGATGGACGAGCGCGACCGGGCGGCCGCGATGGCCGCGATGGACCGGGCGATGGGGCTGCGCGATCGCGCATCCCCACGCGAAAGGGCGCTGATCGAGGCGGTGGCGCTGCGTTATTCCCGCGACGCGACGGCCGACCGCGCGGCGCTCGACGCGGCCTATGCCGATGCGATGATCGCCGTCGCGCGCCGCTTTCCCGACGATAACGACATCGCGGTGCTGGCCGCCGAGGCGGCGATGAACACCACGCCGTGGAATTACTGGGAGGCCGACAAGCGCACGCCGATCGGCCGCAGCGGCGAGGCGGTGCGCCTGGTCGAAACCGTGCTTCGCCGCGCGCCCAACCATGCGCAGGCGGCGCATCTCCAAATCCATCTGCTCGAGGCCAGCGATCCCAAACGGGCCGAAGCGGCGGCGGACCGGCTGGCGGCGCCGCTCGCGCCCAGCGCGGGGCATCTCGTCCATATGCCGGGCCATATCTATGCGCTGCGCGGGCGCTATGCGGATTCGATCCGCGTGAACATCGCGGCGGCGCGGGCGGACGAGGCGTTCATCCGCGACACCGACGACCGGAGCCTGGTGCGGTACGGCTATTATCCGCACAATATCCATTTCATCGTGGCCTCGGCGCAACTGGCGGGCGACATGGGAACGGCAATCCGCGAAGCGCGGCGCCTGCGCACGGTGCTCGATCCGGCAACGTCGGCCAAGATCGCCTGGATCCAGGCGATCGACGCGGCGCCCTATCTCGCACTGGCGCAGTTCGCAGAGCCGAAGGCGATCCTGGCCGCGCCCGCGCCCGATCCGCGCCTGCCCTATCCCACCGCGATGCGGCATTATGCGCGCGCCGTCGCTTATGCCCGGCTGCGCGACAAGGCGGGTTTCGACCGCGAGCTGGCGGCGATGGCCAGGCTCAAGGCATCGAACGCCTTTGCCGACATGGTCGCGCAGGGCGTGCCGGCGCCCGACCTGCTGGCGCTGGCGGAAGCGGTGGCACGCGGCCGCTTCGCCGCGGCAGGCGGGCGCCATCGCGAGGCGGCGAACCATTATGCCCGCGCCATCGCGATCGAGGGGCGCATTCCCTATCAGGAGCCGCCCTATTGGTATTATCCGGTCAACCAGTCGCTGGGCGCCGCCCTGTTCCAGGACGGGCGATATGGCGAGGCGGCCCAGGCGTTCCGCGCCGCGCTCGCCCAGTCGCCCAATAATGGCTGGGCGCTTTACGGCCTGATGCGCAGCGAAGCCGCGCAGGGCCACGCCCCCGAAGCCGCGGCGGCGCGGCAGGCGCTGGCGAAGGCATGGCTGGGGGATCGAAACTGGCTGCGCATGGATCGGCTTTGATGCGGCGCGGCGCCATAGCCGAAGCTCGCTGATCTGCCCCCGGTCTTACATCCTGCCCATCCGCTCCTAGATAGACCGCGATGACAAAGCTTCTCCTGGCGGGTGCCACAGGTCTGGTCGGCGGCGACGCGTTGAAGCTGTTGCTGGCGGATGCGCGCGTGACGCAGATCGTCGCGCCGACGCGCAGGCCGCTGCCCCCGCACCCGAAGCTTCTGAACCCGATCATCGACAGCAACGACCTGCAGCTCGAAGCCGGCTGGTGGGCGGTCGACGGCGCGATATGCGCATTGGGGACGACGCGCGCGCAGGCGGGATCGGCCGCCGCTTTCCGCGCCATCGACCATGACTATGCGCTGGCCGTCGCGACGCAGGTCCGCAAGGGCGGCGCCGTCCGCTTCGCCCTGACATCCTCCATGGGTGCGGATGCGCGATCGCGCCTCCTCTACCCCCGAACCAAGGGCGAACTCGAAGACGCCGTCGGCCGGCTGGATTTTCGATCGCTGACGATCGTCCGCCCCGGATTCATCGGTGGAGATCGCAGCGAGCATCGCCCGGTGGAACGGATCGTCGGCACGATCCTGCGCGCGGTCGCGCCGATCCTTCCGGCCGGTGCCCGCATCAGCCCGGCATCGACGATCGCGGCCTTTCTGGTCGAGGCGGCGATCGATGGCGGCGCGGGAAAGCACCTGGTCAGCGCCGCGGATATCGCGATCGCGGCCGACCGGGGCCGCGCCTGATGGCGGCACGCAATCCCTATCATCAAGGGCCCGTCACCGATCATTTCGACGGCACCCGCTTCTTCAATCCCGGCGAGCCGGAAACCGATCGGACGCTGAGCGAATTGCTGCGCTGGAAGCGCACGGCGCCGAACAATCCATGGCCAGGCTCGGTGCCGGTGACGCCGGTCGTCCCCGATGCGCGGGTCGAGGGGCTTCGCGTCACGATGATCGGCCACGCCACCTTGCTGATCCAGATCGCCGGTCTCAACATCCTCACCGACCCGGTCTGGTCGGACCGCGCCAGCCCGCTCTCCTTTGCCGGGCCCAGGCGGATCACGGCGCCCGGCGTCGCGCTTGTCGATCTGCCGCCGATCGACGCGATCCTGCTGTCGCACAATCATTACGACCATCTCGACATTGCGACCTTGCGGGCGCTGCACGATCGGCACGCGCCCCTGATCGTCACGCCGCTGGGCAACGATGCCATCGTGCATCGCCATATCCCGGCCGCCCGGATCGATGCGGGCGACTGGGGCGATCAATTCGCGATCGGCCCCGAAGCGGAGGTACATATCGTGCCCGCCACCCATTGGTCGTCGCGCGGCATGCGGGACCGGCGCATGGCATTATGGGGCGGTTTCATGCTGCGGGCCGCGGGCAAGCTCGTCTATTTCGCGGGCGACACCGGCTATGGCACCGGCAGGATATTTCGGGAGATGCGCACCCGCTTCGGCCCCGTCGACCTCGCGCTGCTGCCGATCGGCGCCTATGATCCACGCTGGTTCATGGCGGCACAGCATACCGATCCCGAAGAGGCGATACGGATCATGCTCGATCTCGATGCGCGCGCGGCCCTGGGCATGCATTGGGGCAGTTTCAAGCTGACCGACGAGCCATGGGAAGATCCCGCGCTTCGTCTTGCCGCCGGACTGAAGGCACAAGGCATCGATCCGGCCACCTTCCCTGCCCTGCGCCCGGCCGACGTCGTGGAGATCGGCTGAACGGGCGGGACTGTCCGGCGCGTTTGCCGCTGGTTTAGATCGCCGCGGCTCGGCACATGGAGGGCGATGCCCTGGTTCCCCTTGTTTCGCAGCCGCTTGCATTGGCACCATTTCGCGCGTCGGCGGTTCATGGTCCGATCGATGCGGAGCACAGAGCCATGGACGATGACAAGGACCGTATCGTCGCCGTCGGTTTGCTGACCCAGGCGGACCTGACCCTTTTGGGCCCGACGTTCGCGCGGGTGTACAAGATCGATGAGACGCCGTGTTTCGGTGACCTGCTCCGCGCGATCGATCTGGCCGATCGGGAGGCCCGGACGAGACACGTCCCTATGGCAGAGTAGGTCGATGGACCCATTTGACTGGAAATCGCTCCAGGGCCTGATCGCTTGAGATGGAAGCGCTACGCGCTTCCGCCGATGGCGTGAATCAGGCCCTATTCAAATGGTTGAGACCAAGATTCACACTTCAGATTGTTTCAATCTGAAGTGATCTTGGTCTAGGGTCCAGACCCTAGATTCCCCAGCGCATCCCCTTCCGCGTCGAGGCCTGTTTTTCCAGCACGTAGATGCGCGCCTCGTAAGCGGCGGCAAGCTCGAGATGCACCTGTTTCGCCGACGGACAATCCGCATATTCCGCCAAACGGTGCTCCTGCTTCGCACGCCGTCTCAGATACTGGATTTCGTGTTGGTCGGACAAGGTTCCCCCGAACCCCACCCGAAATCCAATAAGACCAATGAGTTCCGAAGTCGACCCCAAAGCGATCGCTGTTAGAATGATAGAGATGCACCTCACGCAGATGCAGCGGCAGCCAACGATCCGTTGAGGGCAATCAAGGCCTGTCGCGCCGGGCGACCCGCGTGTCGGATCGGGCCGGGACGCGCTTCGCGCCCGTCCCGCGCATCGCCACCACCGCTTTCCGGTAAAGCGCGCGGAGTTGTTGCCGCATCGCTCTCGCGATGTCGTAATCCTCCTCGATCACCGCCAGCCCCGCGCAGGTCTCGATATCGCCATAGTGGCGGGCATCGCGATCGCAGCGCGCGATCCAGGCGGCGCGGTTCGCCATTGCCCGCCGGTGGAGCGCGCGGGCTTCGCCGCACACCGTTTCCGCCCCGTCGGTGCAGCCCTGCGCGAGCGCGAGATAGGCGAGGTAATCCGCCATCTCCGCTTCCCGGGGTGAGCCGCCGCGCGTGTCCCGGATTGCCCGGGCCAGGAAATGGCAGCCCTCCGGATCGATCATCAGCGCGTCCCCCTGCGGGAAGCAGGCGCGCGTCAGCAGATCGCGCGCCGCGCCGGGATCGCGTTCGGCCCCGGTTCCGGTGAGCGCCATCCAGCCCAGATATTTGCAGGCATAGGGGGCCTGGCCAGGATCGTCGCCGTCGCACACGCGGCCCAGACGTTGTCGCGCGCGGGCATAATCGCGCAATTGCCGGTTGTGCAGATAGAGCTTGCCCGCCTCGTAGCAGCCGGCGGTGATCAGCCCCGCGTCACACGATTTGTCATGATGCTCCAGCGCGCCGCGCAGATCGCCGCCGCGCGCGGCGCTGACGCCGCTGCTCCAGCAGCTGTCGACATTGGACTCCGCCTTGCACGGGGGAGATTGGCCGGCGGGCGGCGGATATTCGATCGGATAATTGGGAAAGGTCACGCCGTCGGAGTCCTTTTCCCGCCCGATCGCGCGCATGCCCGCCAACAGCCGGTCATGAACGCGCGCGATCGTATCGGGGCGGCATGACAGCGTGGCGAGCGTCCTGCCCGCGCGGCTGACGGTCAACAGCCCGAAGCGGTGAAAGGCCGAACGGTCGGGTTCCAGCCCGTCGCGAAAGCCGGCGGCGAAGCGATAGGCGGTGTCACCGTTGATGAAGGTCGCGATCTCATCGATCGTATCGCCCGGCCCGTCCTTGCGCCGGTAATCGAGATCGGCGAGCGGACTGGCCAATGTCAGTTCCGGCGGCTGCCCCGGCCGGCCATAGCGATAGATGGCGCGCGTGCCCGCGATCGATATCGATGCCGTCCGGTCCTGGCCCGTGATCCGGCAGCTCAGCACCGCGTCCTCGCCCGTCCGGGGCGCGGCGGCGGCCGTCGCCGCCCAGAGCGCGAGCAGGACCGCGCCGAAAACACCCGACAATCGGCCCATCACCTGTTCGTCGTCCCGCCGGTGTCCTGTGCCGGATCGCCAGCGCGCGCGATCGCCAGCGCCTTCACCGCCTCCCCGGCGGATTCGGTCTTCGGATCCAGTTCCAGCGTGCGTTCCAGCAATGCGATCGCGCGGGCGATGTCGCGTTCGCGGCCATTGCCGGTCTGATAGGCGCGGCCGAGCGAGAAGCAGCTTTCGGCCTCCCCCATGCCGCACGCCTTGTCGAACAGGCCCAGCGCGCGCTGGCGGTCCTTGCCGGTGCCGCGCCCGTCATCCACCATCATGCCAAGATTGCCGCACGCATTGGCGTCGTCCGCCGCACAGGACCGTTCGAACAGCGCGACGGCGCGCCGGGGATCGCGCGCGACGCCCAGCGCGTCGCGATAATGCACGCCCAGATTGTAGCAGCCATGCTGATCACCGGCGTCGCACGCCTGTTTGAACAGTCGCGCCGCGCGCCGGTGATCGCGCTTCACGCCCTTTCCCAGCGAATAGGACGCGCCGAGATTGGCGCATCCGGCGGTGTCGCCCAGGTCGCATGCCTGTTGGAACAATCGGGCAGCGCGGGCGACATCCTCCGCCACGCCCTCCCCGCCGATATAGGCGAGGCCAAGATTGGAGCAGCCCGTCGCTTCCCCGCCGTCACAGGCCTTGGCATAATAGGATGCCGCCCGATCGAACGACTGTTCCGCGCCACGCCCCGCGCCGTGAAGATAGCCGGCCATCGTGCAGCCCGCCATGTCGCCGAGCTGGCAGGCCCGGGCGAACAGCGCCACCCCCCGCGCCGCGTCCGCCGGAACCCCGTCGCCGTCGAGATGGATATGCCCGAGCCGCGTGCAGGCATCGCCGTCACCCGCCTCGCAACGCGGCGTCAGTGCGTCGACCGGCGCATCGACCGGCGTGGCGCCTTCGGCAGGGCTATCCTCCGGCACGGCATCCCCGGGCGGTTCGTCCACCGGCGGATCGGCGACGGCCGCATCCTCGGCCGCAGGCTCCAGCGTTTCGACGGCCTGCGCATCTTCGGCCTGCGCTTCCACGGCCAGGGGCTCGACGGGCTGGGCTTCGACGGGCTGGGACTCGACGGTTTGTGGCTCCACGCTCCGCGTTGCCGTGATCCGCGCGTCCTGCGCATAGGCTGGACAGCCAAGGCCCGGACACAATGCCATCGCCGACCACAAAGCGAGGCGAAAACGCGACGAAGACCGATTCTGATGTTTCAAGGGCAATCCGCGAGCAACGACAACAACTTGGCCCGCCCCTTAGCGCGCGATGCCGGGCTCCGCCACCATCGCCGCCTCAGGCCAGCGCGCCCCGGCCCTCGTCGCGCATCAGCAGCGCACGGACCAGAAAGAGGACCGCGCCGATCGCGATCGCGGCATCGGCGATGTTGAAGACCAGGAAGGGCCGGAAATCGCCGAAATGAAGGTCGGCAAAATCGACGACATGGCCGAAACGCACGCGATCGACGATATTGCCGAGCGCGCCGCCCAGCACCAGCGCCAGCCCCGCCACATCGGCGCCGCGCTTCTCCCGCCACATCCATAGCGCCACGCCCAGGCTCATCAGGCCGGTAAGCGCGACCAGCGTCCAGCGCATCGCTTCGCTGTCCGCGCTCAGGAAGCCCATCGAGACGCCTTCATTCTCGACATAGGTCAAGTTGAAGAAGGGCAGGATCTCCAGCGACTTGCCATGTCCGTCCACGCCCAGCGGACCGGTGACGACATATTTGACGAGCTGGTCGACGACGAAGATCGCCAGCGCCACGATCAGGCCAAGGCGGCGGCGGGCAGGAAGGGTTTCGTTCATGGCCACTCCATACCGCGCTTTTGGCGAACGCGGAACGGGCGCCACCCGCCAGCCTATCGGCCAGTCATCTCCGCCAGCCAGTCGCCGATCGCCTGCAACGCTTCGAGGCAATGGTCTGGGTGAGCTTGGCATATTCGGTGATGGCGCCGGTTTCGGATTCCTGGATGAGGTGGTTGAGCCCGGGCATTTCCATCACCCTGGCTCTTGGATTGCTCGCCAGCGCGGCCTTGTCTGGCCCGATATTCCGCGACGCGATCGCCTGAACATCCTTGCCGCCCATCAGCGCGAGAACCGGGATGTTGAGCGCGCGCAGATCCTGTTGGGTCACGGTGCGCGGGTGAGCGAGGAATAGCGATTGGTGCGCCTCGGTGCGCATGCGCGCCGAAGAACAAACGAATACAGTCCCTATTCCAAGATTTATCGCCTATTCCGTCGCGATCGGGTGCCGCAGGCCAAGCAGCCGAACGAATCAACCGCGATTGAATTTCATGGCCGCAACTTTATCGCGACTTACTCGTTTTGGCGGCCCCGATGCCACGTCCATCCGAGAGCTATCGGGTAACAGGCGATCGACATCGGTTCACCGCAATATGCGCTCCAATTACCCGGACCACCCCTCGGCGCTGCAAGGCTGTTCATCTGCGCGAAAGGTTCGGCTGAACACCCAAGCGGCGCCGACATTCAGGGGCAGCCGAAACGTCGTGAATTTTTTTTGAAGCGTGATGGAGAGGAATCCGAAATCCGGGCGTTATCGCAAGCTCGGCGGTCGGACGAGAAGCTGCGATCACGCAGGCTGCGGCCGTTCGAGTTTAAAGGAGTAGCGCAATGAATTTCACTTCCAAAAGTCCACGAGCCCTGTTGCTCATCGCCATGCTCGCCGGGCCGGCAACCGCCAGCCTGGCCCTGCAACCGCAGGATCCGCCAGAAGCCGAACTCTCGACAAGCGTCGCGGTCGATCCCGCCGGCGCCACCATGGCCAAGGGGCCGGTGGTCGAAGGCATCATCTCCGCGCGCAGCACGGACAGGATCCAGATCACCGCCGCGGACGGCACCAATACCCTCATCGCCGTCAATGACGAAACCCGGATCAAGTCGCGCGGCGGCTTTCTGGGCCTCAACAGCAGCAAGCTGGCCTCGGCGCAGCTGGTCAACGGCCTGCCCGTCACCGTCAAGACGCTGCAATCGGGCGACAGCCTGATGGCGAGCCAGATCGACCTGAAGAACAAGGATCTGCGCACCGTCGCGATGATCCATGGCGGCACCGATCAGCGCTTCGCCGAACAGACCGCCGCCACCGAGGCGCTGCGCGGCCGCGTCGGCGATATCGGCGAATATAACATCAAGGGCACGACCAACGTGAACTTCGACACGGGCAAGGCCGTGCTCACCGCCCAGGCGAAGAACGATCTCTGCGCCACGGCGACCCAGGCCGAAGGCACGAAGAACGCGTTGCTGCTGGTCGTCGGTTACACCGATTCCACGGGCAGCGAGGAACTGAACCAGACGCTCAGCGAAAAGCGCGCCGCCCGCGTCGTCAACTATCTCCAGCAGGCCTGCGGCTGGAAACCCTATCGCATGCTGACCCCCACCGGCATGTCCGAAGCGGATCCATTGGCGGACAACGAAACCGCCGAAGGCAAATATCAGAACCGCCGCGTCGCGGTGAACATCCTGGTCAGCAAGGGCCTGGATGGCATTTGACACGGCACGGGATGGGCGGCGCCCATCCCGGTTTTTTTGGGCAAGGTAAGCCGAGGGCCGGCGCGACGCGCGATCATGATGCGCGACACGAAAGCCGCCCCCGCCCGATCAGGCGGCAATGGCGGCCAATCCATCATTTTCCGCTCAACGCCTTGCGAGCCGACCGCGCCAGCGCGCAGTTTCTGCCAGTCACAGCACATTCCCGCTCAAGCATCTCCACGACCTTGAGCTGTTCCTGCTGAACATATTCGTCGTTGCGGATATCCGGTGAGAACATGCTTCTTCCGACCGGCGGAGCGGCCGTGCGATCGGGACGGCGGACCTCGCCGGAACCGGGCAGAACAAGCTGAGCGGCGCGCGGAACGGCAAGCCCGATCGCGATGCCCGCGATCAGGCAAGTCCCCGCGATGATGACTGTTCTCAGGCGGCGGCGTGGATGCATCATGACCGGTTCCCAGTCTTGCTCGGGCCAGACTATCACCATGAATAGCTGCCACCATATTTTCAGATTTCGTAACGATTTCAGCAATGCCTCTCATTTCGACATTGCGCCTTCATTGCGGTCGTAGCGTCGAGGCTTTGGAATCCCGAAGCCGGGAATCATTCGAATAATCGCCCCCTCACCGCGCGCCCGGCCGCCCCTCTATGCTGCCGATCGACAAGCGACGCTTGCGCTTGTTGGAGGGTGGCGTCCCCGGCGCCCCCGGCTTTCGCTTGCGTTTCCAGTGATGGGGGATTGTGGGCGGCAGTTCCTTGCCCCGGCGTCTGGTGAGGTGCACGGTGATCGCCATCGGCAGGTTGAGCGCGAACAGCGCGGCGAAGCATATGCCACGAATCTCCCCCGCGCCGTACCAGCCAAAGGCGATCGCCAGGATCGCGGGTGAGAGGACCAGGGCGGCGAACCACAGCCGCAGCTGATAGGCGAAGCCGGGCTTCTCACCGCGTTCCAGCCCGTTGCGCGCGAACCATCGCGAGAAGCGATAGCCCAGCCCGGTCCCTGCCATCGCCAGCGCGACATACAGGATATGGAGCAGGATCACGCCTTCGACACGCATGGCATCGGCGTATCGGCGGCGCCCGCGTATGGCAACAGCCTGCCCCTCCCCACCCGCGCGCCCTCTTGCGGATACGAATTGTATAATTCATGTATACTATCAGCGGATATCACAGGGGGCGAAGATCGGGGCGATGCGATACTGGATGGGCCTGTTGACCGCCGCCGCGCTGGCCGCCCTCGCGTCGGCCCCCGCCATCGCCCACGCGCAGGCCGAAACGCCCGCATCCGAGCCAGTCCGCGTCATCCTCGATACCGATATGTGGGGCGATATCGATGATGTGCTGGCGCTGGCGATGCTCCATGCGCTGCAGGATCGCGGAGAGGCGCGGCTGCTGGCCGTGACGAGTTCGACCGACGATGCCTCCACCGCCGCCTTCATCGATGCGCTCAACACTTTTTACGGCCACCCCGCCATTCCCGTCGGGCTGGTGCGCGGCGGCGTGACGGCAAAGCAGACCGCCGCGCGCTTTCCGTTCCTGAACGCCGTCACCCCCTATACCGAGGCGCTGACGCGCGCGGCGAAGGCGGACGGATCGCCGCTGTTCCCGCACGGGCTGAAGGATGGAAGCGCCGCGCCTGACGCGGTTGCGCTGCTCCGCCGCACGCTCGCCGCCCAGCCCGATGGCAGCGTCGTCATCATCCAGATCGGCTTCGCCACCAATATGGCGCGACTGCTGGAAAGCCGGGGCGACGCGGCCAGCCCGCTTGACGGGGCGAGCCTGGTCCGGCGCAAGGTGCGGCTGCTGTCGGTGATGGCGGGCGGCTATGCCGATGCGCAGGGCCGCCCGCTCGCCAAAAGCGCGCCCGAATATAATCTGGAGCTGGACGTGCCCGCCGCCCGCGCGCTGTTCGCCGCATGGCCGACGCCGCTGGTCGCCAGCGGGTTCGAGGTCGGCGTATCGATGCGGATCGATGGCCGCGCGGTCGATCGCCTCTATGGCCATGCCGCGGCGCATCCGGTGCTGATGACCTATCATCATGTCGATCCCATCTATCGCACCATCCGCAAGACCGCGCCGGGCGCGCTGCACGATCACGCGACCTTCGATCTCACATCCGTGCTTTACGCGGTCCGCCCCGATGACGGCTATTTCACCCTGTCCGCGCCGGGGCGGATCAGCGTGGCGGCGGACGGATCGAGCCGCTTCACGGCGCCGCCGGGCGGCACGCACCGCTATCTGACGATCGACGACATGATGCGCGCCCGCGCGCTGGAGGCGATGACCCTGCTCGCCAGCCAGCCGCCCGCGCGCGCCGAACCGGGGGAGGACGCGCGATGATGGAGATCGACCGCCGAGGCCTGTTCGCCGTCGCGGGCGGCGCGATCGCCGCCCCATCCGCGCTGGCGGCGGGCGCGGCCGATGCAGCATCCACCCCCGCAACGGCGCCGGCGCCGCACCGCCGCACCGGCGCGCAGCTGCACCGCATCGCCTTTCCGCTGGGCGGCATGGGCGCGGGCATGATCTGCCTGGAGGGCGCGGGCGCGCTCACCAACGCATCGCTGCGGCATGAACCCGATATCGGCACGGAAGCGCCGATCTTCGCCGCGATCTCGGTAAAGGGCACGGGCTTCGCGCGCGTGCTGGAAGGGCCGGTGCCGCCGCACAAGCGCTTCCCTTCCTTCTCGGTGGATGCCGATGCCGCGATCCGATCGCTCTGGGGCCTGCCGCGGTTCCGCGACGCCGCCTTCGAGTCCGCCTTTCCCTTCGCGGAGATCGCGCTGACGGAAGAGGACAGTCCGTTCGAGGTCACCATCACCGGCTGGAGCCCATTCGAGCCGGGCGCGGAGGATGATGCCAGCCTGCCCGTCGCCGGGCTGGAATATCGCTTCGTCAACCGCACCGCACGGCCGGTGGAGGCGGTTTTCTCCATGCACGCGGCCAATCTGATGGCGGGAGAGAAGAACGGCCGCATCCGCCCGCTGGAGGGTGGCTTCATCCTGGAGGGCGCGATCGACGATCGCCCCTGGACGGCGGGCGCCTTCGCCATCGCGACCGACGATGCAGCCGCGCAGGTGAACCACGCGTGGTTCCGGGGCTTCGCTTGGCGCCACATCGTGTGGAAGGATGTGGCGGAAGGCGCCTGTTACAGCCGCCCGCCGCTTCCCGATGATGCGGGGGAGCCCACGCCCGGCGCCACATTGTTCGTGCCCTTCACCCTCGCCCCCGGCGCGGAAAAGCTGATCCGCGTGCGCATGGGCTGGTATGTGCCGCGCTCCAATATCCGGCTGGCCGGCGGCGGATCGCCCGATTTCGACTGGCGGATACGGCATGCCGGCGCGCCGCCGCCCGAGGATGGCCCCTGCTATGTGCCCTGGTATGCCAGCCGCCATGCCGGGATAGAGGTGGTGATGGCAGACTGGCGCGATCGTTACCAGTCGCTGCGCGCCGCGTCCGACCGGTTCAGCCGCGCGCTCTTCGCCTCCACCCTGCCGGCGGAGGTGATGGACGCGGTGGCCGCCAATCTCTCCATCCTCAAATCCCCCACCGTGCTGCGTCAGGCGGACGGGCGTTTCTGGGCGTGGGAAGGATCGCGCGATCATGTCGGCTCGTGCGAGGGATCGTGCACCCATGTCTGGAACTATGCGCAGGCGTTGCCGCATCTGTTCCCCCGGCTGGAACGGACCTTGCGCGAAACCGAATTCGGCCCCTGCCAGGATGAACAGGGCCATCAGGCGTTTCGCGCCGCATTGCCGATCCGCCCCGCGCCGCACGATTTCGTCGCCGCCGCCGACGGGCAGCTTGGCGGCATCATGAAAGTGTATCGGGACTGGCGGATCAGCGGCGACACCGGCTGGCTGCGCGGCATCTGGCCCAGGGTACGTGCCAGCCTGGATTATTGCATCCGCGCCTGGGATCCGCGCGGGCGCGGCTGGATAGAGGAGCCGCACCACAACACCTATGACAGCGAACTCTGGGGGCCGGACGGGATGTGCACCAGCATCTATCTGGGCGCGTTGCGCGCGGCGATGCTGATGGGCGATGCGCTGGGCAGCGACACGCGCGGCTATGCGGCGCTGCTGGCGCGCGGCACCCGGCGGCTGGAACGCGATCTGTTCAACGGCGTGTATTTCATCCAGAAAATCTCATTGGACGGGCTGAACGCCAAATATCCCGACGATTTCGGCAAGGGCGGCTTCACCGTCACGCTCCAGCCGGAGGAACTCGCCATCGCCGCGCGCGAAGGCCCGGCCAACCAATATGGCACCGGCTGCCTGGCCGATGGCGTGATCGGCGCGTGGATGGCCTGGGCCTGCGGGCTGGAAACGCCGATGGATACGGCCAAGATCGCCAGCCATCTGGGCGCGGTGCACCATCACAATTTCCGCCGCGATCTCACCAATCATGCGGACCCCACCTATAGCAGCGCGCGCGCCACCTATGCGCTGGGGAATGAAGCCGGGCTGCTGCTGTGCACATGGCCAAAGGGCGATACGCTCTCCCTCCCCTTCCCCTATGCGACCGAGATCTGGACGGGTGTGGAATATCAGGTGGCGTCGCACCTGATCGCACTGGGGGAAATGGAAAAGGGGCTGGAGATCGTCCGCGCCGCCCGCGCCCGTTATGACGGCCGCACGCGCAACCCGTTCAGCGAGGTGGAAGCCGGCCATTTCTACGCCCGTGCGCTTTCATCCTATGCGCTGCTCCAGGCGCTGAGCGGCGCGCGCTACGACGCGGTGGAGAAAGTGCTGCACCTCCACCCCCGCATCAAGGGAGACTTCCGCGCCTTCCTCTCGACCGCGACCGGATACGGAACGGTGGGTGTGAAGGGCGGTCGGCCCTTTGTGGAAGTGGCTGCGGGCACGATTCCGTACAAAAGGATCGACTATCGCGCCGCTTGAGGGGGATTGGCGCCACGCAGCAGATTCAGCCTTTGCGGCGATACATGATCAGCGCGACGATGCATGATCCATACACCCCCGTCAGAATGGCAAGGTCGCGCAGGCTGCGCCACCTCACCTCCGCCATGAAGGACGCCATATCGCTGTCAGCCGCCGGGTGAACCAGCGCATTGCCCCAAAGTCGCCCCCATATCGCCAGCGCGTAAAGCGCCGTGATGATCAGGGCGAACAGGAGCTTCCGGCGGCTCATGGGCGACAGGCTACCACCTCCGGCAATGTCCGCAACCGGCGCGGCAGGAATAATCCCGCGATACCCAAACCCATCACTCCAGCGAAAGCTGGAGTCCATAGGGTGCGTCCGGCGCCGTTGCGGCCCGGCAATCGCATAGGCTCCAGCTTTCGCTGGAGCGACCGCAAGTGATGGCTCCCCGCCATCCCCAAAGTCTTCCACCGCCCTACCCAAATCGAACCGTTTGCGGTGATCATGGCTTCTGTTATCCAATCATGGAGCAATCGCGCGAAAATCAGGCGAGGGCTGAACCATGTCGCGAATGATCATGGCGCTTTTATTGGCCGCACTGCCTCTGCCGGCGGCTGCCCAGTCGCTGACCAGCGAGCAGGCCATGGAGAATTTCCGCGCGAAAACCATGCAGCCGCCTCGCTGCACCAATAGCAGCGATCCCGAAGACATCACCGTCTGCGGCCGCCGCAATCAGGGCACGTACCGGCTGCCGCTGACGGAGCCGACGCCCGGCGAGCGCATCCGGGGCGAAGCCGTCTCGGCGCTCACGGTGGCCGAAACCCGCGACACATGTTCGGCCGTCGGCCGGAATCAAAGCTGCGGCGGAGGCCTGCCGATCATGGGAATGGTGATGTTGCTCGCCAAGATCGTGGAGAAGAAGATCCTGAACCCGGACGATTGATGCGCCGACAGGTGCGAGAATCCCAAAATCCGCCCTTTATCCACCAGCAAATAAAGGGGGCTTCACCTGTCGCGGTGATCCCAGTTCCTGGGGCATGGCAGGCTTCATACACAGTGACGAAGTTATCGGGTGATCATCGCCGGTCCGCAGCCTCGCCACGATGCAAGAAGCGGTGCGCAAGCAGGAACAATGCAATCCTTTCGGGTTCACAACGGTGACGACACGCCGTGTTCATTCGGTCTCGTCCAACTGCGCCCGCAATATCGGAAAGGAACTATTGGATGATCTTCAAGCACAAGGCCGCTGGACTATTGATCGGTCTTGCCGCCGCACTTTCGGCGAGTGGCGCTTATGCGGGCACCGGCCCGAACCCCGTTGCGAAGCGCGCGGCCGCGCTGGCGACGCACCATTGGGATCTCGTCGAATGGAGTGGGAAGGCCCTTCCCCAGGGCAAGCCGCTGCGGCTCGATTTCGATGCCGCGACCGGGCGCTTCTCCACCGAGACAGGATGCAATCGCGCGGCCGGCACCTATACGGTGAAGGGCAGTTCGCTTCGCCTTGGTAACCGGAAGGGCGGTTTCGCCAGCACCTTGATGGCATGTCCCGAGCCCGCAATGACGATGGAGCGCGCCTATGTCGACAGCCTGTCGGCCGTGACGCGCTACGGCATCACCGGCGACACGCTTGTCCTGCGGACGGCGAAAGGCGTGAAGCTCACCTATCGGGCGGCACACAAGCCGGCAGCCGACGCGCCGCGCAAGTTCATCTATGTGTCAGTGGAGACCAAGCCCTGCACCGGGGTCGCGCCGATGACCTGCCTGCAGGTCCGCGGCAAGGAAAGCGATCCCTGGACGCTGCATTATGGCGGGATCGTCGATTTCGAGCCCCAGCCCGGCATCGAGTACCGGCTGCGCATCATCGAGGAGAAAGTGGACAATCCCCCGGCCGACGCCTCCTCCATCCGCTGGACACTGGATCAGGTCATCGAACAGCGCGTGGTCAATCCATAAAGCGGCGGCACTGCTTCAGTCGTCACCGATCGAACGGATGGCCTGCGCCGGATTTCCGCCGACAAGCGTGTTGGCGGGAACGTCCCGGGTGACGACCGATCCCGCGGCGACAACCGAGTTTTCGCCGATCGTCACCCCGCCGATGACGGTTGCGCCGGCTGCGATCCAGACGTTCCTTTCGATGACGATGGGGTTTCCGATCGTGACGGCGCGGCGCTGCGACGGGTCGAGGGGGTGGCCAGTCGTGATGAGGTTCACGTTCGGGCCGATCAGCACGTCGTCGGCGATGTCGAGGCCGCCGAGATCGTAGAAGGTGCAATTCTGATTGATGAAGACGTTGCGCCCGACACTGATCTCGCGTCCGCCGGCGGTGTAGAATGGCGGGAGCAGCAGGACGCTCTTGTCCACGGCCTTGCCGATGAGTTCGCCGAACAGCGCCCGGACTTCGTCGGCATCGTCGAAGGTCAGACGGTTGAGTTTGGCGGTGATCGCCATCGCCCGTCTGGTATCCGCCACCATCGCCGCCGATTCCGCCGTTTTCGCATGAATTGTCCTGATGCGATCGGTGTTCGGCATTCACTTGTTTCCTCGGCTTGCGGCTGGCGAGCGTTTCGGCGCACGCGGGCGGCGCCGGGATTCGCCGGGCATAGCCGCAAAGCGGGAGAGCTGGAATCCATCCCCGACCTTTACGCGGCCGGGCTTTTCCCGCGCGCTGCTCCGGGAGCCGCAACGACAAAGCTCCTGCCGTCGGCCAGCCATGCCAGGCGCTCGTCGCGCAGCGCGGTTCGGCGGACCTTGCCCGCCTCGTCGCGCAGGGGCGTATCGACCAGCTCATAGCTTTCCGGGCATTTATAGCCCGTCAGCCGATCACGAAGGAACGCGTCGATCGCGGCCGGCGCCAGATCGCCGGTCCGCTGGACGATCGCATGGACACGCGCGCCATAATCCTCGCAGGGCAATCCCAGCACCACGGCGTCGCTTATCGCGAGATGTTCCAGCAGCGCGGCTTCGACTTCGGCCGGATAGATATTTGCGCCGCCGCGGATGATCAGATCGGTCCGCCGATCGGAGAGATAGAGATAACCGTCCTCGTCGAGATAACCGAGATCACCGAGCGACATGCGGCCTTCGCCGTCCAGCCGGGTTTCGGCGCCGATATAGTGGAAATGGCCGGCCGCTTCGGCGGCGAAGAAGATCTCGCCGACTTCGCCGGCGCCGCACGCCTCGCCATGTTCGTTGCGGATGCTCAGCACCTCGGGCGATGCCCTGCCCACCGATCCCGGCTTGCGCAGCCATTCCTCCCCGGTGATGGCGACCGATGCGCCCTCGGTTCCCGCATAGATTTCGAAGATGCGCTCGGGGCCTAGCCAGTCGATCCAGGCCTGTTTCAGCCATGGTGGGCAGGCCGCGGCGAGATGGACGACCCGGCGAAGCGAGGACAGATCGTAGCGCGCCTTCACATCGGGCGGCAGCGCCCAGATGCGGTGCATCATCGTCGGCACCATGCAGACCCATTCCACCCGTTCGCGCTCGATCAGGCGGAGAGCCTCCTCGGGGTCGAACCGGTTCATCCCGACCACGCGCGTTCCGGCGAGCAAGGCGAGGTTTGCGAAGAGGAACGGCGCATTGTGATATAACGGGCCGGGATTGAGCATAACGCCGCCGATCGGCATCCCGACCAATGCGCATATCCCCTGCAGCCGTTCATCGTAGCGCGCCGCGCCATGATCGACGATCAGCTTCGGCCGGCCGGTCGACCCGCCGCTCGTCACCGCCTTCCAATGGACCGCGGCCAGATCGGGCGGCAGCTCGACAGGTGCGTCGTCGCGTGCGGGCGCGATCTGCATCACGCCATCGATCGGCTCTCCGCCGTCGCGGATCAGGATGCGCGGCCGGGCGAGTGCGACGATCTGGGCCAGTTCGCGGCCGGGCAATCTGGTCGGGAGGATGCACGGCGTCGCCCCTGCCCGCCATGCGGCGAAGCTGCTGACATGATGTTCGATGCCATTGGGCAGCGCCACCGCGACAAGATCGTCGGGTGTCACGCCCAGTTCGATCAGCCGCCGGGCGCGGGCCGCGCTGAACAGCTCGAGTTCGGCCCAGCTCAATGCCTGGCCGGGATAGGTGATCGCAAGATCCGCGGCGGACGCGCCGCCGGCATGTGCAGCCAGGATTCGGCCAAAGCTGTCGGTCATCAATTACTCTTCATTATAAGGATGAGAGGGGCGCTCAATCGTCGCCGACCCAGATCGGCGGGGTGTGCCGCCACCATTGCAGCGCGACTTCGAGCTGATAGGCGAGCGCCAGCAAAAGCGCCTCGCCGCCCGGTCTGGTCGCGAACTGGATGCCGACCGGCAACCCATTGTCGCTGAAGCCGATCGGCAGGCTGATCGCGGGCGTGCCCGCAAAATTATCGACCCAGCAATAGCCGGCATAGTCGATGAGCCGGTCCTTCTGATCGAGCCACGACACGTCGGGGCCGAATACGCCGATGCGGACGATCTCGGTGCCGAGCGTCGGCGTCATCCAGATGTCGATATCGTCCAGCCGGGCCAGATAGGCGGCGACGATGCCCTCCATCGTCCTCCACGCCGCGGCGAAGCGTTCGTCGTCGACCGCCTGTCCCGCCGCAACCAATGTGGCCGAGCGATATTCCAGATCCTCAGGCGCGATCGCCATGCCGATCGCGTCGGACAACAGGCCGAGACGGCGCGAGAAGGTTCCTTCCGCAACGACCTGCAACGCATCGGTTGCACCTGCGCCGTCGAACGGCAGAGCCGCATCGCTGACGCCATGGCCCAGCCTGCCGAGCAGATCGATCGCTTCCGCGAAGACGCGCGCGACACTCCGGTCAGGCTGCCCGCCGGTCCGCATGATCCGGCTATAGGCGTGGATGCGTAGCGGCCGATCGACGGGTGCGGTGACCAAAGGCACGGGGGCGAAAGCGGCGCCGGGCGCGCGCGTCTGGGTTCCCTCCAGCCAGGCGGCGGTGTCGCGCACCGTGCGGCTGACGCAGCCGCTGACGTTGAGATCCGAAATCGCGCGCAGCGCCTCATCGCCGAAATTGCGCCCGCGCGAGGGCTTGAGACCGACGAGACCGCAGGGTGCGGCGCCGTGGCGGATCGAGCCGAGACCGTCGCTGGCATGCGCGACCGGCACGACCCCCGCCGCCACCGCCGCCGATCCGCCGCCTGACGATCCGCCCGGCGTGTGATCGAGGCTCCACGGATTGTGCGTCGGCCCGGCCAGCGGCGATTCGGTGACCACGTTGAGCCCGAGTTCGGGCATGGTCGAACGCGCGATCGAGACCGGGCCGGCCGCGGCGATCGCGCGCGTATAGGGCGCGTCGTCCGTCGCGATATAATCACGCAACGCCGCGGAGCCCCAGCGGGCCGGCAGCCCCTTTTCGGTGATCATGTCCTTGATCAGCGTCGGGATGCCGGCAAGCGGACCGGTGCGGGGTTCGCGCGCCTGCATACGAGCGCGATCGAAATTGGGCCAGGCGATGAAATTGAGCCGTGGGTTGGCCGTCTCCGCACGTGCGATGGCGCGTTCGATCAGCGTAGCGGCGGTGGTGCGCCCTGCGTCGATCGCCTCGAGCATATCGGTGGCGTCGCCAGGCGGTGCGGCGGTCGATAGAGGCGTCTTCATGCTTTTTCTCCCGAAAGCTGGGACCGGATCGCCCGGACGGTGGCCGCATAGGGTTTTGGCGCGAACGACATCAATATCGCCGAAATCACGAGCGACGGCACGCTGACGATGGCGATCGCATGCAGCATGCCGCGCGGCCCGGCGAGCAGGCCCGACATCAAACCCACCGCCATCGGCGAAACCGCGAGCGCCAATGCGTTGATGATGCCCAGGATCGCCAGCACCCGCGATCGCAGCTGTGGCGGCGCGAGACTCTGGAGCACGCCCGGCATCAGTGCGGAGCCGGCGATCCCCAGCGTGCCCTGGACGGCGGCAACGGCATAGGCCTGAAACGGCGACGCGACGAAAGGCAGGACCATCGCCGGCAGCGGCGTCAGCGCGACGAAGATCCGCGCGACCGCGACCGGCTCCAGATCGTCATTGCGCCCGCGTATTTTCAGGAGCGCGGCGGGCAGCGCGACCCCGATCAGCGTCGCGATGGTGATCGCCACGCCAAGGCCGACGCCGACCGTCGCGGGATCGACGCCGAAGGCGCGCGGCAAGGCCAGCGGGAACCAGATCAGCGCCGAGGTCATCGCGACGGCCATGGCGAAGATCGAACCGAAGACGCAGCTCAAGGTGCGCCAATGCAGCTTCGCATAAGGCAGGAAATCGTGCATCGCCGCATCGTCGCCCGCACGCTGCACCGGCGGGGGCGCCTGCCGCCGGCTGAGCGGCATGGTGAGCACGAGCAGGAAGAAGATCGGCCCCGGGAGCGCGACCACCGTCATGGCGATGCGCCATGTATCGATGCCCGCCAGCCAGGCCGGAAAACCGGGTTGCGCACCCGCCAGCCATTGCAGCATCGCGCCGCCGACCGCCATGCCGATGCCGGCACCGAACAGCGATCCGCCGTAGAAGATCAGATTGGCGGTGTGACGCTGCCGTTCCGGGAACAGATCCGGGATCATCGCATAGACGATCGGCGCCAGCCCCGCCTCTCCGATGGCGATCCCGATCGTCGCCATGAACAGGCCGCCGAAACTGTCCTGCAAGGCGCAGAGCCCCGTTGCCAGCGACCAGCAGGCGACTCCGATCGCCAGGATGAGCCGGCGGCCGAAGCGGTCGGCAAGCCAGCCCATCGGATAGCTGGCGACGGTGGCGAAGACGGCCACGCCCAATCCCTGGATCATGCCGATCTGCAAGTCGGTGAAGCCCAGCGAGGTCTGGAGCGACGGCGAGATCAGACTGAGCATCTGCCGGACCACAAGCCCGAAAAGCGTCGTCATCATGAGGACGACAAGGCCATACCAGGCCAATACCGAGGCGCCGCGCGGGGCGCCACCGTCCTGGGCACTGGTCGTCGCCGATTCGGGGATCGAAAGCCCCTTCCCGTCCGCAGCTGCGCCGCTTTGCATCGCCAGATCCTCCCCGGCCGCAATGGCCGTGCACCAGGGATTCCACATTTTCATAAAAGAAACAAGTTGACTTTATTGTTATTTGAGCGAAGTTGATGCGGACAAGCCGGCATGACCGGCAAAGTGGAGTGGATCGATGCAGTTTTCCGTTCGTGCGTCACTCGAGCAATTCACGCTTCCGCATCCCGGCGGCACGGGACAGCTGAAGATCAGCGTGGCGGAGCCCGCCGACATGCCAGCCGCGGCGGATGCGCCGGTGCCCGTGCTTTATGTCGTCGACAGCGACATCATCTTCGGCATCGCCGCCGAGATCGCGCGTGCGATGGCGAGCGTCGGGGCCGGCCCCGTCCATTATGTCGTCGGCATCGGCTATGACGCCGACTATGCCGATTTCCTGAAGCTGCGGACGGCGGACTTGACGCCGCCGATCGGCGCCGCGGCGCAGGCGGACCTCGGCAAGCTGGGCGCGATGATCGGCGCCGAGCGCAACGGCGGCGCCGATGCCCTGCTGGCCTTCATCGTCGACACGCTGAGCACAGAGATGACGGCGCGCTATCCGCGCACGGCGGGCGGCGAACGGATCCTGTTCGGCCATTCGCTCGGCGGTCTGTTCGCCGCCAATGCGCTGCTGACCCGGCCCGACGCCTTTTCCGCCTATATCGTCAGCAGCCCGTCGCTGTGGTGGGACGGCTTTTCGATCCTTGGCGGGCTGGCGACGTTCGGCGAGCGGCTGCGCGCGCTGCCGCGCCAGCCGCGCGTGTTCGTCGACGTCGGCGGCAAGGAACAGGATGTGCCGCAAAGCGTGCCGCCCGGGATCGATGCCACGCTGGCGGAAGTCCAGGCGCAGATCGCCGCCGCGCGCATGGTCGACGCCGCCGCGGAATTCGCGGACGCGCTGAAGGCCGCGGGCCTTTCGAACCTGCGCCACATCGCCTTTGCGGAGGACGATCACAGCTCGGTCGTGCCGGCCGCCTTGGTCCACGGCATGCGCTTCGCGCTGCAAGGCTGAGGCCGGCACCGAATTCACGAACAAAAAATAGGGAGGAAGACATGCGGATTCTGGCAGGACTCTTGGGTGGAACGGCACTGGCGATCGCGATGGCGACGCCCGTCGCGGCACAGGATTCAGGCGCGGATCGGGACGGCGAAACAGCGACCGACGAGATCGTCGTCACCGCGCAGAAGCGCACCGAAAGGCTGATCGACGTCCCGTCCGCCGTGACCGCGATCAGCGGCGCGACGCTGACCGAACGCAATCTGACCCGGATCGAGGACATTGCCGCGCACACGCCGGGCCTGAGCTTCAACCAATATGCCGCCGGACTGCAGGTCACGCTGCGCGGCCTCAACGCCAGCGGCCAGGGTGCAACCACCGCGATCCTCGTCGACGATGTGCCGCTGACCTCCGCTTCATCCTATCAGCAGGCGACGACGCCCAATTTCGACACCTACGATCTTCAGCGGATCGAGGTGCTGCGCGGCCCCCAGGGCACGCTCTACGGCGCCTCGGCGCTTGGCGGCCTGGTCAAATATGTCACCCGGTCGCCCGATCTCGGCCGGTTCGAGGGCACGGGCCAGCTGGAGATCAACACCGTCCGCGGCGGGCAGACCGGCGGATCGGCGCGCGGCGCGCTGAATGTGCCCGTCGTCGCCGATGCGGTCGCGCTCCGCGTTTCCGGGCTGTACGAACGCCTGCCGGGTTTTGTCAACAATCCCCTTCGCGGCGATCGCAATGCCAATAGCGGGGAGCGTTACGGCATCCGCGGCTCGCTATTGTGGCAGGTCAGCCCCGATTTCAGCGTCAGGCTCGGGGCGATCTGGCAGCGCGACCATGTCGACGCATTGCCGCTCGTCGAGCTTGTCGGCGCGGCGGCGACGCCGGCCACGCCCCCGGCGAACGCCGCGTCGATCGCCCATGACGGCGATCTCCAGCGGAACACCCGCCTGTCGGAATCGGTCGTGCGCAAGGCGCAGGTCTATAGCGCGGCGCTCAATTACGACGCCGGCGCCGCGACCATCACGAGCATCACCAGCCTTGCCAGGATCGGTTTCAACCAGATCCTCGACAATACGGATGAGAATGCCGCGCCCGGCCTGACCTTCGGCGCGATCGTCTCAGGCGTCTATGGCCAGCCGATCACGATCAGCGGCAACAACATCACGTCGGTCCGCCGGTTCAACCAGGAGATTCGGATCGCATCGGCGCCCGGCGGCGCGATCGATTATCTCGCCGGTGTCTTCTATGCCGACGAGAAGAGCCGTGTCGCCCAGATCTTCGACGTGCTGACCGTCGCGCAGCCGACCGCGATCCTGACCACGCCCTTTCCCGGCGGCTCGCTCTCCGTACCCGCAAGCTATCGCGAACTGGCGGGTTTCGGCCAGTTGACCTGGCATATCGCACCGAATGTGGCGGTGACGGCGGGCGGACGCTATGCCCATAACCGGCAGAAATCGCAGGCCAGCAAATTCTTCGGTTTCGCCACGCAATTGACCGGCGATGTCGTCGACGATCCGTCAAAGGCGAGCGACGGCAAGGCGACCTGGTCGGCGGCGATCAGCTGGCATCCGGTCGAGCGCGTCAATCTTTATGGCCGCGTCGCAACGGGCTACCGCCCCGGCGGTCCCAATGCCACGCCGCCCGGCACGCCGGCCGGATTCCAGACGCGATACGATCCCGATACGACGGTCAATTACGAACTCGGCGCCAAGGGCGAGTTGCTCGATCGCCGCCTGGTCTTCGACGTCTCGATCTTCACGATCGACTGGTCGCATATCCAGATCCCGACGCTGACGACCAACCCCGATACCGGCGTCCCGTTCAACTTCACCGCCAATGCCGGCAAGGCGCGTAGCCGCGGCATCGAATATGCCTTTCGCCTCACCCCGATCGAGCGGCTGACCCTGTCGGTCAGCGGCGCCTATACCGATGCGGAGCTGCGCACCGACACGCCGTCGATCCGGGGGCTTCGCGGAGACCGGCTGCCCTATGTGCCGAAATTCACCAACACGGTCAGCCTGGATTATCGTGCGCCCATGGGCGGTGAGACCACATTGTTCGCCGGGATCGACTGGAGCTATGTCGGCGGGCGCTATTCGGCGTTCGTCGCCACTACCGCCAATAGCACGCATCAGCGGCTGCCCGACTATCACGCGGTCAATCTGCGCGGCGGCGTCGATTTCGGGCGCTACCAGCTCGATCTCTACGTGACCAATGCCGGCAATGCGCACGGCCTTTATTCCTATAGCAGCGGCGGCGGCGCGAACGGCACGGGTACGGGCATCGTCCAGCAGCCACGCACGTTCGGCGCGCGCGTCAGCGCGGCCTTTTGATGTCGTGGGCCGGGATGTTGTGGGGGATCCCGGCCCCGGTCCGGCCGGTTGCAATCCAGGTGTAATTTTCGGACGCAAACCTTAGGAAAGCCGGTAAATGCAGTTGATGGATGAGAATGCCAGCGTGACGACGAGCCCGACCAAAGCCCGCCGCAGCCAGGCGGACCGCAGCGCCGCCACCCGCGCAAAGGTGATCGAGGCGGCGCGCGACGTGCTGTGCGCACAGGGCTATTCGGGGGCGACGATGCACGCGATCCGCGATGCCGCCGGCATCAGCCTGGGCGCCATCCAGCATCAGTTCCCGACCAAGGCGAAGATCATGGCCGCGGTCGCCGCCGAATTCTCGGCCTATCGGATACAGGTCTATACCGACGCCATCCGGCGCGGACGGACGCCGCGGGAAGCGATGGAGAATCTGCTCGACGCCAATTTCGAGATGGTCGGGCGGCCCGAAATGGCGGCACTGCTCGAAATCCATCTGGCGCGCCGCAACGACCCCGAACTGGACCGCGAAGTCGCGCCGAGCACGCGCCGCTTCGACCGCCGCGTGCGCCTGTGGGGCTATCGCATCCTGCATGCCGCCGGGATCGACGATGACGACGAAGCGCATCAGAGCCTGCAGCTGCTCAACAATGCCGTGTCGCGCGGATTGACGGTGGAATATATCCGCAACCCCGACAGCGCGGTCGTTCAGCGGTCGATCCGGATCTGGAAGGCGCAGATGATGGAATTGCTGTTCGGCGCCTGAAACGTCGCAGGTTCGGAACGTGAAGGAGGAGGCTTCGCTTCGCACGCATCATGGCCTAGCTTCGGCGCCATGCGCATCCTGACCCTGCTGGCTTCGGCCCTTCTCACCCTGCTCCCCTTCCCCGCCATGGCGCAGCCCTGGCCGACGAAGGAAGGCGATGTGACGCTCCCCGATTTCCGTTTCGGTTCGGGCGAGACGATGAAGTCGCTCAAGATGCATTACACCACGCTGGGCACGCCCCGGCGCGGGGCAGACGGCGAGATCGAGAATGCGGTGATGGTGCTGCACGGCACCGGCGGTTCGGGCAAGCAGTTCATGGCGGCGCAGTTCGCCGACGAACTTTACGGCCCGGGCCAGCCGCTCGACATCACGCGCTGGTATGTGATCCTGCCCGACAATATCGGCCATGGCGCATCCTCCAAACCGAGCGACGGGCTGCGCATGGCGTTCCCGAAATATGATTATGCCGACATGATCGAGGCGCAGCGGCGGATGCTGGCCGAAGGGCTGGGCGTGAAGCGGCTGGAGCTGATCCTGGGCACGTCGATGGGATGCATGCACGCATTCGTCTGGGGAGAGACGCATCCGGGCTTCGCGCGGCGGCTGGCGCCCTTTGCCTGCCTGCCGGTGGCGATCGCCGGGCAGAACCGGATCTGGCGCAAGCTGTCGATCGACGCGATCAAGGCCGATCCGGCTTGGAAGGATGGCAATTACGCCGCACAGCCCGAACAGGGCCTGCGTACCGCGCTCAGCCTGATGCTGATCGCCGGCGCCAATCCGCTGGCCTTGCAGGCGCAATATCCGACACGCGCGGCGGCAGAGACCTATCTGGAACAGGCCTATCCGCGCACCGCATCGGGGCGCGACGCCAACGACCTGATCTATCAGATCGATGCATCGCGCAGCTACGATCCCGCACCCGGACTGGAAAAGATCGCGGTGCCGGTGTTGTGGATCAACTCGGCCGACGATTTCATCAATCCGCCCGGCTACGGCATCACCGAAGCGGCGGCGAAGCGCATGCCGCGCGCCCGCTTCATCCTGATCCCGGCCAGCGCCGACACCAAGGGCCATGGCACGCACACATGGGCGAAATTCTGGAAGGCGGATCTGGCGAAGCTGATGGCGGAACGCTGAGAGGGCCCCTGCCCTATTCGAGATAGAGCGCGCGCAGCCGCGCGAGATCCACCGCGTTCAGCCCGATCTCCTGTTCCAGATAGGCCGAAACCGATCCCCAGCGTCGCTCGATCACCGCGAAGGACGTGGCGAGATAGGGTTTACCGTTGGATGCGGAGAGCGAGGGCGGCTTGGCGGTTTCCGGCTCCTTCCGGTATTTCGCGAAATAGGCATAGACCGGATTGACCGTCGCCAGCGCATCGGGGATCGGCGCAACTTCCCATTCGGTGCGGCGGTGGCGCTCGGACAGCAGATAATCGGCATAGATGGTCTCGCGATCGACGCCGAGCGCGCTCAGCACCAGCGCGGCCGCCAGCCCGGTGCGGTCCTGCCCCGCCGAGCAGTTGAACAAGGTCGCCCCCTCGTCGGCGAGCAACCGGTCGAACAGCAGCCGCAGCTGCGGCGCGATCATCGTCGGCAGGACGGCGTACATCTCCTTGATCGCCGTCTCGGTGCCATCCTTCTTCAGCGCGGTCTGGATCGTCTCGAGCAGCGGCGCGAAGGAATAGCCGACCGCATTGTAGCGGATGCCGTCGAGCCGGGTCGGCGCCAATATGCGTTCCTCGTCGGATCGCAGGTCGACGATATTGCCGATGCCCAGCGCGCGGACGGCGATGACGTCGCTATCGGTCAGCATCGGCTGCGCACCCGCGCGGTAGATACGCCCCCAGCGCACATGTTTGCCGCCGGCCGCCGCATAGCCGCCGAGATCGCGAAAATTGGATGCCTGTTCCAGCGGCACGATGCGTTCGGGCGCGGCCCGCTCGATGGGCACGGCAACGACCTGCGCGCCCGCATCGGGCTGGACGCAGCAGGCGAGCAGCGGCCCCAGGCCGATCAGCAGCCAATGTCTCATATCTCGATTCTCCCGGTTTCGGCGGAGGGCACGGCCCCAATGGTCTCCAGTCGCGACGCGGCAGCCGCCAGCGCGAATGCGGTGATGAAGCCATCGAGCGCCGACGCACCGGTGATCCCCGCACCATATTCGCCATATGTCGCGACCGCGCTCGCCACGCCCCAGATCGCCAGGCTGCGCCAGCGCACGTCCGCCGCCACCGCCCGGCCGAACAGCGCCTGCTGGATCAGGATCGCGGCAGCCGGCGGAAACACCAGGCCGAGCAGGACGAGATAGCTGACAAAGGCGTTCTGCACGCCGGCAAGCGCGATCAGCGCGCCGACTGCCGCCGTCACGATCACGATATGGGTGAAACGAACCCGCTTCAGCCAGGTCGAGCTGACGAGCGCCGACGAGTAAAGCGTCATGATCCCATTCTGCATCAGGCCGAGCGGCAACAGGATCGTCAGCACCACCGGCATGCCGAGCAGCATCAGCACCTCGGCCGGATCGCCGCTGCGGGCGACCAGCCCCGCCGCCGCATAGCAACCGATCACCACCGCCCATACCGGCCCCAGCGCCGTGCCGGCGGCGATCATCGCATCGCGCGGGCGGGCGATGAACCGGCTGTAATCGGGCAGGATGATGCAACCGATCACGAACGAGCCGATGATCGCCGATATCCCCCGGCCGATCGGCACGGCTGTAGCGGCAATGGTATCCGCCGTCTCCAGCCGCGGCAGCGCCGCCACCGCGACGAAGACCAGCAACAACAAGAGCAAAGGCACGAAGATCAGCGGCACCCGCGCGATCAGCGAGAAGCCGAAGATCGTGATCGCCCCGATGATCAGCGCCGCGCCAAGGATGCCGCTCGCCAGCGGCGGCTCCGCGCCGAACGCTCGGCGGATGCCGCCCACCGCCAGCTCGCCGATAAAGCCCATCTCGACCGCGAGCCAGCCGAGCAGCGCGATCCCGAGTGCGGCGGTCAATACCCGCGCGCCCCTGGAGCCAAAGGCCTGTTCGGACAGCAAAGCCGTCGAGCGCCGCGTCCTGACCCCGGCATAGGCCATGAGCATGGCAAGCCCGGCCGTCAGCGCGCAGCCGGCGACGGTGACGATCACCGCGTTGAACAGGCCATAATCGCGGCCGATCGTACCGCCCAGGATGATCATGGGCACGCTCATGATCGAGCTGATCAGGATCAGCGTGATCGACCCGGCGGAGCGGTTGGCGTGCTCGGCCGGCACGGGTTCGCGCGGAAATTCATTGCTCATTCGACAGATTCTCTTGCCAGGGCTGCCCCGCGCATCGCGCCAGGCCGGCGCGTTTCAGGGCATGGCGTATCCGACCATCGTCTTGGGCCGCGGCACGGGGGAACAATGCTTGCTGTGCGTCAGCCCGGCCCGGACGATCCCCTCCGCGACGCAGACGGTCGCCGGGATCGGGTCGATCACCGGTATGCTGTGGCCGCGTTCGGCCAGATAGGTTTCGATCGCCGCCGCACAGCCCAGAAAACCGGTGCAGCCCAGGATGATGACGTCCGCATCATCCTGTTCCACCGCCTCCAGCGCGCATTCACCCAGCCGCCGCTTCGCTTCCTCGATCCGCGGCTCCAGCTCCAGCACCGGAATGTCGACCACCTTGATCGCCGCCAGCTTCTCCTGGACGCCGCTCAGGCGGATCAGGTTGCGGACCATCGGTTTCACCGCGTTGAGCACGGTCACATAGCCGAAGCGTTGCCCCAGCAGCGTGGCCAGGTGCATCGATGTCTCGCCCGGCCCCAGCACCGGGATCGACAGCATCTCGCGCGCCGCCTTCACCCCCGGATCGGCCATGCAGTCGACGATGACGGCGTCCGCGCCCGAGCGTTCGGCCTTGATCGCCTCCGCGATCGTCGCGGGCACCGCGAACGCCTCGTCATATTCGCTCTCGATCGAGGGCGGTCCGGTTTCGAGCAGCGACTGGGTGATGGTCAGCCCGGCATGGGTGAGATGCGCGACATCGTCGAGCGAGCGCACACCCTTCGTCGTCACCGGCGTCACGAGATGGATGCGCATGACGGTCTCAGCCTCGCGCCGGATCGACGGTCTCGGTCAGCGCGCCCGCGGTGCCGCCGCGCAGATAATCGTCGGTCTTCTTCAGCCAGTCCTCGCGACGCGGCGACCACATGTCGATCTCGACGACGCGGCCGATCATCTCGGCGCCATGCGGCTGGTGAGGCGGGATCACCATCACTTCGCCGGCATGCAGGTCGCGCGTCTCGCTCTTCGCCTCGTCGAACCAGAAGCGCATCGTGCCCTCGACCACCTGGGTCACCTGCTCATTCTCATGCGCGTGGAGCGGCACGACGAAGCCGTCGTCGAAATAGATGCGCGCGATCGTCATCTTCTCGCCGGTCACGATCTGGCGGCTCATGCCCTCGGCCACTTCCTCCAGCGGCACATCGTCCCATTTCAGTATCTCAACCATCGATATCCTCCCTCTTGCCGGCCCTCACCGGCGTCAGCCAATTCTTACGGTCTCGCACCCGGCCGCGCACCACATCCTGGAAAGCAGCGCGCAGCCGCTCGGTGACGGGGCCGATGCGGCCATCGCCGATGCGGATATGATCGACGGTGCCGATCGGCGCGATCTCGGTCGCGGTGCCGGTGAAGAACAGTTCATCTGCGATATAAAGGAACTCGCGCGGGAAGGCGCTCTCGCGAACAGGAATGCCCAGCGCCGCCGCGATCTCCATCACCGCAGACCGCGTGATGCCCGAAAGGATGCAGCCGTCGACCGGCGGCGTGACCAGCACGCCGTCACGCACCGCAAAGATATTCTGCCCGCTGCCCTCGCTCACCATGCCGTCGGGCGACAGCGCGATCGCCTCGGCAAAACCCTTTGCGATCGCGTCGAGCTTGATCAGCGCCGCATTGTTGTAATGGCCCGCCGACTTGGCGAGTGCCGGGAAGGTGTTAGGCGCCGGCCGGGCCCATGACGAGACGCAGACATCGATGCCGCGATCCGCCTCGCTCTGGTCGAGATAGCTGCCCCATTGCCAGGCAGAGACATAGGTCTCGACCGGATTGCCGATCGCCGCCATGCCCATGTCGCCATAGCCGCGCATCACCATCGGCCGCAGATAGCAATCCTCCAGCCCGTTGGCCGCCACCAGATCGATGCAGGCGCGCTCCAGCGCGTCGATCGAATAAGGCAGGTCGATGCGATAGATGCGGCAAGAATCCTGCAACCGCCGCAGATGCTCGCGCAGGCGGAAGATCGCCGGCCCCGCTTCGGTGCGATAGCAGCGTATCCCCTCGAACACCGAGGATCCGAACTGCACGCCGCCCGACAATATATGCACCTGCGCCTCCGCCCAGCGGATATGGCGTCCATTGTGCCAGATGTAATCGGGCTCGTTGATCGATTTGCCCATCAGGCCCTCTCCAAACAGGTCCTGGCGGGCGGATGCGCGCATGGCGCCCCCGCCCGCCCGTGCATCAGAATTTATACTGCACTTCGATGCCGTAGCTGCGCGGCGGGCTGAAAGTGCGGCTGAACAGTCCCGCGAACGGAGACAGGCTCAGCGCCTGCTGCGTGTTGAGCAGATTCTCGACGAACAGCTTGGCGCTGTAGCGGTCGTTCTCCACGCCGATGCGGGCGTCGATGAAGGTCTTGTCCTTGATCGGGAAGACTTCGTTGACGCGCAGGAACATGCCGCTCTGGTAGCGGTAATCGACGCGGCTCACGAAATCGAGCGTGTCGCTCACCGGTTCCTGCCACTGCATCGAGGCATTGGCCGTCCATTTCGGCGTGAACGGCGCGCGGGTCTTCGCCGCGTTCTGCACGATCGCGTCGGTATAGCCGATGCCGCCCGAGAAACGCAGCTTGTCGGTCGCCTGCAACGCCACGTCCGCCTCGAAGCCCATGATCTTGGTGCGCGGAATGTTGGTAGTGGTGCGGAACGGCGGCGTCGCGATCGTCTGCGTCACCTGCTGGTTCGAATAATCGATACGGAAGGCAGCGGCGTTGAAGGTCAGGATATTGTCGAAGAACTGGCTTTTCAGGCCGATCTCGTAATTCTTGGTCGCTTCGGACAGCGCCCGGTTGCCCGAATTGAAGAAGCCGAACCGGAACCCTTCGGAATAAGTCGCGTAGGTCATGATCTTCTTGGTCCAGGAATAGGCAAGCTGGACCTTGGGGGTGAAGGCGCTGTCCTTCGCCTTCAGCGTATCGACCAGATTGCCCGCGGGATCGGTCACCTTGATCGGCGTGTCGGTGCGCGGATCGGTGACGCGGGTGTTGCCGTAATTATCCTCGTCATAGCGGCCGGCCAGGGTCAGCTCCAGCCCGTCGGTGATGTCGTACGACGCCTGGGCATAGACGCCCCAGATCTTGTCGAGCTTGCGATCCCAGCGGTCGAGCAGATAGGTGCGCTTGACCGGCGATCCGGCAATGAGCTGCCCCGCGCCCAGATGCGTGTAGGACAGGCGCCGCGCCAGCTCCAACCCGACCACCCAGCGCAGCCGCTGGTCCGATTTGGAGGTCAGGCGCATGTCCGCACTATAGGTCTCGAAATTGTCGGTCAGGTCCTGGAACTCGTCGATCACCTGGCCGGGCGTCGCCGCGTCGCCATAGGTGGCGCCGCCGAACAAAGTGCGGTTGGCGGGCGCCGGGCCGCCTTCATAGTTCACCGTGCCGAACAGGCTCTGGTTGATGTCCTGATAGGCGAGCACGGTCGAGAAGGTCGCGAAATCGAGATCCGCCTCGGCGCGCATCGAGACATCGACCAACCGGCGCTCCTCACGACCCAGATAGCCCTTGCGACGCAACGGGCCGGGATTGGCGGCGGTGCGGAATTCGTCGACCAGCGCGGCATTGGCGATCTTGTCGACGGTGCCCGGCGCGGAGCCGTGCGAGTCGGTGATCGAGGCCCGCAGGTCGAAGCTGAGCTTGTCGCTGGGCGTGAACAACAGCCGCGCACGCCCGGTCTTCTGCTGGCGCGCATCGACCGCACCGGTGCCGTTGGCGGTCTTCACGATGCCGTCGGTGTCGTTGAAATAGCCGCTGACCGAATAGAACAGCGTATCGGCGACGATCGGGCCGGAAACCCCACCCGAAAGCTTGATGTCGTTGCCGCGCGCATAGCTCACCTGCACCCGGCCTTCGAAATCCTGGCTCGGCTTGCGCGTCACGATGTTGATCGCGCCGCCGATCGCGCCAGCGCCGTAGAGCGCGCCCTGCGGCCCCTTGAGCACTTCGATGCGCTCGACGTCGAGCAGAGTGCCCTGCTCCATCGCGTCGATCGAGGTCGCCTTCACCCCGTCGATCACGAAGGCGACGGGCGGCCAGCCCTGGCGGCCCGAGGTGATGCCACGGATGGTGATGTTGCTTTCGCCCGAACGGAAGCCTTTGCGCAGGATCACATTGGGCACCATGTCTGCAATGTCCTGGATCTGGTCGATGCCGGCGGCTGCAATGTCCTTCGCGCTGAAGGCGGCGATGGAATCGGGCACGTCCTGCAGGCTTTCGGCGCGCAGGCGCGCGGTGACGACGATATCGCCTTCGTCGGTCGCTGCTTCGGCCTTGGCCGGCGCCTCCTGTGCCATCGCGACGCCCGCCGCCAGCGGGCTCAGCATGGTCGCGGCCAACATGGTCGGAATCATCTTTTTGATCATCTTGAACTCCCCAATCAAGTTACTGTTTTCATTCACGGTTTTTACTTCACTGATCCGGTGCCAGCACGATCCCGCCGCGGCTTTCCCCGGCTTCGAGGATGCGATGCGCGTCGGCGGCGCGGGACAGCGGCAGGATGTCGGGATCGATCGGGCGCACGACGCCGCGATCGAACGCGTCGAACGTCTCGTCGACATAGGTGCGAAGCTGTTCGGGCGTGCGGATCTTGTGGAACAGGATCGGCCGGGTGACGCTGAGCGACCGGACGGCCAGGTCGGACGGCCGGAACGGCTCGACTGGGCCGGAGGATTGGCCGAAATTGACGAGCGTGCCGCTGTAATCGAGGCAGCGGAGCGATCCGGCGAAAGTATCGCGACCGACCGAGTCATAGACGGCGGCAACGCCCGCGCCATCGGTCAGCGCATCGACGCGCGCCACAAAATCCTCGGACCGGTAGAAGATGATCTCGTCGGCGCCACTGGCCCGCGCGATCTCCGCCTTCGCCTCGCTGCTGACGGTGCCGATCACCCGAGCGCCCAGCGCCTTGCACCATTGGCAGAGCAACTGGCTCACCCCGCCCGCCGCCGCATGGACCAGCACGGTCTGGCCGGCCTCGACCCGGTGGGAGTCCTTGACCAGCATCCGCACGGTGAAGGTCTTCATCAGCGATGCAGCCGCCTGCGCGTCGCCGATGCCGTCGGGCAGGCGAACCGCGAGATCGGCGCTCAGGATCCGTCGCGCGGCATAACCGCCATAGGCGCCGCTGATCCATGCGACCCGGTCGCCCACCGCCAGATGCGTGACGCCGAGGCCGACCGCCTCGACCACGCCCACCGCGTCCAGCCCCGGAATGCCGGGCAGCGCCAGCGTCCGGTACTGGCCGGTGCGGACATAGGTATCGTGGAAATTCACGTTGATCGCAGCATGCTGTAACAGAATCTCGCCCGGGCCCGGTTCGGCCAGTTCCACCTGTTCGAGCAGCAGCTCCTCGGGGCCACCATGGCGGCGCAGGACGATCGCGTCAGTCCGCATGGGCGGGGCTCCGGGCGGCGGCGGGCGCCAGCCCGTCCAGCGGCAGATCCTCTACCGCCACGAAATCCATGTCGAATCCGAAGGCGCGCGGTCCGAAGGTCGCCAGCGCCTCGGGCGTGCGCATGATCGGCGGCACGCCCACCGCCATCACCTTCACCCGCTGGCCGAAGCGCAGCGCCTCGGTGGTGATCGGCTCGCCGGTCTCGCGGTCGAGTATGGTGATCAGGTCGGGCACCATCGTCAGCGTCCGCCCCGCCTTTTCAGCGGTCAGGAACTCGTTCTGGAAGGTGATGCGGCAGGGTTCGTCATCGCCCTCGATCGGCACCAGGGTCACAGCACCACGCGCGAAGCCGCCCTGGGTCTCGCGCAGCACGTCGGAAACCTTGCCGTCATACAGGATGCGGGCATGGCGCGGCGGATTGGCCTGGGCGAAGAAATCGATCAGCGCGGTGAAGGGGCATTGCTTGCTCGCCCGCGCGGCGCTGATCGTCTGGCCGATGCGCAGCGACAGGGTCAGCGTGTTGGGCACCGCCGTCCGCTTCACGTCAGCGCCGCTCATCGGATAAAGCGCGATCTGCGCCATCGCGCCCAGATTGATGACCGCGCCGCGCGCCAGTCGCTCGGCGAGTATGTTGGACTCGGTCTCGATGCTCATCAGGTCGCCGCGCTCGCTCGCAAGGCTCAGCGGCGCGCTCTTGCAGCCATAGACGCTGAAGGTGACCATGTGCAGCTCGGGAAAGGCGCGCCCCATGCCGTCTGCATCGACCACGGGCAGCCCCATGCGCGCCGCCACCACCAGCGGCAGCGTGCCGTTGGCGCCGCCCGCCTCGATCGAGATGATCGCATCGGCCTTGCGCCCCAGCCGGTCCTCGACCGCGCGCACCGCCTGCTCGGCGGCGATCATGCACGGGATTTTCTCGATCATCACGGTCGGCGCGCCGATGCCCGCGGCGGTGATCACCAGCGCGTCGTCGGGCAGGTCCAGCGGATCGATGATGTCGGCGCGGCGCCCCTCGTCGAATTCCTGCTGAAGCATCAGCCGGCCGATATAAGGATCGCCGCCCCCGCCGGTGCCCAGGAAGGTTGCGCCGGTCGCATAATCGATCAGGTCTTCGCGGTTGAGTTCCATGGTCAGACCCCTTCGACTTCGGGCTGGAGTTGGGTGACGGTCGCCAGCTCGCCCACCGCCTTCACACGGACGCGCACCGCGCCGCTCGGCGCGTAGGAAAGCGGCAGTTCGTCGACCTCGATGATGGAAACGCTGTCGGCCTCGGCACCCGCATCGACGACGCGGCGCACCGCCTCGGCGCGCGCCTGTTCCAGCGCGGCGTCACGGCCGGTCTCGGCATAATGGAAGACGCGGTCGACCTCTCCGCCCACCTGGGCGATAGCGGCGCCGATCGCATTGGCCTCCGACGAGCGCTCGGGGATCAGCAATTCGCCGACGCCCTTCAGTTCGCGATCGATCAGCACGCTGCCGCCGCCCACCAGCACCACGGTCGTATCGTCGGCGGAAGTCTTCATGCGATCGATCGCCTGCTCCACCTTGCGGTGGATCTCGTCGACCGCCGCATCGACGAACGCTGCGTCCAGATGCGCCACGCGACCGCGATCGCCGATATCGGCGATGCCCGCGGCCACCGCGATATCGGTCGTCGTCAGCGTCTCGCCGCCGAACACCAGCGCCTCGCGCGGCAGGCGATAACCCACCGATTGCGGGCCGATCCGGCGCGGGTCCTGCGGGTCGACGCGCGTGCCGCCGCCCAGGCCGATCGCCAGGATATCGGGCATGCGGAAATTGGTGCGCACCCCGCCGATATCGACGGCGAGCGAGGATTCGCGCGGAAAACCGTTCACCAGCACGCCGACATCGGTGGTGGTGCCGCCGATATCGACGACGATCGCGTCCTTGCGGCCGGAGAGGTAAGCGGCGCCGCGCATCGAATTGGTCGGGCCGGACGCGAAGGTCAGCACCGGATAGCGCGCGACGAAGTCGGCGCTCATCAGCGTCCCGTCATTCTGGCTGATGAAGAAGGGCACGGTCACACCCAGGCTGCGCAGCGCCTCTCCGAAGGAATTGACGACGCGTTCGGACAGGTCGGCGAGCGACGCGTTCATGATCGCGGCATTCTCGCGCTCGATCAGCCCCATCCGGCCGAGCTCGCTCGACAGGGTGACGCGCGCGCCCGGAATCTCGCCCCGCACGATCTCCGCCGCGCGCTGCTCCATCGACGCATCGATCGGCGAGAAGACGCAGGAAATCGCGACGGCGGTGATCCCCGCCTTGCGGATCTCGCGCGCGGCGGCGGCGACCGCCGCCTCGTCCAAAGGCGCGATCAACTGGCCATCGAACTCGTAGCCGCCGCCGACCAGATAGATACGCTTGCCCACTGCCATCAGCAGGTCGCGCGGCCAGTCGATCAGCGGATTCAGGCTGCGCGCGGCGGGCAGGCAGATGCGGATCACCGCCACATCGTTCAGCCGCACGCGCTCGACAAAGGCGTTGGTGAACTGGGTGGTGCCGATCATCACCCCGTCGATCGCGTCGGGCGCGACGCGCGCGCTGCCCAGCAGCTTGCGGATCGATGCGACGACGCCCGACCCGACATCCTCGGTCGTCGGCGTCTTCAGCGATGCGACGACCGTGCGGCCGTCGAGCAAAGCCGCGTCCGTGTTCGTTCCACCAACATCCACCCCAATACGCATCGACAGGCATCCTCAGATCATGTGACGCCCTGATGATGCGGATGCGGCCGGTGACTTGAAAGCGAACCGGAGAGTGAGATGGGGTGGTTTTTCAGGTAGGATCGCGGCCGCCCGTTTTCCTACCCTGACGCTGAAACGGGCGGGAAAGCGTGCGGAAATGGCGGGTGGGCTTCAGTCACCGACCATCGCGGCGATCCAGTCGCCGATCTCCGCATCCGCCAAGGCCATGGCCATGTCGCCGATCACGATCTCGGCAGCGACCGGGCCGTCGGGCGTCGCACGGAAGCCGTTGAACAGCCAGATGCCGTGCTGTCGCGCAAAGGTGCGGTTGGCCGCCATCAGCGCGTCGGGCGTGCCGGGCAGCAGGATCTGGAAGGCATTGGCGTGCGGCACATCGGGCACCGTCGCGAAACCGCGCTCCGCCAGATACGCAGCGAGCGCACGCGCGCGCGCCACATAGCCCGCCATGCGCGACAGCCGCTGGTCGAGCCCGTCGAGCGCGGCCAGCGCATAGGGAAAGGCCGTGTGCAGATCGCCGCCCAGCCGCGTCTTCCAGGGCTTGAGCGCGTCCAGCAGCGCGCGATCGCCCGCCAGCGCCGCCCCGGCGAGTCCGCCCAACCCCTTGTAGAATGAGACATAGATGCTGTCGGCGAGCGCGGCGACCATGGCAGGCGCCACGCCATAGCCCGCCGCAGCCTCCCACAGTCGGGCGCCATCGACATGCAGGTGCACCCGCCGTGCCCGGCACCATGCAGACAGCGCCTCCAGTTCTTCGAAGGGCAGCAGCCGATAGGCGGCCTGGCGCAGCGGCAGTTCGACGACGCATATCGCCGGTTCCGCGTCGAGCGTTTCGAGATCGGCAACGCCATAGGGACCATCGCCGCCCAGCCGGATCGCCGGCGCCTCGATCAGGTGATCGACGGCATCGGCTTCGTCCACCGCCATATGGCCGAGTGCTGGAATGACGACGGCACCCTCGCGCCACCCGGTCAGCGTGCTCAGCAGCGCAAGCTGCGCAGTCACGCCCTTGATCATGAACAGCGCCGCCGGCTTGCCGAGCAGTGCCGCCGTCCGCACTTCGAGCTGCGCGACGGCACCGCCATTTCCGTAGAAATCGGCCGCCAGCGCCGCTTCCGGCCTGGCGGCCAGTGCGCGCAGCAGCGATTGCGGATCTGCCCGGCCATGGTGCGACAGCGTCCGTCCGCAACCGGCGCGCAGCAGCAGATCCTGGTCGTCCATCGTCAATCTCCGTGAATTCGGGCGCGGCCGGCCCGGCACCATCATCGCGTTTTTGCCTGTCATGGCGCAAGGGCGGGGATCGCCTCGCATACGGTTCCTACCCCGATTAGCCGGCCGTTCCACCCACCGCCGCTCGCTGCAAATGCGCGCCGCACGCGATAGGCTGGCGCCCTGCCCGGCACCGGCGAAGCCGGACGGCATGGCGGGCAAGCGTTGATGTCGGTTGCCCGCGCGCTACAGTGGGCAGCGGGAAAAACGCCCTTGGCCATATGGGAGGCAGGCGATCAGCAAGGTCGGCGATCTGGGCGGTGCATGGAACGGAACCTTGCTATTGAGCAAGCTCCGCCCGCCCCTGCTCAATGCCGATGCGGTGCCGCGCACTGCGCTGATCGCGCGGCTCGACCGGGGCCGGTCGCACCTACTCTCGCTGCTGCGCTCGCCGGCCGGTTTCGGCAAGACGACCTTGCTCGCACAATTCCACCAGCATCTGGAGACAGACAGCAGCGCCACGGCCTGGCTGGCCCTCGATGAGGACGATCGCGATCCCGAGCGGTTCATCGCCTATCTCACCGGTGCCGTCCTCCGCGCGGTCGCCGACACCGATCGATCGGTCTCGGAAACGCTGGCGACCCTGCTCAACGCCTTGTCGGCGGACGGACCGCCGGCCTTCGTTTTCCTCGACGATTATCACCTGGCGCAGACGCGGCAGAACGACCAGGTGATCGAATGGCTGCTCCGCCACCGGCCTCAGCGGCTGAAGCTGGTCGTCGCGATGCGGGGGCGACCCAGCTTTCCGGTGTCGCGGCTGCGCGCGGAGGGCAATCTGCTCGAATTCGACGAGGAGGATCTGCGTTTCCGGCTCGACGACGGCCGCCGCCTGTTCGGCGACGAACTCGATTCAGCCGGGATGGCGGCGATCTTCGAACGCACCGAGGGCTGGCCGGTGGCGCTCCAGCTTGCGCGGCTCTGGGCCAGCCGCCATGCGGGCACACCGTCGCCCTTCCCCGGCTTCACCGGCAGCGCGAGCGAGATGGCGGCCTATCTGGCGGAAGAGATCGTCGCTGGCCTGCCCGAGGCGAGCCGCGATCTGCTGCTCGCCACCGCGATCGTCCGAGAACTGCCGATCGACCTGGCCCGGCATCTCACCCAGGGTGAGGCGAGCAGCGCGATGCTGGCGGAACTGATCGCGCTCAACGTGCCGATCTTCGCGGTGCCCGGCCATGACGACCGGTTCCGCTATCACCCGATTTTCCGCGAATTCCTGGCAGCGCAGCTCGCCGTCTCGGATCGCCACGACAAGCGCACGCTGCATCGTCTCGCCAGCCAATGGTTCCTCGACCATGACCGGATCGTCGACGCGATCGAACATGCCGCCGCCGCGGGCGATCAGGATCGTGCGATCGAACTGGCAGCCAGCGTCAGCTGGGTGCGCCAGATCAGCCGGGGCCGTTCGGTCGACGTCCGCCGCGTCCTTGCCGCACTTCCCGAAGACCGCATCTCCCGCCATCCCAGGCTGGCGGCCACGCTGACCTTCCTCAAATATAAGGAAGGGAACAACAAGGCGGGATCGCTGATGTTCCAGGATCTGGAAGCGATGTTCCCGCGCGGCCCCGGCCGGGCGGCCGCATTCGGGCCGGGCGCGACGCAAGATCTCCAGCTACTCGACGCGCTGCACGCCGCCTATGTCGACGAAGGCATCTCGCCGGAAGCGATCCGCCCGCTGGAAACATTGCTCGTCGGCGCCGATCCCGCCGATTACGGCTTTCGCGGCACCCTCACCACGACGCTCGGGCTGCTCTATTTCCGCAACGGCCGGCTGCTCAATTCGCGCGCGACGTTCCTTGCCAGCATGGACGAGTTCGCCAGCGGCAATATCGGCTATGGCACGGTCTTCATTCCCATTCACCTCGCGATGATCGCGATCGTCCAGGCGCAGCTCGGCGAGGCACGGGGCTGGATCGCCAGCGGTTCGGAGAAGATCCGCGCGCATTTCTCGTTCGACCCGGCGCTGCACCACCAGCTCGATCTGATCGCTGCCGAACTCCACTATCTCTCGAACGATCTCGGCGCCGCGAAGCGCTGCCTGTCGGTCGCGATGACGGCGATCGAACAGACCGAGGGCTGGACCGAGCTCTATATCGCCGCCTATCGGACGATGGCGTCGATCGCGCTCGTGGAGGACGGCATCGGCGCGGCGCGCGCGGTGCTCGACGCGGGCGACGACGCTGCCCGGCGGCTCGGACTGCCGCGCCTGTCGTTCAATCTCGCCTCCAAGCGCGTGCAATTGCTGCTTGCCGCGGGCGACGTGGCGGCGGCGGCACAGGCGGCGGCGGATAGCGGCCTCGCCGATATCGCCGCCGGCCGCCATTATCCGGTGACGGGCTGGATCGAACGCGACGAGGCGACCGCCAGCCTGGCGCGGCTCGCCATCGCGCGCGACGATCCGGCACATGCGCTCGAACGGCTCGCCGAGCTGGAACGGCGGTCTCATGAAAGCGATGCCGGCCTCCGCCTCATCCAGTGCAGGATCCTCAAGGCGATCGCCTTCCGCAAGGCGGGCGAGCTCGACCTGGCGGTCTCGAGCATGCGCCAGGCCCTGACCGAAACGATGCGCGAAGGCCTTGTCCGCCCGTTCCTCGACGAGGGGCCGGCAGTCCGCGCGCTGCTCCGCGATACCGTCGCCCATATCGGCGTCGGCGCGATGACCGAGGCGCTCTATGCCTGGATCTCGCAATTGCTGATCGCCTTCGACGGCGGCGGCGCGGCCGACGGTGCCGCCGAAGCCATCTTCACACCCGCCGAACTCAGCGTGTTGCAGGAATTGCGTACAGGCGGATCGAACAAGGAGATCGCACGCCGGCTCTCCACCACCGACAACACGATCAAGTTCCACATGAAGAACATCTTCCGCAAACTGGGCGTCAACACCCGCCGCCTGGCGATCGAAGTCGCCACGCAGCGCGGACTGATCGCCGCCTGAGCGGCGGCACGCGCTTGACAAGCGGGCACCCGCCTGCCCGGATATCGCCATGTTCGGATGGAAACGCCAAAAGCCGCTGACGCTGGTGCCCTTTGCCCAGGCGATGCCGCGAACCTTCAACACATTGCTGTGCGACGGCGTGACGGCGCATGATCTTCCCGACTTCGCGGCATTGCTGGCGCTTCATGCCCGGCTGCAGCGGGAGCGTGCCGATCGCCGCGTCCTCGCCTCGCTCGATGATCTCGGCCAAGCCTGTTACACGTCAGGCCACGGCACCGACGCCAACGATCTCGACGATATCGAAGGGCATGATCTCTCCGGGCTGGACGCGGCGCTGTTCGAGGATGGCGAGCATCGCGGTTATCTCTCCACCCCAGCCGAATTCCCCATCCGCCTCGCCAATCTGTTGAAACGCGCCGGACCGGTCGCGCTTGGCGACGTCGCAGGTCTGCTCGACTGGGAAACCCCGGGCGACGCGAACGACCCGATCACCGTCAACAACGATCCCGACGCGGCGCTGCGCATCGCCGGGGAGCGCGAGGTGATCTTCCAGTTCGTCCCCGTCACGTCGGCGGCGGAGGCGATCGCGGCCTTTCCCAACGGCTATTTCGGATCCGATCTCGACCCGATGCAGAATCTCGTCCTCGCCCGGCATCTGGAGACGGAATACGGCCTGTCGCTATTCGGCATCGGATCGCGCTTTCTCGGCTTCCGCCGCGAACGGCCGCTGGACGAGGCGACGGCACAAGCGCTCGCGACCGGGATCGCCGCGCTCTACGCTGGCAGTCCGGCAGAGGCGGCCGACGCGCTCGCAAGACTGCTGACAGGCCGGGACTGGCTATTGCTGCGCTATACCGAAAGCTGAGCCGGGCGCGCGAAACGCCCGGCAGCCCTGCTGCCACACGCCACCGTCCGAAAATTCCGGGAAGCGATTGCATGGAACGCGGCGGCGCGCGAAAAGCGCGCCGTTGATAGGAGAGTCCCATGCGTAAAGCCCTTGCCCTGTTGCTGCTGCCCCTCGCCCCGCTGATCCAGGCAAGCGCGCCCGCACCGACATCGCCAATGCCTAGCCCGACCGCGCAGGCGGGCGTTCAGGACCAGGCCCTGCTCGAGTTCCTCGACCAGGCATTCGACGCGCAGATGGCGCTGAGCCCGGAGGCGCAGACGCGACTCGGCTTCAAGACCGATTATGACCGGCTGGACGATTATACCGACGCCGCGGCGGTACGCGCGCGCAACCTGACCGAGAAGCAGCTCAAGGAGATGCAGACGCGGTTCCGGTCCGACCAGCTGGGGGAAAGCGCGCGCGTCAGCTATCGCCTGTTCGAATATGAAGTGACGCGCGGCCGCGAATCCTTCCAGTTCCGCAAGCTGGCCTTTCCGGTTTCCACCACGGGCAGCCCGGCGGGCGACATTCCCGTGCTGCTGATCAACAATCACAAGGTCGACACCGTTGCCGACGCCCGCGCCTATATCGCGCGGCTGCGCGATACCGAGCGCGTGATGCGCGAAACGGCGGCGCTGATGCGCGAGCAGGCGGCGGCGGGGATCGTGCCCAACAAGGTCAATTTCGCGCCGGCCCGCGCCGATGCGCTGAAAGTGGTCACCGGCGCGCCGTTCGACAGCGGGCCGGATTCGACGCTGATGGCCGATTTCACCAAGAAAGTGGGCGCGCTGAACGCGCCGGCGGCGGACAAGGAAGCGTTGCTGAACGATGCGCGCACAGCACTGACCGGCCCCTTCCGGCGCGGCTATGACATACTGGTCGCCGCGATCGACGAGATCGAGCCCCAGTCCAAGGGCAATTTCGGGGCATGGAGCCTGCCCAATGGCGCGGCCTACTACGCCGATCGACTGAAGAGTTCGACCACGACCGCGCTGACCGCCGACCAGATCCATCAGCTGGGCCTTCGCCAGGTGGCGGCGATCCGGCAGGAAATGGAAGCGATCAAGACGGAAGTCGGCTTCAAGGGCACGCTGGAGCAATTCTTCGACCACGTCCGCACCGATCCCCAGTTCAAATATGCCAACACCGAAGCGGGCCGGGAGGAATATCTGCGCGACGCCCGCGGCGTGATCGCCTCGGTGATGGCGGCGGCGCCGCGTTATTTCCGCACCTTGCCCAAGGCGGCCTTGGAAGTGCGTGCAGTGGAGAAATGGCGCGAGGGAACGGCCTCGACCGCGTTCTACAACCAGCCCTCCGCCGACGGATCGCGGCCCGGAATCTATTATGTAAACCTGATCGACATGAACCAGACGCAGAAGATCCAGGTGGACGGCATCGCCGCACACGAAGGCGCGCCGGGGCATCATTTCCAGATCGCGCGACAGCAGGAACTGATCGGCATTCCCAAGTTCCGCAAGTTCGGCGGATACGGCGCCTATATGGAAGGCTGGGGACTCTATTCGGAGCGACTCGCGGGCGAAATGGGCGTCTATAAGGATCCCTATTCGCGGCTGGGCATGTTGTCGCTCCAGGTGTGGCGTGCGATCCGGCTGGTGCTGGACACGGGCATCCATTCCAAGCGCTGGACGCGCGAACAGGCGATCGCCTATTTCCGATCGAACAGCTCGGTATCGGACACCGATATCGCGCGCGAGGTCGATCGCTATTTCAACTGGCCGGGCCAGGCGACAAGCTACATGGTCGGCCAGCTCAGGATCGCCGAGCTGCGTGCCCGCGCCGAAAAGGCGCTGGGGTCGCGCTTCGACATCCGCGACTTCCACGAAGCCGTGCTGAGCCAGGGCGCACTGCCATTGGACGTGCTGGAGGAACAGGTGGATCGCTACATCGCGGACGCGCGGAAATGATCATGCGGTGACGGTGCACTTCGTTCCAAGCATGCTTACAAGGCTGTCAGGGTTTTGTGCATGCGGGTTCAGCGCATCGTCACCGGAGCCATGGCCGGGCCCGGAGGCAACTCCGTCCAGTGAGAAACTGCCTTAGACGCACATCCAGTCGAGCTCGGCATCGTCGAGCGCCTGCAACACCTCCTGGTCCGTCAGCATCACGCCCAGGCGCCGTCTGACATTGTCGGGCGTCCCTCGCTCGGGAAAGCCGTCATCAGCCTTTGCGGCCGCGATCAGCGCGTCCAGCCTTTCGTCTCGATCCTCTTGTTTCAACAGCCATGCCGCGAAGGGCAGCGGCGCCTCTCCATACCACTCCCGTCCGATCATATAGCCGAAGCCCTGGCGGGGTTTTCCTTGCACCCCTCTTGTCCGCATCTTCTGCGGTCAACGCGTCGATAATCGGTGCTCAAGCGCGATACTCCGCTTTCTATTTCCGAAAATCGTGAAAGCCCCCGAAGAACCTTACGTTCCTGGACGAACGATGAGGCCCATGTTCAATGCGATGGGTTGAGAAGCGTGCGTGTGTACAAGGCTTTGACGTCAGTGTTGCGGAGGATGCGTTGCCTACCTATCCATCGCGCATGACCTTCCCGAACATCCTGCATCCCCCATTTCTCATATCCGTCGAAGTCCTGGGGGACCGCGGCCTACGGATCGTGGCGGAAGAGCGGACCGGACGGGGCCCTGCACTGGAGGAACTTCCCGAACTCGGCCTCACATCTCGTGAAATCATTCGGCATTCGAGCGATGCCACATATGAAATCAGCTGGCCCGTCGTGGTGGGTTTCGTCACGCGGGGAGACCCGTTTCCAGCAGGGCCTTCGAGCACGGCGACAATCCGCGACCACGGGACTCAAAGCGCCTTTCTGGATTGGATAAAGGCCGAGTCCAACGCGGATCCCAACTATGTCGCGATCACGGCCGGCGAGGATGACTCCGACAGCGAACTGCGCCATTGGGTGATCAGTTGCAACGAAGCGCGGTTCGACGTCGCCGCCCTCGATCCGCCGCTCGTCAGGCACCTGGACTGAACGGCCGATCCAACAGCTCGACGTGCGGAGGATAGAGAAGAGGCGGCAGCGAAACCGTTACTTCCGCCCCTTCTCCTCATCCTTCTTCTCAACGGGCGGCGGCGCGATCGGGGCGATCTTGCAATTGCTCCCGCTCGCCAACCCACGCAGATAGCCGCGGCGGGCGATGCCGGCGGCGACGGCGGCCTGCAGGCGGCGCTCGGCGGGTGCGGCGCCGCTGATTTCACGGACGAGGCCGCGGAAAGGGATCAGCGAATTGACGATGGTCTTGCCGACGGCCTCCGCGATCTTTCCGGTGCGGTTCTCGTTCGCTTCGGTGCCGACGCCGAAATCCTCGCCCAGCACGGCGTCGAGTTCGCCCAGTTGCACGTTGATCGCGCGGCACCCGCGTGGCGGCGCTGTGTAAGGGTTTTGCACCGCTTTCTGCAGCACCTCCGGTATCTCGCCCTTCTTGATGCCGAGATCGCGCACCGGCTGGCTGGCGATGTCGCCGGCCTTGTCGAGATCGTCCCGCTTTTCCTGCGCCAACGCCGTGCCCGAAAGCAGCAAGGACAGAAGGACGCCACCCGCGATGATCTTCATATGCTTTTCCTTCCAGATGCTTAGTCCATGATATGCGAACTCGGCCCCGCCTGAAACGATTATAACGGATGGTTGAAGCATGCGCCTCAACAGGATCGAATTGGCGCGACAGGCAAAATGATGCGCCGATCTGTCCAAAACACGCTTCCTGCGGACGCGGACTCACGCCTATGGTCGACTCCATAAGAGCGCGCCCGTCCAGGCGCCGCAGAGCCGGAGGGAATAGAGGATGGATGAGGACCGGGCGTTTCAGGCGAAAGCGGGGATCGAGCGCAGGGCGTTCATGGGGACCGCCGCGGGCACGATGATCGCGGCGCTGGCGGGAAGCGGGATCGGCGGCGCGGCACTGGCGCAGGGCAAACCGACGAGAGCGCGCGGACGCGTGGACATCAGGCGGATGACGATCGTCAACAGCCTGGGCGATCTGGACGACAGCTATGGTCCGCGCCCACCCGAGCTGGAGCGGGACAGCCGGATGATGATCAGCCCGGGCGCGATCCAGGCGGGGCTGGCATCGGGCCTGACCGCGGTCAACATCACGCTGGACGCCGAGAGCTTCGAAAGCTGCACGACGGCGATCGGCCGCTACGACAATTTCGTCCGCAACAATGCCGCCACGCTGACGAAGATCTGGACGACCAGGGATATTCGCGACGCCAAGGCGCGCAACCGGATCGGCCTGATCTACGGCGTGCAGAACACGACGATGCTGGACGACAAGGCCGAGCGGGTCGACGTGTTCGCCGATCTGGGCCTGCGGATCGTGCAGCTGACCTATAACAGCCTGAACCGGGCGGGCGGCGGATCGATGGCACCGGGCAATCCGGGGCTCACCGATTTCGGCCGCGAGGTCGTCGGGCGGCTCAACAATCGCCGCGTCGTCGTCGACCTGTCGCACAGCGGCCAGCGCATCTGCCTGGACGCGGCGCGCTTTTCGAAACAGCCGATCGCCATCACCCATACCGGCTGCAAGGCAGTGGCGGATTCGCCGCGCAGCAAGACCGACGAGGAACTGCGCTTGGTCGCCGAGCGCGGCGGCTATGTCGGCATCTATTGGGTGATGTATCTGGCGCGCGCGAAAGGCCGGGAAGCCGATATCGACGACGTCGTCGCGCATATCGAACATGCGATCCAGGTGTGCGGCGAGGATCATGTCGGCATCGGCACCGATTACGGCGTGGCGCCGCTCAACCCCGACCGGGCGATCCAGGCCGCGCCCTGGGCAAAGATGGTGTCGGAACGCGCCAAGGCCGGCGTCGCGGCGCCGGGCGAATATCCCGACATATTGCCCTATGCGCGCGGGCTGACCGGACCCGGCCAGTTCCAGGCGCTGGCCGATCGGCTGGCATCGCGGGGCCATTCGATCCGGCGGATCGAGAAGATACTGGGCCAGAATTTCGTCCGCTATCTGGGCGACATCTGGGGCGCCTGAGCCGGCGCCCCTTCAGCCGGCCTTCATCCCGCGACGATCTCGCGCGGCGGATAGTCTTCGCCCGACGAGGGGCATTTGCCCTGTTTCATGATGCCAGCCTGGCCCGGCTCGAACCATTGCGACGACTGGAATTCCTCGTCATATCCCAGCCCGTCATAGATGCAGATTTCGGGCTTCGACCCGTCGGGCGCGATCGCCACGGCCCAATTATACCGATCCTCGGCGTGCGGGGCACCGCCCCAGACGAGGATACGGCCGCCCACCGTGACGATCGGAACGTTGACGCTGTCGTCAACGGTCCGGATGCCTTCGCGCATTGTCGCGTCCGGCATCGCTGCGGCGATCGCCGCCTTCACCGCCGGATGGTCGAGGAAGCGGTGGCCCTTTACCGCATCGAACGGATATTTGCCGACATAGACCGATAGGTCAGTCCTGGCGGCCGGTCCATGGCCTTGCGCCTGCGCCGCCATTCCGATCAGCACGATACCGGCCAAAATCCCTATCCGCACAGATAAACCCCCTTTGTCGGTCCTTGAACGAGGGTCATAACGCAGTTTCCGGCGCCCGGTTGCGTGCGTCCGGACACGGGATCAATCGGCAACGCGTTCCAGCGTCACCGGGCGGGTGCGGATCGCCGTCCGGCGCATGGCCGCCCTCCCGTCGAGGCGACGAAGGTCCTTGCTTCGTCGAGCTCGGGCCGTGCCCCATCACCATCGCAACTCACGTCCAACAGGGCGGTGAAGAAGCTGGCAGCCCGTTGGGCGTCACCCGCCGCACGGGCAGCCCTGGCGGCACCGTAGAGGCCGGCAAAGCGGTTTGGCGCGCGGCTCAGAGACCGTTCAAACTCCGCCAATGCTTCTGCTGGCTTGCCCTGTTCCAGCAGCAGTTCGGCGAGTTGCTCACGTGCCGGCAGGATCGATCCCGGCGTGACCGGATGTTTCTCGGTCGCATCGTCCAGATCCGCTACCGAACGCATCCGTTGCAATGCTTCCGTCCCCCTCTCCTCGGCCGCCTCGGCCCAGGCTGCCGCAATCTCGCGCTCGATCTGAACCTGGAGACCCCAGTCATAATTCCCGCCGGCGCCAACCAGGGCCTGGCGGACGGTATCCAGCATAGCGATCTCGCTATGTGCGAGTCCGACATTGCCACTGCGTGCGGCGCCGACGGCTCGCGCGAAATGGACATGTGCCTCCGCCCAGCGGAATTGCGACCAGGGGACGGCACGAAGCGCCTTCGGAGGGAGCACCAAGCCAGCCGCCCGGCTCCATTGCCGGCGCTCGAGCAGCAGACGGGCCGGAATGGCGGAGAAGGCATAGGCAACCTTGAAATTGGCCGGGTCGACCCGTTCGATCGCGTTCAGATCGTCGAGCACCCGGTCCGCCTTCGAATCCTGCGCCATCTGGAGATAGGCATAGGCCAGATAATCCATGGCATGGAGCCGTTCATCCCAGGATCCCGGCAATCCATGTCGCTTGGCATAGGCCTGGGCAGAGGCCTCTGCCGCCAGATTCGAACGGACCGCTTCCGCCCACAAGCCCAGGCGGATGAAGATATGTGACGGCATATGCCGGGCATGCGCGGACGCTGGTGCGATGCCGGCGTAACGGCGGGCGGCGGGAAGCGCGAGATGCGCGAGCGGCGGATAATCGTAGCTGTGGATCAGATAATGCGCGACGCCCGGATGGTCGGGCTGGACAGCGAGCACCGCGTCCAGGATCGCCGCCGCCTTCTTTTCCCGGGCAAAGCTCTCATCAGCATCGATCATGCCGGCGGCGATGAGCGACAGCGCGTAGAAGACGGCGGCTTCGCGGTCCGACGGGTCGAGCCGATAGAGCCGTTCCATCGCATCGGCATAAGCGAATGTCCGCTCCCGATGCCCCACATGATCGGTGTCCGCGTAAAACGCCGCGAGCGCCGAAATAAATGCGCGCTCACGCGGCGAGCGTCCGCCAATGGCCTGGGCCCGCGCAATGGCGATCCGCCCCTTCTCCAGTTCGGACGGTGTCGGGGGCGCCCATAAGGGATGGTATTGGCTCATCGCCATCCCCCAATGGCTCATCGCGCAGTGCGGGTCGGCCTCGGCCGAGCGAAGGAACGCCCGTTCCGCCTCCTCATATTCGAAGGAATGAAGCCAGGCCACCGCGCGATTGAAATGCGGCTTCGCCGCCGCGGCACATGAAATCAGAAAATCCACCGTCCCGAGCTGCTCCGGAGGTTCATGCTGATGCGGTGCAGGCGCCTGCCCGAGAGCCGGCGAAGCGAACGACAAGACCGCGGCGCATGCAACCAGCACAGACTTGTCGACCATCAGCGTCCTCCATCTCAGCTTGGTCGCTTTCCGGGATCAGCGGGCTTCGAGCACCATATTGAATGGCCCCTCGGTCGCGCGGCGGACGGTCCCGAAACCGCCATCCTTGATGATCCGGGTCAGCCGCGCTTCTCCGGCCTGCGCGCCCAATCCCGCGCCGACTTCCTGGTCGAGCGATGTCGGCACGCAGATCATCGTCGACGCATTATAATAGAGCCGCCCGACCGGATTCATATTGTCGGCGGGCCCGTCCCCGGCGATCGGTTCGACGATCATCCAGATTCCGTCCGCTGCCAGAATGCGGCGCATATGCGCCGCGCAGCCAAGCGGGTCTCCCATGTCGTGCAGGCAATCGTACATCGTGACAAGATCGAAACCGTCCTCGGCGATCTCCTTCGCCTTTGCCACCTCGAAGCGCACACGATCGCCAAGGCCGTGGTCTTCGGCATGGCGCCGCGCCTCCTCGATCGAAGGCTGGTGGAAATCGAAACCGACGAAATGGCTGTCGGGATATGCCTGCGCCATCAGCAGCGTCGAGAACCCCACGCCGCAGCCGACATCGGCGACCCGGGCACCGGAGCGAAGCCGCGCCTCCATGCCGTCAAGCGCCGGGATCCATGCCTGGACGATGTTGTTGACATAGCCCGGCCGGAAAAAGGCCCCGGTGGCACAGAACAGGCAGCCGGCATGATCGCCCCAGCGTATGCCCTTGCCGTGCCGGAAACATTCCTCGACCTTTGCCTCCGCCTCGATCATCGCCGCGACGAGTTCGAATGCGCCGGCCAGGAAGACCGGGCTGTCCCGGTTGGTGAATACCATCGCCTGTTCGGGCGACAGGCTGAACATGTCCCGACCGGCATCGAAATCGATATAGCCGTTCGCGGCCTGGGCGAGCGCCCATTCGCGTACATATCGCTCGTGAAGGCCACCGGCCCTTTGCGCGAGTTCGCCCGCCGTCGCGGGTGCCTCGCTCAACGCGTCGAACAGTCCAAGCCGCATGCCGAGCCGAACGGTCGGGACGCTCATCGCGCCGCCAAGGTCGCCCAGCATCTTTCCCACAAAGGCATGCAGCCTTGCTTCGTCCAAGATCGGTGACATCGTCCTGCTCCCTTGCTTGTGATCGCGTCGACTCTCCAGACTGGCTCGGTATCGGCCTCAATATATCACCATCGGGGGGACAGGGCGACCGGACAGCCATGGCGCGGCGGCCATGGCTGTTCGGGGATCGCGTGATCCGAGTCTGTTTGAGAAAGCCGGTACCAGCCCGCTCCCCCGCCCAACCACCCGACAGGATCATACTGTATCGGGTGGTTGGGCGGGGGAGCGGGCTGGTACCGTCACTGGAAAGCGCTCTTCCGCGCTTTCTCAAACGAGCTCTCAGAAATCATAGGCGGCGGTGAGCCCGAAGGTGCGGGGCTGGACGACCAGCTTGTAGAAGGGGCTGGTGGTGAACGCCCGGCTGCCCAGCGGTCCGGAGAAGAGCGCGCCGCGCGAATTGCCGATATTGGTGACGAAGGCGGTGAGCGACTTGTGGTCGTCGCGCACGCCGACGCGCACGTCGCCCACGGTGTAGGCGGGCAGCCTCATGCGGAGCTCGGCCGCGCTATTGGGGAATTCGACGCGGCGGCTGCTGACATGGCTGACCGATCCACCCAGGAACGCGTCGAGCCCGCCCGCGATCGGAAAGCTCTGTTCCGCCGACAAGGTCGCACTGAACTTGGGCACATTGGGCAGCACATCGCCCTTTTTGCCGAACGATCCCGCCGCCGGCAGGTCTGCCGTCAGCTTCGCCTCGTTGATCGAGGCATTGCCGGAGATCGACAGGCCCTGCGCCGGGCGCAGCTCGAACGAGCCCTCGATCCCCTTGCTCACCGCGGCGCTGGCATTCTTGAGAAAGAGAAATCCGGTATTCTGGTCGTGGAAAGCAAGCTGGATATTCTTCCAGTCGAGCTTGTAGGCGGCGAGATCGAAGGTGAGCATCCGGCCGAACGCCGATCCCTTGATGCCGATTTCGTAATTGATCGTCCGGTCCGCCTTGTACGCGCGCGGCGTGCTGGCGTCGAAATCGCCCGCATTGGGCCCGCCGGGGCGATAGCCGCTGGAGACACGGGCATAGGCCAATATGTCGGGCGTCACCTTGAAACTGGGGCTGATCACATAGGTGAAGGCGTTGTCGCTCGACGTCTCGCGGAAATCGGTGGTCGGCCCGAACAGGAACTGGATCGGTTCGGGGATCGCGATCAGGCTGTGATAGCGCTGGCGGTTGCCGCTGTAGCGCGCACCGAGCTGGAGATCGAAGCGCGGCGCGATATGCACCGTCACGTCGCCGAACGCGGCCAGCTCGCGATAATGGAATTCGTCGACTTCATCGAACAGCACGCCGGCATAGGCGCCGGTCGTCACGTCCGCGCCATAGGCGATGAAATAGTCGGTCGATTTCTCCTTGGTGAAGAAACCGCCGACCAGCCAATCGAGCAACGGGCCCGACGCGGACAGGCGCAGTTCCTGCGAGATCTTGCTGGTGCGGAAGCCATAGGGCATCGCGGCGCCGGTGACGGGATAGACGAGCGCGGCATAGGGGCCATAGGATGCGCTGGGGTCGGCGATCGTCTTGTAATCGTTGATCGAATAGCCGGTGACCGCGCCGAGATCGACGCCGCCGCCCAGATCGACGGTCAGGTTGGCGCTGTAGAATTGGGTGCGGTTGGAATAGGAACCGGTGCCGACCTGCCATTTATGCGCCAGGTCACCCACCGTTTCGCGCAACTGGCTGTCGGTATCGATCTGGTTCGAACCGTCGCCGCTGATCTTCTGGTAAAGCGCACCGAGCTTGAGCGTCGCGCCGGGCGCGATGTTCCACAGCAGCGACAGCCGTCCGCCATAGACATTGGCGCGGTCGACATCCTTGCGCCCCTGTGCGGGATCGTCGACATAGCCGCCGTCGCGGCGATAGAAGCCGCTGGCGCGCAGCGCGAGCCTATCCTCCACCAGCGGCACGTTCACCGAGCCGCGGATGCCGCCGCCGATGCCGCCATCCTCGATTGCGCTCAGATCCGCCTGCACCCGGCCGCTGAACCGCGTCGTCGAGGGATCCCGGGTGACGTATTTGAGCAGGCCACCCAGACTGCTGGCGCCGTAGAGCGTGCCCTGGGGACCGCGCAGCACCTCGATACGCTGAAGATCGCTGGGATCGAGATTGGGGAAGAAACGGCTGCCGAAACCGAGGATCGAGACCGAACCATAGGGCACGTCGTCGATCGTGATGCCCACCGTCGGACTGGTCGAAACGCCGGTGGTGACACCGCGGATCGACAGATTGTAGCGGCCATTGGCCAGCGGGCTGAGCGACAGGCCCGGAATCGCGCGGAAATAATCCTCGATCCTGGTCTGGTTCTTGTCGATCAGGTCGTTTGCCGACAGCGCCGTCACCGCCATCGGCACATCCTGCAGCCGCTGCTCGCGCTTCTGCGCGGTCACCACGATATCCGCGACCTGACCGTCGCCGGTGGCCGTTTCCTGCGCCACCGCGCCGCTCGCGAGACAGGCCATGGCGCTCGCACCCGCAAGCAGATTCAACCGCAATCCGTTCATCCTGTTTCCCCCTGATTATGATCAAGCGCTTTTCCGCACTTGTGCACACATTATGTATTATCTATGTATTCAGTCAAGCTGCGCGCAAAAGAGGTGATGATCGGCGGAAAACGGCGCTTGTCGGTGGCCCGGCGGGCGCTGATACTCAGGCAAGGGGATGATGATGATGAGGATGGGCGACGGCATGGCGGTTCGGAAATGGCGGGTGCTGATCCCGGTGCTGGCAGCCACGATCGGCATGACGCCGTCGGCCGCGCTCACCGCCGATCCGGCGCCGGCATCGCCGGTCGCGACCGCCGGCACCCCCTATGTGATGCCGCGATCCGAAGTGCGGACGATGCGCTCGGCGGCGGGCGCCGACTATCTGATCTATATCGCCTGGCCCAAGGACCCCCCGCCCCCCGGCGGCTATCCGATCCTCTATCTGCTCGACGGCACCGAAAGCTTCGGGATCGCCGCCGAGTTCGAGAATCGGCTGGGCGCCTATTCGGGGATGGCGCCGGGCATCGTCGTCGGCATCGGCTATCCCGGAGACTCGCGCCGCCAGCTCGATTACACCCCGACGGTGCCCGAGGGCACGGAGATGCTGCGCCCGATGACGGCGAAGGGCGGCGCGGAGGCGTTTCTCGACTTCGTCGCCGACACGGTGATCCCCGGCGTCGAGGCCGGCAAACCCGTCGATGCCGATCGCCGCACGATCGCGGGCTACAGCCTGGGCGGGCTGTTCACATTACAGGCGCTGTTCCGGCGGCCCGAGCTGTTCCGCACCTATGTCTCGTCCAGCCCCTCGATCTGGTATGGCGAGAAGCAGGTGCTGAAGCTGCTGCCGGGACTTGCCGACCGGCTGCGCAAGGCGAAGACCGGGCGCCGGCTGTTCCTGAGCGCGGGCGAATATGAGCAATCCCCGCCGCCGGGCAAGGAACGGGATCCGTCATGGCTGAACATCGCCGATCTCAGTATCCGCGCGCGCATGGTCGACAATGCACGCGAACTGGCGGAACGGCTGGGCAAGGAACCGCTTCAGGTCTCCTACCGTGTCGTTCCGGGCGAAACCCATGCCACCGGCGACTGGCCCGCGCTGCGCGACGCACTGCAGCACGCCTTTGCCGACACGCCCTGACGCGGGCGGCAGGAAGCCCCTGCCCCCGCGCCCGATCGCCCGCAATCGTCAGAATGCGTACTTCAGCGTCACCCGCGCGTTTCTCGGCTCGCCATAGACGAAGCCGGGAAACCAGACATTGCCGCTGAAAAAGTGCTGATCGAAGAGATTGTCGACATTGAGCTGCAGCGACACCTGCTCGCTCAGTTCATAACGCGCCATGATATTGGCGATGGCATAGGCGGGCTGGCCGATCGGCTGCACGACCCCGGTGCCGGGATTTTCCGCCGTGACCGGCGGCCGGCTTTCCCATTTGACCGCGCCGCCCAGGCTGAGGCCGTCGAGCGTGCCGGTGAACGCATATTTGGTCGCGAAATTGAACACGCGGCGCGGCTGGTGCGCGAGCACGTGCACGCCATCGGCATCCTTCGCGCTATAGCTGCTCCACCCGGCGCTGACGTCCCATTGCGGCGTGATCTTTCCGACGACTTCCAGCTCATAACCTTTGGAGACGGTTCCCTTCGCACCGCGATAGGCCGGATTGGGGGTACCGGGCACAAGCTGGCCCGGATCGGGAACCGCGAGATTATCCTGTTCGATGCGGTAGATTGCGGCGGTCGCCAGCAACTTGCCGTCGAGCAGCAGCGCCTTCACTCCCGCTTCGTAGCTTTTGCCTTCCAGCGGATCGAGCAGGCGGCCTTCGCGGTCGCGGTAATTGCCCTGCGGCTTGAAGATGTTGGTGTAGCTCGCATAGGCGGACAGAGTGTCGGTGATATTATAGACCAGCCCGGCATAGGGCGTGATCTGGTTCTTGTATTTCAGCCTGTAGTCGAGGGCTCCGCCGCTGGTCAGTTCGTTGCGCTTGAAATAGCTCAGCCGCCCGCCGCCGATGAACTTCAGCCCGTCGAACAGGCTGATCCGCGTCGTGGCGTAAAGTGCCGCCTGGGTGGTATTGCCCATGCTCATCACATAGCGGCCAGCCCATTCCGGTTCGGCGAGCTGGCCGTCCCAGCGATTGAAATCGGCGATCGGGTCGATCGAAACGGGATCGCGATTGCTCCAGCCGTCCTCGAGGTAGCTCGCCATCGCGCCAAGGGCCAGATCATGCTCGCCGCCGAGCAGCGAGAAGGAACCATTGGCCTGGATGCTGCCATGCCATTGTTCGGGATCGGCATTATACCAATAGCCGGAGGTGCCGACGCCGGCGCCCGTCACCCGATCGGGTATGCCGTCGAGCCACAACAGCTTCGAATTCTCCAGGCCCTTGTGATAGCCGATATCGCCGCGAATATGCCAGTTTCCGCCCAGTTCGTGCGACAGCGTGGCAAAGGCCGAAATCTCGGTGGTGTTCCATAGCCCCCAGTCGGTGCCCGTGGTCCTGGAGCGCGGCCAGTTGGTCCGCGTGCCGTCGCTGAACCAATAGGGAAGCTGCGCCCACATCACGCCGTCGCGCTCGTCGCGCTGATAGCTGGCGCCGACCGACAGCTTCGTGCGATCATCCAGATCGGCGTCGATCACGCCGTAGAGGAGAAGGCCCTTCTTCTTCTCCAGATCGACGAAACCATCCTGCCGATAGGCCTGGGCGACGGCGCGGGCGCGTACCGTACCGGCCGCATTGAGCGGCGACTGGACATCGACAGTCGCAGCGATGCGGTTCCAGGACCCGCCATCGAGGCTGACATAGCCGGCGAATTCGCGCGCATCGGCATGTTTGCGGATCAGATTCACCACCGCCGAGGGATCGCCCGCGCCCTGCATGAGGCCCGCGGCGCCGCGCACCAGATCGACGCGTTCATATTGGGCGGTGCTCGTTTCGCCGAAGCCGACATTGCCGTTGACGAAGGGCGCACCGTCGAGCTGGAAATTCTGAACCTCGAAGCCGCGCGCGGAAATCGCGCTGCGCCCGCGATCGACGTCCTTCTTGGAAATGCCCACGGCGAAATCGAGCGCGTCGTTGATCGACGTCATCGCCTGATCGTCGATCTGCTGCCGGGTGATGACGCTGATCGTCTGCGGCGTTTCGATAGGCGTGAGGGGAAGCCCCGTCGCCGCGGTGGGCTGGTTCGTTCGGCCATAGCCCGTCACGACGATGGTCTCGTCGGTTTCGTCGTCGGTCGCCGCCTCCGGCTGCTGCGTCTGCTGTGCGTGAAGCTGTGCCGGCGCGAACAACCATGCCGAGCCCGTCAGCAGCAAACGCATTGAACGACGCATCATTTTCCCCTTTTCGACCACAACGAACCGTTGACGGCGGCGATGATTCACCTTTTCGAGGCGCGTGTCGCTAATGCGATTTACTCGCAGTTGCAAGAGATGGATCGGCTGATGTGCGCATATCCGGACCGGAACCGACCTCTAACCATGATCGCACATCACCGCTCTGGAACGCCGGTTCCGCTTGAGGCGTTCTTCAGCTGCACATCATGCACCAAGCATGTTGAAAGTGGCGGCTGACGGGGAAATTCAATGGATCATGGTCAGCGGCTGGTCGCATCCCGCACCGAAGAAGGCCGCTATCGCCTGCTCGTCGACGCGATCAGGGATTATGCGATCTACATGCTCGATCTCGAAGGCCGGGTGGTCAACTGGAACGCGGGGGCCCAGCGATTCAAGGGCTATGCCGCCGGGGAGATCATCGGGCAGAATTTTGCGCGCTTCTATCGGGACGAGGATCGCGCCGATGGCCTGCCCCAGCGCGCACTGCGCATCGCGGCAACCGAGGGCAAGTTCGAGGCCGAGGGGTGGCGCGTCCGGAAGGACGGCTCGACCTTTTGGGCGCATGTCGTCATCGACCCCATCCGCGACGAAACCGGCGAGCTTGTCGGCTTCGCAAAGATCACGCGCGACCTGACCGAGCGCGAACAGACGCGGATCGAGCTGGAACGGACACGCGAGGCGCTGTTCCAGTCGCAGAAGATGGACGCGATCGGGCAATTGACCGGTGGTATCGCGCATGATTTCAACAATCTGCTGATGGCCACGCTCAGCAGCCTGGAGCTTTTGCGCAAGCGCCTGGGCAATGATCCGCAGGCTTTGCGCCTGCTCGACAATGCCGTGCAGGGCGCGCAGCGCGGCGCGACGCTGACCCAGCGCATGCTCGCCTTTGCCCGCCGGCAGGATTTAGCGCCGGTCCGTGTCGAGATTCCGGCACTGGTGCATGGCATGACCGAGCTGATCAAGCGCGCGCTCGGCCCCTCGATCCGGATCGAGACCCGCTTTCCGCTCGCCCTGGACGCGATCATCGCCGATGTGAACCAGCTTGAAATGGCATTGCTCAATCTGGTGGTGAATGCCCGTGACGCGATGCCGGACGGCGGTTCGATCGCGATCGTTGCGCAGGAGCATTCGGTGCTGAACGGCGGCAGCCATGGCCTCGATCCGGGCCGCTATGTGGCGCTGTGCGTCGTCGACAGCGGCGCGGGAATGGATGCCGGGACGCTGTCCCGCGCCATGGAACCCTTCTTCACCACCAAGGGTGTCGGCAAGGGCACCGGGCTCGGCCTGTCGATGGTGCACGGCCTTGCCGAGCAGCTGGGCGGGCGGCTCGTGCTCGAAAGCGAACCGGGCCGCGGAACGACGGCGGCGCTGTGGCTGCCGGCGGCCGAACCGAACGAAAACAAGGTCGCCATGCTGAGCGCCCTCGACGCGCCGCGCCATGTCCGGCCGCTGACCGTGCTCGCGGTCGACGACGACGGACTGGTGCTGATGAACACGGTCGCGCTGCTCGAGGAACTCGGCCACACGGTTTTCGAGGCGTGTTCGGGCCAGGAGGCTCTCGAGGTCTTCCGGCGCGAACCCGACATCGATCTGGTCATCACCGATCAGGCGATGCCGCACATGACCGGCATGCAGTTCGCCGAAATCGCGCAGGCAGAGCGTCCGGCCGTGCCCTTCATTCTCGCAACCGGCTATGGCGAGCTTCCCGGCGGGGCGAGCGGGATCCTGCACAAGCTGGGAAAACCATTCCGCCAGGAAGATCTGGCGCGGGCGGTGGCCACCGTCATTCCCGAGGACATTTGCTAGAACGGGAAAAGGCCTGTTCTGGTGTCCCGGAAAATTATGCGAAACCTATGCTCGACCGCTTTCGTCGATCTCGAATTCATATGCGCCGCTCCGTAGATTCGCCGTACCCGGAAAGGTCGGCAGATGCGCTATTCTCCCCCACGACACTCCCTCGACGCGGCAAGCCTGGCAAGTGTCGGCTCTGTTTCGGCGCACGCTTGGCCGGCGGACAATCCCCTGCCCCAGTCCCGGATCGAGAATTCGCGACCCGGCCGGCAAATCGGTTCTCCGGACGGCAATGGCCGATCGACGGATATCCTCCTCCGACTCGGCGGCCTGATCCTGATCGCCCTGGCGGTGTCGGCGGTCTACAGGCTCGGCCATCTGGCCCGGCCGGGTGCCCGCGGCGCCGGTTCGGCGCTGGAATATCTGCTCGCGATGCTCGGTTTCGCCTGTGCCAGCACGGGCAGCGTGATGACGATATTGGGGAAACATCTGTTCGACGCGGTCGAGCTGTCCGAGCGCTGGCAGCCGCGCCGCTGACGAAGCGCCGGTTCGGACCGGCGACGAAAAACATATGTGAAACATATGTCCGGATGGCCGTTCACATCTGGAAAACATATGCCCGCCGCGTGCAAGAGCATGACGGCGGAGCGCCTTGTCTCGCCGAACAGGTGCCAAGACAGCTCATGAACGAGACCCCATCGCCCGACCGGCACCAGCCGGGCACCCGATCCGGATCGGCAAAGCGGCAAGGCGCGCTCGCGCTCGGAGCCATCGGCGTCGTCTTTGGCGACATCGGCACATCGCCGCTCTATTCGCTGAAGGAGAGCTTTGTCGGCCACCATCCGCTGAGCGTCGATCAGCCGCATATCTACGGCGTGCTCAGCCTCGTCTTCTGGACGATGATGATGATCGTCACCGTCAAATATGTCTGGATCGTGCTTCGCGCCGACAATCGCGGAGAGGGCGGCAGCCTGGCGCTTCTCGCGCTGATCGCCCGCAAGACCGAGGGCCGGAAATGGAGCGCGGGCATCGTCATGCTCGGCGTGCTCGCGACGGCGCTATTCTATGGCGATGCGATCATCACGCCGGCGATCTCGGTGCTGTCAGCCGTCGAGGGACTGACGGTGGTGCAGAGCGGGATGGAACCGCTGGTGCTTCCGATCGCGGTCGCAATCCTGATCGGGCTGTTCGCGATCCAGTCGCACGGCACCGCACGGGTCGGGATCGTCTTCGGCCCCGTCATGCTGATCTACTTCGTGGTCATTGCGGGCCTGGGCGGCGTCGGCATCGCGCGCCATCCCGAGATCATCGGCGCGCTCGATCCGTGGTGGGCGTATAATTTCTTCGCGCTCGACCCGAAACTGGCCTTCCTGGCGCTCGGGTCGGTCGTGCTCGCCGTCACCGGCGCCGAAGCGCTCTATGCCGATATGGGGCATTTCGGCCGCAGGCCGATCGCCATCTCGTGGCTTTACCTCGTCTTCCCCTGCCTGATGCTCAACTATATGGGACAGGCGGCACTCCTGCTCGATCGACCCGACGCCGCGGAGAATCCCTTCTTCATGCTGGCGCCGGACGAAGCGAGGCTGCCGCTCGTGATATTGGCGACGATGGCGACGATCATTGCCAGCCAGGCCGTGATCACCGGGGCCTATTCGGTGACCCGACAGGCGGTTCAGCTCGGCTTCCTGCCGCGGATCCGGATCACCCACACCAGCGCCGAAACCGCCGGGCAGATCTATATCCCGTCAGTGACCTGGCTGCTGCTGCTGCTGGTCGTCATGCTGACCCTCGGTTTCCGCAGCTCGAGCAATCTCGCGGCCGCCTATGGCATTGCGGTGACCGGTACGATGTTCATCTCGGCATGCATGCTCGGCGCGCTGACCTTCACGGTCTGGCGCTGGAACCGCTGGCTGGCCGCACTGGTCACCGGCATCTTCCTCCTGATCGACGGCGCCTATCTCGCCTCGAACATGACGAAGATTCCCGATGGCGGCTGGTTCCCGTTGCTGGTCGCGCTCATCGCCTTCATCCTGCTGACGACGTGGCGGACCGGCCGCAGGCTGATGCACGATCGGCTGCGCGAAGATGCGATGCCGATCGACCTGTTCATCAGTTCATCGACGGCATCGATGAAAAGAGTGCCGGGCACCGCGATCTTCATGTCGTCGACGGCCGACGGGGTGCCCCCCGCCCTTCTCCACAATATGAAGCACAACAAGGTGCTCCACGAACGGATCGTCCTGCTGACGGTATCGATCGACGATGTCCCGCATGTCGAGGGCCCGGCGCGGATCGAGACGCTGGAACTGGGTCACGCCTTTTACCGGGTCACGCTCCATTACGGCTTCATGCAGGAGATCGACGTTCCCCGCGACCTGGCCGACATCAAGGTTTGCGGCGAGCCGTTCAAGACGATGGATACGAGCTTCTTCCTGGGCCGGCAGACGCTGATTCCCTCCGCGCGTCCCGGCATGGCGCTGTGGCGTGAGCGCCTGTTCGCCTGGATGCTGCGCAATTCCCAGACCGCGATGGAGTTTTTCCGGCTGCCGACGAACCGGGTCGTCGAGCTGGGCAGCCAGGTCGAGATCTGACCCTCGATCGGATTCCGGGCGCTCAGGACAGTCCTGCGTCCGATGCCTTCAGCCGGTAACCCACGCCCAGCTCGTTGACGATGACGGTAGGGCGGCTGAGATCGGTTTCGATCTTCTGCCGGATATTGCGGATCACCACCCGCAGATATTCGATATGCCGTTCGTAATCGTTCGGCCACACGCTGCTCAAAAGCTGCTGATGGGTGATGACGCGCCCGGGGAACTTCGCCAGCTCGGCGACGACGCCATATTCCTTGGGAGTCAGGCGGACGTCGTTACCGCCTTTGAGAACCCGGCGATTGACGAGGTCGATCTCGACATCATCCGCGATCACGGTCGCACCGATGCCCTGGCTGTGCATGCGGTGGCGGAGCGCGGTGCGCACGCGGGCGAGCAATTCATCGGTGTCGAACGGCTTGGTGACATAGTCGTCGGCGCCGAGATCGAGCGCGGTCACCTTCTGCTCCGTCGCATCCCGGGCCGACACCACCAGCAATGTCGCGGTCGTGCGCATGCGGATGACCGGCACCAGCTCGAGGCCGTCGCGATCGGGCAGGCCGAGGTCGAGCAACACGACGTCGGGATCGATCCGCGAGAGGATCTCCAGCGCTTCGGCCGCGGTTTCGGCTTCGGTGACGTCATAGGGGCCGCGCGCGAGGGCGGTCCGCAACAATCGTCGAATATGGGGTTCGTCGTCGATGACGAGCACCCGGGGCATATTGCTCACGCAATCTTCTCCTGATCGAAGTCCCGGACAAGAATCTTGTCCGGAAAATGAATGCTGAAGCGCGCGCCGCGCGGTTCGCCGCGATTGGCGGCCTCGACGCTGAGCCCCATCGCCTCGGCAAAGCCCTTCACGATGGCCAGGCCCAGGCCGGTGCCGCCCTTGGCGCGGTCCGATCCCTCGATGCGCATGAAGGTCTCGAACACGTCCCGCTCCCGCCCCGGCGGCAGCCCAGGTCCTTCATCGAGGATCGACAATATCATTTCGTCCATCGTGCGCTCCGCGACAAATGCGATCGGCGTTCCCGGATCGGCATAACGCCCGGCATTGTCGAGCAGGTTGATCAGGCAATGATGGAAAAGCTGCGCATCGACCAGCACGAGCGGAAGGCTGGGCGATACCGTCAGGCGTATGTCATGCCCCTCCAGCATCCGACGGGTATCGTGCACCGCGCTCGCGATCGCGTCGGTAAGATCGGTGGGTTCGACGCGCAGCCGCATCACGCCCGCCTCCACCCTGGCCATGTCGAGCAGGTTGGCGACGAAGCGGTTGAGCCGTTGGGCTTCACCCTCCAGCGTATCGATCAGCGCCGGCGAAGGATTGCGCCGCATCTCCCCCGCGGCGGCGAGGATCGATGTCAGCGGCGTGCGCAGGTCATGGCTGACCGACGACAGCAAGGCGGCGCGAAGGCGATCGCGCTCCTTCAGCTCGGCAACGTCGCGCATCTCCTCTTCGAGCTGCATGCGTTCGAGCACCAGCGCGGCCTGGTCGATCAGGCTGAGCAGCAGCGGCACCTGATCGGGCCGGACAGGGTCGCGGCCATCCTCGCGCGCAAGGCCGACCACGCCCAGCACGCCTCGCGCGGTTCGCAAGGGGTAGAACAGCCAGTCGGACGCGGTCAGCGTGTCGGAGCCACGCCCGGCCGGCTGCCCCTTGTCCAGCACCCATTGCGCGGCCGCCCGCTCGATATGATCCAACCGGTCTTCGGGCGGATAGGCGGCGCGCAGCTGGGGCCCGTCCGCCGAAGGGAGAAGCACGCAGCTGCGAGAATCGAAGACGCGTGCGAGCTCGGCGGAGATCGCCTGCATCAGTTCCTCGTCATTGGCGGTCGTCGTGAGCTGGCGGGAGAAACCGGCAAGCGCTGCGTTCTGCCGGGCGCTCGATGCGGCAAGATCGGCCTGGATACGCACCCGCGCCGCGAACTGGCTGGTGACGAATGCCACCGAGAGCAGCACGATGATGGTGACGACATTCTCCGGATTGTTGATCGACAGAGTGCCTGTCGGCGGCAGGAAGAAATAATTATAGGCCAGGGAGGATATGATGCTCGCGAACAGGCCCGCGCGCAGGCCGAACAGGCTTGCCGCCACCATCACCGGCAGCAGATAGAGCAGCGCGACATTGGCGAGATTGAGCACCGCGCCGAGCGTCCAGCCGAAGGCGGTCACGCCGGCGACCATCAGGGCGGACCAGAGATAGTCGCGCGGATGCCCCCAGGTCCCGCTTTTGCGGCGCGGCCGCGTCGCCGTCCCGGGCGCGGCGGGTTCCGCAGGCAGGACATGGACGGCCACGTCGGTCAGCCCGCGCACCAGCCGATCGACGACCGAGCCATGACGCAGCTCGAACCACCAGGAGCGCGACGACTTGCCGATCACGATCTGGGTGGCGCGCGCCTCCTCGGCAAAGGCGGTCAACCCTTCGACGACATTCGACGCGGGGATGGTCGCGGTGGCGCCGCCGAGCTGAGCCGCCAGCGCCATCGCCTCGTTGAGGCGCTGGCGATCGGCATCGCCCAGATCCTGCGAACGGCGCGTCTCAATATGGACGGCGGTCCATGGCGCCCGCAACGCATCGGCGAGCCGCTTTGTGGCGCGGACGAGGCCTGCGGCGCTCGGCAATTCGCTGACCGCGACGATCACCCTTTCGCCCGCCGCGAAGCTGCCCGCAAGCGCATGGGCGCGGACATAATCGAGCATCTGCGCATCGACCGCCTGCGCGGCGCGGCGCAGCGCCAGCTCACGAAGCGCCGACAGGTTCGATTTCGAGAAGAAATGGTTGAGCGCGCGACTGGCCTCGTGCGGAATATAGACCTTGCCGTCCTTCAGCCGCTCGATCAATTCGTCAGGCGGAATGTCGACCACTTCGATCTCGGCGGACTCGAGGATGCGATCGGGCACCGTCTCCCGGACCCGGACCCGGGTGAAGGACGCGACGACATCGTTCAGGCTCTCGATATGCTGGATGTTGACGGTCGAATAAACGTCGATTCCGGCCGCAAGCAGTTCCTCGACATCCTGATAGCGTTTGGGGTGCCGGCTGCCCGGCGCATTGCTGTGCGCGAGTTCGTCGACCAATGCGAGCTGGGGGCGCCGCGCCAGCAATCCGTCGAGATCCATCTCGGTCAGGATGCGACCCTGATAGTCGATCTCGCTGCGGGGCATGATCTCGTGCCCCTGGGTCAGCGCCTCGGTCTCGGCGCGGCCGTGCGTCTCGACGACGCCGACAACGACGTCGATTCCGGCACGCTTGCGCCCTGCCCCGTCGGACAGCATCTCCCAGGTCTTGCCGACACCCGGCGCCGCGCCGAGAAACACCTTCAGACGACCGCGGCCTTCCTGCGCCGCTTCGCGCAGAAAGGCCTCTGGCTTGGGTCGGGCTTTATCGTCGGGTCGTTCGCTCACTTGCCCGAACTTGCGCCCATTCGATCAAGTTGTCGATTTAGCGCCAGCACATTGACGCGGTTTTCGCCAAGGAATCCGAGAATCGGGCGCCGGACCGACGCCGTGACCAGACTGCGGACCTTGCCCTCCGGCAGGCCGCGCACCTTTGCGATCCGCGCGACCTGCACCAGCGCGCCCTCGGGCGACACATCCGGGTCGAGCCCCGATCCGGATGCGGTGGCAAGATCGGCCGGCAGATCGCCGGCGATCCCCTCGGCACGGCGCTTTTCGACATCGGCTTTCACGCGATCGGTCAGCGCCTGCGCATTCGGCCCCAGGTTGGAACCGGACGAGGCCAGCCCGTCATAGCCGTTCGCGCCCGCGGCGGACGGCCGCGTCTGGAAATAGCGATCGGAGGTGAACGCCTGTCCCACGACCGACGATCCAACGATTCTGTCGCCTTCCCTGATCAGGCTGCCATTGGCCTGGGAGGGAAACACCGCCTGACCGATGCCGAGAATGGCAAGCGGATAGGCAAGCCCCAGAAGGGCCGCGAACAGCAGCGTCATGGCGATTGCGGGACGCAATGCGGAGGTGAAATCGGAACCCATAATCTGTCTCCTGAAGCGCTGCGCGGATGGGCAGGAGCCGGCCATTCGAATGGCAGCGCGATCACAAAAGCTTAGGCCAGGCCGAGGCCGTTGACCGCGAGGTCGATGATCTTGATGCCGACGAACGGGGCGACGAGACCGCCCAGGCCGTAGACGGCGAGATTGCGCGCCAGCAGCGGCCCGGCACCGATCGGGCGGTATTTCACGCCCTTGAGCGCCAGCGGCACGAGCAGCGGAATGATCAGCGCGTTGAAGATGATCGCCGACAGGATCGCCGATTGCGGCGTCTCCAGCCCCATCACGTTGAGCACGCCCAGGCCCGGATATAATATGACGAACATCGCGGGGATGATCGCGAAATATTTGGCGACATCGTTGGCGACCGAGAAGGTGGTGAGCGCCCCGCGCGTCATCAGCAATTGCTTGCCGAGCCCGACGACCTCGATCAGCTTGGTCGGATCGCTGTCAAGATCGACCATGTTGCCCGCCTCGCGCGCCGCCTGGGTGCCGGTGTTCATCGCCACGCCGACATCGGCCTGGGCCAGCGCGGGCGCGTCATTGGTGCCGTCACCGCACATCGCCACCAGCCGGCCGCCGGTCTGTTCCTTGCGGATCAGCTCCAGCTTGTCCTCGGGCGTCGCCTGGGCAAGGAAATCATCGACCCCGGCCTCGGCTGCGATCGAGGCCGCGGTCAGCGGATTGTCGCCGGTGATCATCACCGTGCGGATGCCCATGTGGCGCAACTCGACGAAACGCTCGCGGATACCCGCCTTGACGATGTCCTTGAGGAAAATCGCGCCAAGCAGCCTGCCGTCCTTCGCGACGGCGAGCGGCGTGCCGCCCGAACGCGCGATCTCGTCGGTGATGCGGCGCAATGCCCCGGCCGCGGGCGTATCCCCCGAACCCGGATTGGCCTTGAGGACCGAATCCACAGCCCCCTTCTGAATGGTCGAACCATTGATCGTGACGCCGGAAATCCGGGTCTGGGCGGTGAAGGCGATCACCTTGGCCCCGACCGGCAGCGCCGCCGTCGAGACGCCCTGCTTCTCGCGGGCAAGCACGACGATCGAACGGCCTTCCGGGGTCTCGTCGGCCAGGCTGGCCAGCAAGGCCGCCTGCGCCAGCTCCGCCGTGGTGACGCCGTCGATCGGCTTGAACTCGCTCGCCTGACGGTCACCGATCGTGATCGTGCCGGTCTTGTCGAGCAACAGTACGTCGATATCGCCCGCCGCCTCGACCGCCCGCCCCGATTTGGCGAGCACGTTGAAGCGCACCAGCCGGTCCATGCCGGCGATGCCGATCGCGGACAGCAGCGCAGCGATGGTCGTCGGGATGAGCGTGATCAGCAGGGCGGCGAGGATCGCGACCGGAATCGAGCCGCCGGCATAGGATGCGAAGCCGGGAATCGTGCCGACCGCGATCAGGAAGATGATGGTGAGGCCGACCAGGAGGATGGTCAACGCGATCTCGTTGGGCGTCTTCTGCCGCTCGGCGCCTTCGACAAGCGCGATCATCCGATCGAGGAAGCCCTGCCCCGGCTCGGCGGTGACGCGGACCTTGATATGATCCGAGATCACGCGCGTGCCCGCTGTGACGGCGGAGCGATCGCCGCCCGCCTCGCGGATCACAGGTGCGCTTTCGCCGGTGATCGCGGCTTCGTTGACGCTTGCGACACCTGCGATCACCTCGCCGTCGGCGGGGATGAGATCGTTGGTGCCGACCAGCACGATATCGCCGGCACGCAGCAGGCTGGCGGCGACCTTCTCGCCATTTTCCCGTGTCGCGATCAGGTCCGCCTTGGTCGCGCGCAGCGACGCGGCCTGCGCCTTGCCACGCCCTTCGGCCAGGGCTTCGGCAAAGGTGCCGAACAACACGGTCAGCCAGAGCCAGATCACGAGCTGGATCTTGAAGCCCATGGCCAGCCCGTCATTCCCGACGACGAGCAGCACGGTCAGGAGAGTGGCCACGACGGCGGTCGTGAACATCACGGGGTTGCGGATCAGCTCGCGCGGGTCGAGCTTGCGGAATGCGTCGCCGATGGCAGGCCCGAGCAATTCGGGCGTGAACACGGATTTGGTTGCGGTGCGGCTCATATGCGTGGCCCCGATCAGAAGGTTTGGCCGCTGATCATCGCGAGATGATCGGCGATGGGACCGAGCGCGAGGCTCGGCAGGAAGGTAAGACCGCCCAGGATCAGAATGATGCCCACGAGGAGCCCGACCCAAAGGCCACCGGTCGTCGGGAAGGACCCGGCCGATTCCGGAATGTGCCTCTTGGCGGCGAGAGATCCGGCGATCGCCAGCATCGGCACGATGATGAAGAAGCGGCCGATCCACATCGCGACGCCCAGCAATGCGTTATAATAGGGGGTGTTGGCAGTGAGGCCCGCAAAGGCGGAGCCATTGTTCGCGACCGCGCTGGTGAAGGCGTAGAGGATTTCGGAGAAGCCGTGCGGGCCTTTGTTGAGCGGCCCGGCCAGCCCCGCCGTCGCCACCGAACTGATCGCGGTCAGGCCAAGGATCGTCAGCGGCAGCACCGCGATGGCCAGCACCGCGAGCTTCACTTCCTTCCCCTCGATCTTCTTGCCGACATATTCGGGCGTGCGTCCGACCATCAGCCCGGCGACGAACACCGCGAGAATGGCGAACAGCAGGAAACCATAGATGCCCGCGCCGACGCCGCCGATCACGACCTCACCCAACTGCATATTGAACAGCGGGATCATGCCGCCCAGCGCCGTGAAGCTGTCGTGCATCGCATTGACCGCGCCGCATGACGCGGCGGTGGTGACGACCGAGAACAGCGCCGAAGCGGCGATACCGAACCGGACTTCCTTGCCCTCCATATTGCCGCCGGCGACGGCGAGATCGTGGAGGATCGGATTGCCCGCGGCTTCCTGCCAATAGGTGACGGCCGTACCGGCGACGAACAGGATCATCATCGCCGACAGGATCGCCCAGCCCTGGCGGGTATTGCCGACCGCCTTTCCGAAGGTCCAGGTCAGCCCGACGCCGATGGCGAAGATCGACAGCATCTGGAGCAGGTTGGTGAAGGCGTTGGGATTCTCGAAGGGGTGCGCCGAATTCGCGTTGAAGAAGCCGCCGCCATTGGTGCCGAGCATCTTGATCGCTTCCTGCGAGGCGACCGGCCCGAGCGCGAGCGTTTGCTTGACGCCCTCCAGCGTCGTCACATCGACCGAGCCGGCAAGCGTCTGCGGCACGCCATTGGCGATATAGACCACGGCCTGGACAACACAGATCGGCAACAGCAGATAGAGCGTCACGCGCGTCATATCCGCCCAGAAATTGCCGATCGTCGCAGCACTCCGCCGCGCAAAGCCCCGGAACAGGGCAAAGGCGAGCGCAATGCCGGTGGCAGCCGACAGGAAATTGTGGATCGTCAGCCCCAGCATCTGCGACAGCTGGCTCATGGTCGATTCACCGGCATAGCTTTGCCAATTGGTGTTGGCGGTGAAGCTGATCGCGGTGTTGAACGCGAGATGGTCGGGAACCGGACCAAAAGCCCGGGGATTGAGCGGCAACCACGCCTGCAACCGCAGCACGGCATAGGTGAACAGCAGCAGCGCCACATTGAACAGCAGCATGTGCACCGCATAGCGGCGCCAGCTCTGCTCGGCGTTGGGATCGATGCCCGAAACGGCGTAAAAGCCGCGCTCGACCGGCCCCAGCACGGCGTGCAAGGGCGTTCGTCGCCCTTCATAAAGGGCGAACAGCCATTGCCCCATCGGCTTGGTGAGCGCGATGAGAATGGCGACGAAGACGATGATGAGGATCCAGCCCTGCATGGTCATGGCGTCGGTCCGATCAGAATCGTTCGGGCCGCACGAGGGCGACCACAAGGTAGATGAGGAGGCCGCCAGCGGTGATCGCGGCGAGCCAGAGGTCGATGGTCATGATTGCGGCTCCGTCAGCCATTGTCGCAGAAGCGGACATAGGCGAGCGTCGCGGCCGCCAGTCCGATGATGATTCCGAGCCAGAGGATATCGCCCATCAGCTTTCTCCCTAAAATGACGCGGTGACGGACAGGAGCACGGCCCCGTCGACGATGTTGCGGCCCGGCCTGGTGCCGCTGGTGTAGAAGGCGTCGGCGCCCGTCTTGCCGATGTCGGTATCGACATAGGCGACCCCCAGGGTCAGCATCTTGTACGAGATGTCGGCACCGACCAGCCAGTCGAGATAATGGCCGTCGGGCCCGGCGAGCGTGCTGCCCTTGCCGGTGGTATAGCCAAGATGGCCCTTGAGCGTGACCGGCGTTCCGGGGATCGCGCCCGCGGCGTCGGTATAGACGTAGAGATTGTCGTTATCGCCGATCGCGTCCTGCCTGGGCGCATAGGCCGCACCCGCCTTGAGCGAGAGCGGCCCCAATGTGCCGCTCACCGAGGCATAGGGTTCGGCATAATCGGTGCCGTTGGTGCCGGGATAGAGATACCAGAGCAGCCCGGCATCGACGGTCACGCCGCCGAGATCCTTCTTGAATCCACCGAACACGTCGAGTTCGAGATTGGAGCCGCCAAAGCTTCCGAACCCGGCAAGGTTCGAGCCCCAGGTCCCGACATAGAAGCCGGACTCGTGCGTCGCGGTCAGCCCCGCCTGCACCGCCACATCCTCGTCCGACTGCGACACGCCGCGGAAACGATATTGCGAGATCAGCGTCGCGGATCCCGAAACGGTGATCGGCGGCGGCGTTTCCGCAGGTGCTTCGACCGGGACGTCCTGTGCGCTGGCAGGCACGGCCAGGGCCAAGGCGCCGCCGGCGGTGATTGCGGCAAACGAGATCGACTTCATGATTTTCATAACCATCCTCGTGGAACGACGAACCCCCGCCACGCTTCTGGCCGGCGACGGGACTCGATCGAGAGGACAGTCAAATAGTCCCGCACCGCATTTTTTTGCGAGACGCAGGAAATCGCTTCCGAATATGTTTTCCATATGAGCGGCCGGCGAACCGATCGCTTTTGGCCCTGAAGCGAACCAATCGGCGGGAAAATGCCGCAAGGGCGCTGGCATGTGCTTCGCGAAAGGCGTATTATGAGGATAGCGGATCTGGCGTGCGAACCACGCAGGTACGCAATTTGGCAGCCTGACTGATCGCAGCCCGAGACTGCCTTGCCAGGAGACTCGCTATGGTCGCCGCCTCGTCTTTTTCAGTACCGTCATCGGCCGTGAAGCTGCGCCATATCGGCGTTGAGGATCTTCATTGGTCGCTTCGCCAGGGGTTGAACGATTTCCTCGCGCTTCGGGGCGACATCCTGTTCGCCGGCGTCATCTATCCGGTCGTGGCGCTGCTCGCCGCCGCCTTCGCGCTCAACATGGACATGATCCCGCTGATCTTCCCGATGGCGGCGGCGTTCTCATTGCTGGGCCCGATAATCGCCATCGGCTTTTACGAACTGGCGCGGCGACGGGAAGAAGGGCTCGACGCCGGATGGGCGCACTATCTCGATCCTCTGCGCGGCCCGTCGCGCTGGCAGATAGTGGCGCTCGCCGGGGTTCTCACGCTCATCGCCATTGGATGGATGTTCGTCGCCCGCGCCATTTACGATGCGACGCTCGGCACGCTTGCGCCGGCAGGGATCGGCGCCTTCATCACGCAATTGTTCACCACCACAGAGGGCTGGCGCCTGATCGCTTTCGGCAATCTCGCCGGTCTTTGCTTTGCGATCGTGACGCTCGCGATCTCGCTGGTCTCCTTCCCGATGCTGGTCGACCGGTCGACACATGCCAGCGAGGCCGTCGAAGCGTCGTTCCGGGCCACTGTGCGGAATCCGCTGATCGTCGCGCGCTGGGGAGTCTATGTCGCCGTCATTCTCGCGCTTGCCTGCATTCCCCTGTTCCTGGGCCTTGCAGTGGCCCTTCCCGTCCTGGGCTATGCGAGCTGGCACCTCTATTCGCGGATCGTCGAGCGTTAGGATGCTCGGCCACCGCCTTTGGGCGCGGCAGCCACCAGGAAAGCGATAGCGGTGCCGAGGCAGAGCTGGAACGGAAAGGCCAGATGGCGCAGCCCCGGCGGGAAGCCGAGCGCCGTGGCGATCGCCGGCTGGAGCAGCAGCACCGCGACAAAGCCGGCGATCAACGATGCAATCACCGATCCCGTCGTGCCGCGCCGCGTGAATATCGCGGTCAGATAGACGCCGAGCAGCCCGGCATAGGCGAACACCATCACCTGCAGCGCGAATTCGAGCAGCCCGAGCTTTGCATAATGCTGCCAGTAGAAGGACAGCACCGCGACAGCCAGCATCGCCACCCCGATAATGCCCATGCCCGCGCGGCCGGCCTGGACATAATGATGCTCGGCAACGGCACCGCGCCGCTCGCGCCACGGCCGGTAGAAATCCTGGATGAGCACCGACGACATCGCGTTCAACGCGGAATTGGTGGTGGCGACGGCCGCGGCCATGATCCCCGCGGTCACCAGCCCGCGCAGCCCCGAGGGCAGCTGCGTCAGGATATAGTGCATGAAGATGCTGATCTTCTCGCCCGCGAACGCCTGACCCGCGCTGGCGGTGGCCCCGCCCATCAGTTCGGGCCGATCGTAGAAGATATGGAGCAACAGCCCGATGGTGATGAAGATCGCGACCACCGGCACGGTGGCGAGCACCGACATGTACAGGCTGCGCGATCCCGTCCGTGCGTCCTTGCACGCCAGCAGCCTCTGGGTCGTGTCCTGATCGAGCCCCGACGACGCGATGTAGAGCAAAGCGATCCCCGTGACGATCGCCAGCAGCGAGAATGGCCGCGACAGATCGGCCGACAGATCGAACAGGCGGAGCTTGTCGACCCCGCCCGGCGCATGGATCAGGCCCTGGACGATCTCCGCATTGCTGGCCGGGATCGCCAGGCGGATGAAGATCAGCACCGTGATCGCGGAGCCGACCATGATCACGAACTGGACCAGGTCGATCCACAGCACGGATTTCAGCCCGCCGACGAATGTCGACAGGAAGCTGGCGATGACGAGCACGGCCGCCGCGATCATGATGCCCTGCGCGCTGACCGTCGACGTCATCACCATCGCGACCGCGATCGCCGCGAGATAGACGCGCGCGCCGCCCGCCAGCACGCGGCCGAGCAGGAACATGCCCCCGGCCCAGCGCGTCGCGCGCGCGTCGAAGCGCAGAGTCAGCAACTCATAGACCGTGGTGACGCGCGCCGCATAGAAACGCGGGATCAGGATCCTGGCGACGAAGATCGCACCGAGCAGCCCGCCCAGATTGGTGCCGAGATAGGTGAAGTCGCCATGATAGCCGAAATCCGGCCCGCCCAGGAACGTCGCGGCGGACTGGGTGGCCGACAGCACCGACACCGCGGCCAGCCAGGCCGGCACCGTGCCCCCGGCCAGGAAATAATCGCGGGTATTCTCGGTATGCCGGGGCATGAACAGCCAGGCGCCGGCGACGAGCAAAGCGAGATAGCCTAGGATCACGACCCAATCGAGGGTGCTGAACGGCAGGGACATGGCCATCTCCAATGGGGATCGATCGAGCGCGGATCAGTAGAGCAGATAGCGCGCCCGGCGCGCCTTGAACCGGTTCAGCTCGCCCTGCCAGCCGGCGACGATCCTGCGCGGATCGATGCCGGCCTTGATCTGGTCGAGCACCGCGCGGTTGCGCAGCAGCCGGTCGACCTTCTCGATCTCGAAAGTCTTGCCGTAGAGTTTCCACAAGGCCGAGACCGCCTCGACGCCCAGCGCCGGTGCGTCGAGCCGGGTGCGGTCGCGGACGATGAACTCGACGCCTTCGATGCGCTGGCCGATGAACTGGTTGTGCACCTCGCCCGTCGGCACATAGACGACTGGCAGAAAACTCACGCCGGGGATCGCCCGCGCGTTGAGATAGGCGGCCAGTTCGCCCCCCTTGATCCAAGGCGCGCCGAAGCGGAGGAAAGGCGGCTCTGTCGCGCCTTTCAAATTGACGTTGGTCCCTTCGAGCAAGGCCGTGCCGGGATAGACGGTCGCATGGGTCAGGCTGCGCAGATTGGGCGAGGGATTGATCCACAACAGGCCGGTATCGTCATACCAGTCGCTGCGTTTCCAGCCGGTCATGCGGATGACGGTAAGCTTCGCGCCGATCCTGTCCTCCGCATTGAACATCCGGGCGAGCTCGCCCAGCGTCATGCCCGGGCGCATCGGCTCCGAATGAGGGGTGACATAATCCTCACGCCCCGGGGTTGAGACCGGGCCCTGTACTGCGATGCCGTTGACCGGGTTGGGCCGGTCCAGCAGGACGATCTCGACCTTGTGCGCGGCAGCCGCCTGCAGGAAATATTTGGTCAGCGTCTGGAACGTCCAGTAGCGCACGCCGGCATCCTGCAGGTCGATGACGATCGCATCGATCCCGGCAAGCTGCTGCGCATTGGGCCGCTTGTCGGCGTCGGCCCTCCCATAAAGACTGATGATCGGCAGCCCGCTCGCCTTGTCCACGGCGTTGCCGATAGTCTCGTCATCCTGCGTCGCGTCGATGCCATGCTCGCCGGCGAACAGCCGCACCACTTCCAGCCCCGGCACCGCAGCCTGCGCATCTTTGCGCAGCACGTCGATCGTCCGGCGCCCCTGCCCGTCGACGCTGATCGGATTGGCGAGGATGCCCAGCCGCAACCGTCCGCCGTGGCGCGCGGCCATTTCGCGCAGCGGCGCGAAGCGCTGATCCTGCAGCACGTCGATGCCCGTGCGGACGCGCGCCTGCGCCGGCATCGTCACGAGGAGCGCGACGATCAGGATCAGCATCCGTCCCATCATGGTGCCTTCGCTTTGGCTGGCACGGACGCATCGAGCGCGGTCAGCACCGCCGTATGGATCGCGGGACGTGCCTGGTTGATCAGATTGGTGTTGCGCGTCGGATTCACCCGATTGGTCAGCAGGATCACGAAAGCATCGCGATCGGGATCGATATAGATCGTCGTGCCGGTGAAGCCGGTATGCATGATCGCGCGCGGAGACGCGAGCGGCCCCGCGAAACCGCCGCTCGCGGCCGGCATGTCCCAGCCCAAGGCACGCGTGCTGCCCGGCGGAATGCCCTGCGGTCTGACGAAGAGTGCGGCGGTGCTCGCGCTGAACAGCCTTTTGCCCCCATAACTGCCGCCATTCAGCCAGAGCTGTGCGAGTTTCGCCAGGTCGCCGGCGGTGGAGAACAGCCCGGCATGGCCGGCGACGCCGCCCATCAGATAGGCATTCTCGTCATGGACGACGCCGTGCACCAGCGTGTGACGAAGCTGATCGTCCTGCTCAGTGGGCGCGATCCGTGCCAGTTTCGAATGCGGCGGCCGGAATCCTGTATCCTTCATGCCGAGCGGTCCGAACACATTCGCCCGCAGGAACCGGTCGAGCGGCTGTCCGGAAATGCGCGCGACGATCTCACCCATCAGGATCAGGTTCACATCCTGATATCGATAGGCTGTGCCCGGCGCGTCGGCGACCGCCATGGTGTCGATCTGGCCCAATATGCCCTGCCGGTCGCTGGCGTGGTGCCAGAGCGGATCGCCCGTTTTCAGGCCCGAACTGTGCGTGAGCAACTGGCGGACGGTGATGCGGTCATGCTCGGCCGTGCCCCCGAACGCAGGCAGGTACCGGACGACCGGCGCATCCAGATCGAGCCGGCCGCGATCGTACAGAATGGCAGCGGCGGTCGTCGTACCGACCACCTTGGTCAGCGAGGCCAGATCGAAAATGGCGTCGACCGGCATTGCCGGCGCGCCGGCGGACACGTCGCGCCGCCCGAAGGCTTTGAGCGCGATCAGCCGGCCATGCTGTCCCACCGCGAGCACCGCGCCCGGAAAGGCCTTCTGCGCCAGAAAGCCGTCCACTTCGGCAAAGGCGCGTGCGAAGCGCTTTTCCTGCTCCGCCGTCGCGATCGTCAATTGCCGGACAGGATGGCGGATCGGAGCATCGGCCTGGCCGGGCTGGCCGCACAGAAGCAGCAAGCCCGCAGCCGCCAACGACCAGAGGTGCCTCGTCGCGATCATGTTCGCGTGCTTCATTCGCCCCCGATATTTCGCGTGGACGCCGCCGACAGGCCTCGCCCGCAGTCGCCCATTCTCATGGTGGCAGAATGATATCGTCGGACGCGCGCGGTCAACCTCGGAAGAGGTCAGCGCGTTTCGAAACCGTCGTCTGCGACTTGATCCACGCCACTTCGGCGAGCGCGATAGGCCCGGGTTTTCTGCCGATTGCCGCAGCCGGTGGACGAGCACCAGCGCCGGGAACCGGGTTTCGAGCGGTCGAGGAATATCCAGCGGCAATCCGGATCGGCACATGATTTCAGCCGGTCGAGCTGTCCCCCGGCCGCGAGCGCGTGGAGCTGGACCAGCACCACGCCCAAAGTATCGGCACCAGCCTGCGGAACGAGGCGCACGCCTCTCTCGTCGGCCGCCAGTTTGAGGCCATAGACCGACGCCGCGGCGTCCAGGGCCGGTGCGGCGGTCGACCGCGCGTGCGGCGGAAGCTCCAGATAGGATCGCAGCGCATTTCTCAGCGCGACGGCATTCCGCCAGCCCCCGGCGTCCGAGGGTTCGCCCAGATCGTGTCGGCCGAGCCAGTCTTCGAAGAGCGCCGGGGTTTCGAGCGCATCGCTGCCTTCGAGGCGACTATGGTCGACGACATAGCGCCGCTCGTCGAGCGTGTTGGCGAAATCGTAAAGCAGCGCGGCACCGGGCGGCACCGCATATCGATCGGACAGTCTCATGACACCAGTATAATCGATTTAGTGGTTGACTCCAAGAGACACCATTAAATAGGATTAAGCGGTGTCCGAAAATACGCCCCCCTCCCCCACCGCAGCCCCGCCGCTCCACTATCTGGAGCTGCACGCGCTTGCCCATTCGATCCGCAGCCGCGCCATTTCGGCGACGGAAGCGACACGCTGTCTGCTGGCGCGCATTGCGACACTGGACGGCCACCTGCACAGCTATGCGGCGGTGATGGCCGACGACGCGCTTCGCCAGGCGGAACGCGCCGATGCCCGCCTTGCCGCCGGCGAAGATGTCGGGCCGCTGCTGGGCGTGCCGATCGCGGTCAAGGATCTGTGCTGGACCGCCGGCCAGGCAACCGCTGCCGGCATGCCGCTCCATCGCGGATTCGTGCCGGCCGAGGACGCGACGATCGTCGCTCGCCTGCGCGCCGCCGGGGCCGTCATCATCGGCAAGAGCCAGCTCACCGAAGGCGCCTATTCGGATCATCATCCCGACATCGCCGCGCCGCGCAATCCGTGGGGGGAGGAATATTGGCCCGGCATTTCCTCCAGCGGGTCGGGTGTCGCGCTCGCCGCCGGCCTTTGCCATGGCGCGATCGGTACCGATACGGGCGGATCGATCCGCTGGCCCTCGGCGGCGAACGGCGTGACGGGGCTGAAGCCGAGCTGGGGCCGCGTCAGCCGCCATGGCGTATTCGCGCTGGCGCCGTCGCTCGACCATGTCGGCGTGATGGCGCGCAGCGTCCGCGATGCCGCCTATCTGTTCCAGGCTATCGCCGGTCCCGATCCGCTGGATCCGACGGCGGTCCAGGCGCCCGTCGCCGATTATGTCGGCGTGGTGGAAATGGGGGCAGTGGAAATGGGATTGGCCGGATTGCGCATCGGCATCGATCCGAACTGGATCGAAACCGGCATCGCGCCCGAAGTGGCGGCCGTCGTCGCCGGCATTGCCCGGGAATTGGTGGGGCTTGGCGCCACGCTCGTCGACGTACGCCTTCCCGATCCGGAGCCCGCCGTCTCCGCCTGGTTCCCGATCTGCGCGGTCGAGGCCGCCGTGGCGCACGAGGCGACCTATCCCGCGCATCGCGCGGCCTATGGCCCGGTCCTTTCCTGGGTGCTCGATACGGGGCATGCGCTTTCAGCGACGGCGTACCAGCATGCGCTTCTCGAACGCGCCGCGTTTCGCGGGCGATGGGCCGCGGCCACATATGGTGTAGACTTGGTGCTGATGCCCGCGCAGCCGATGACTCCGCTCACGCTCGATGCGATCAGCACGCTGGGGACGCAGCCCGAACTGGTGGCGGCGCTTCAACGTTTCACCTGCCCGTTCAACCTGACGGGAAGCCCCGGCCTGACCTTTCCCGGCGGTGCCACTGCCGCGGGGATGCCGATCGCCGCCCAGCTCGTTGCGGGCGATCTCGACGAAGCCGGCTTGTTCCGTGCAGTGGGCGCCTATCAGTCGGTGACGGCATGGCACCGTCGCCATCCCGCGCTGTGAAAGCGCCGATCGCCCCCGACGCCCCGGCCGAGTCCGGACGCGGATGGATCGTCGTCGCGGCGACGTTTTCGATAACCTTTGTCGGTTTCGGCAGCGCTTATAGTTTCAGTGCCTTCATGGCGCCCCTGCAGGCGGAATTCGGCGGGTCGCGCGCCGAGCTCGCACTGGCGTTCAGTATTGCCGGCTTCCTCTATTTCGCGCTGGGCGCGGTCAGCGGCCCGTTGGCCGACCATATGGGCGCGCGCCGCTTCGCGATTATCGGCATGGCGCTGCTGGCCATGGGGTTGGCGCTGGCGAGCCGTGCCCGCAGCCTGAACGAGGTCTATCTCGCTTACGGCCTGGGTGTCGGCGGCGGGATCGGCCTTGCCTATGTGCCCGTTGTCGCGGCCGTCCAGCGATGGTTCGTCGCACGCCGTGCGCTTGCCTCGGGGCTGGCGGTGAGCGGCATCGGCGTGGGGACGTTGGTGATCGCGCCGCTGGCAGCCTGGTCGATCGCATGGTTCGGTTGGCGCGCGACGTTCGGGCTGCTTGGCGTCGGTGCAGCGATCATCGGAATCGGCATGGCGCTGCTGATCGGGGAGGCGCCAAGCGACGGTGCAGCACAGTTGCGCGATCGCAACGCGAACCTGCGAGACATGGTGTTCACGCCGACATTCCTTCGCCTGTATCTCGCCTGCCTGGCGTGCGGCCTCGCCACCTTCGTTCCGTTCGTCCACCTGATTCCCTATGCGCTAGATCACGGCATGAACGCCGGAAGCGCATCCGCATTGATCGCGTTGATCGGGGCGGGAAGCACCGCCGGCCGGTTCCTGCTCGGCAACGTCGCCGACCGGCTGGGCCGCGACCGCTTTCTCGTCGCCACCTATGTCGCGATGGCACTGGCCATGGGGCTGTGGGCATTTGCATCCGGCGGCACCGCGCTCATCGCCTTTGCGGTGGTCTATGGGATCTTTTACGGCGGGTGGGTCGCGGTGTTGCCGTCGGTCGTGGCCGATCGTTTCGGAACCGCGAAGCTGAGCGGAGTCATCGGGCTGCTTTACACCAGCGTGGCGATCGGGACGCTCCTGGGTCCGGTCGCAGCCGGGCTGCTCTATGATGCGACCCACAGCTATCGCCTGGCCATCGTCGCGAGCCTTGTCGCCAATCTGACGGCCGCGGCGATCGCCCTGTTCGACAATTCCAGATCTTCGGACCGGTAACGCGCGCGGAACCGCGACCATGGCTGTCGGCGGGCGCGATCGGATTGGTTGCCCCCGGCCGTCAGCACAATGCTCCGGCGGCGCGCAGGCCGCCGGAGTTCACTGGTGCGCTCAGTCGTGCGGCGCGTCCCACATGCGCCAGGCTACGCCTGATCGACCAGGTACATTGTTCCCCACCCAGGCACGGACCGCGCCGACCGGCAAACGGACCGTCAACTCCCCCAATGACGGTTGCCACATCCGACCGGATAAACGGGGATATCGGCGAGGTGAAACCGGAAACGCCCCAAAATGGATAATGGCGGATGTGACGCTCTTTCCAGGCGAACCCAGCAATCATCGGCGCGGCGGAGGTGGACGCCCGATGGGCGATCGGGCACATCGGTCCGGTGACCGATTCCACCATCGATCCGCCGCTGCGGCAGTTGACCCGGCTGCGTGCCGAAATGTCGATCGCCGCGACCCAGCTCACCGCCCGGCTGCTGCCGGACGAGCCGATGCTGGGGGTCAAGCTCGGGATCGTCGCGCGGATATGCCTGCCCGACTGGACGGCGAGCGGATCGCTGGTGCGGCCTGCCGTGCCGATACGGGCGATCACGATGCGAAAAATGGCGCTGTCGCTGGGCAGCGCGCCGGAGACGACCCGGCGCCATGTGAAGCTGCTGATCGACCGCGGCATATTCGCATCCTCGGCCCAGGGCGTGTCGCTTGCCGCCACTGCCGCCAACGAAGCGCTGGTGCGCCAATATTATCTGGGCGTCCACGACCTGTTCCTGCGGCTGATCGAGGACATATCCGCGACGTGCGATGTCGATCTTCCGGTGAACAAGACGCCCGGCTTCGCGATCGGCGACATCATCGAGCGCGCGCTCGATATGCTGCTGCTGCCGATCGATACCTATCGCCCGGCCGAAAGCAGCCTGCTCTCCTTTCTGCTATGGGGCGCATTGACCGTGGTCGCGGTCCGGGGTGTGACACATGATCCGGTGTTGAGCAGGCGATATGCCGATACGATTCCACCCGACGATCTGCGGATCGCGATATCGCTGCGCGAGCTGGCAGCGGCGCTGTCCATCCCCTATGCCACCGCCTGGCGACAGGTGCAGGCGCTGCAGGCCAAGGGGCTGGTGACCCGGCTCGGCGGCAACCGCTGGACCGTCCTGACGGACAATCTGCTGAACGCGAGCGTTCGCGAGATCAGCGCACCGCCCAGCCTGCTCCTGCTTCGCAAGCTTCGCGAACTGACCCGGCTGGGCCTGGACCCCGCCCGCGTCGCCGATCACTATCAGCTGGGCCGGCCGCCGCTCGCCGATCTGGCATTGTCGCAAGGCACATAGGCGCTACCCGATAATCGCCCCCGCTACCCGTCCAGCCGATTGCATCGCAGCGGCGATGATCGAAACCTGCGACGGGTAGAGGTGACGATGACGGTGATATTCGAGAATTGCACGATCTTCGACGGTCGATCGGAGGATCTGCTTCAAGGCGGGTCGATCCTGATCGAGGGCGGGGTCATCCGCGAAGTGTCCGACCGGCCGGTTCCGGCCGCGATCGGCGGCGACCGGGTCGATGTGGGCGGACGCGTGGTTATGCCCGGGCTGATCGACGCCCATTTCCATTGCTATGGCATCGAGCCCAATCCGGCGCGGATCGACGCGATCGCGCCCGGGCTGCGCGCGCTGCATGCGCGGCGGATCATGGAAGGCGCTTTGCAGCGCGGCTTCACCACGGTGCGCGACGCGGCGGGCGGCGATCATGTGCTGGCGGCGGCGCTCGAAGCCGGGCTGATCGACGGTCCCCGGCTGCTCTATCCCGGGCTCGCGATCAGCCAGACCGGCGGGCATGGCGATCCGCGCGGGCCCGATCATGCGCCTTTGTGCGCCTGTGCCTATTGCGGTGCGCTGTCGGTGGTCGCCGATGGCCCGGACGAGATGCGGCGGATCGTGCGCGAGCAGTTCCGCCAGGGCGCACACCATATCAAACTGTTCGTATCGGGCGGCGTGCTCTCCCCCGGCGACCCGATCTGGATGAACCAGCTGTGCGATGCCGAGATTTCGGTCGCCGTCGAGGAAGCGAAAACGCGGCGATCCTATGTGATGGCGCATGCGCATACCAACGAAGCGGCGCTGCGCTGCGTCGAGCTGGGCGTGCGTTCGATCGAGCATGCGACGATGATCGAGGATGACGGCGTCGCCGCGATCGTCCGGAATGACGGTTTCGCGGTACCGACGCTGGCGATCATCGATGCGCTGCGAACGCTGGGACCAGGGCTGGGCCTGGCGGCGCCGATGGTCGACAAGGTGCGCGAGGTGGCGGACCAGGCCTATCTCGCGCTCGACCGGCTGGTTCAGGGCGACGCGCGCATCGGCTTCGGCACCGATCTGCTGGGCGGGCTGATGGACCGGCAGACCCGCGAATTCCGCCTGCGGCGCGAAGTGTGCCGGCCGATCGACATATTGCGCTCCGCCACTTCGGTGAATGCGGAGCTGATCCAGATGACGGGCAAACTCGGCGTGATCGCACCCGGCGCCTTTGCCGACCTGCTGGTGTTGGAGGGCAATCCGCTGGAGGATGTCACGTTGTTCGAACGGCCCGAGGCGATCCCCGTGATCATGAAGGACGGGCGTTTTTGCCGGAACGCGCTTGCGAGCTAGGGCATGCGACCCGCTTCCAGCGGATCGCATGCCCTAGTCTTTTGTTTTCCGCGATTTGCGAGTCGTTCGATGATTCCATCGAACTCCAAATCGCTCTAGACAGGCGCGACGCATCGTGCCGGACTATCGGGAGCGCATGGGAGGCGCAGCGTTGAACGGAACCGCCCATGACTGCGCCTGAACCGGAGACCCCGGGCCTTTCGCGCCCCGGCCTTTCCCGGCGGCGCGCGCAGTTGCGGCGGATCGCCCCGCCCGTGCAGCATGTCGCGGCGACGGGCCGGGCATTGCTCCAGCGATCGCTGGACGTGGCGCGCGCGGGGCGGCTGACGATCCTGATCGGGCCGACCGGCTACGGCAAGACGACCGCGCTGGCCCAATGGGTGGAAAGCCTGGCCGGGCGCGGACTGGCAGCCGCCTGGTACACCGCGTCCGATCTCGATCGCGAGCCCGACCTGTTCCTGCAGATGCTGGCGCTGTCGCTCGACCGCGCCGGGGTCAACATGGCCGACGCGGCGCTGGGCAAGGCGGGTTATGCCAGCCCCAAGGCGACGCTCGACGCGATCCTGCTCCAGCTCGAGAAATTCGCGCGGCCGCTGGTGATCGTCGTCGACGATTACGAACGCCTGGAGCATCCCGCGATCGCGCAGATGATCGACGCGATCGTCGAGGCGCTGCCGGCCGAGATCCATCTGGTGCTGGCGACACGGCGCAAGCCGCAGCTCAACCTGTCGGCGCTGCGTGCGCAGGGCGCGGTCAGGATCATCGACCCCGGCGAATTGCGCCTGGACGAGCAGGAGATCGCCGCGACACTCGACATCGCGCCCGACACGCCCGAGCTGACGCGGATCGTCGAGCAGACCGAGGGCTGGCCGGTCGCCGTCCAGCTCTATCGCCTGTGGCGCGAGCGCGCCGGCCGCCACGCCGATGCCCCGGGCTTTGGCGGACAGGTGGAGGAAGTCGCGGATTATCTGGCCGAACAGGTGCTGGCCGACCTGTCCGACGATCTGCGCGCGCTGGTGCTCGACATGGCGGCGCTCGACTATATCGAACCCGCGCTGGCCGACCGCATTCGCGGCCGGAGCGACAGTGCCGGGCAATTGGCCGAGATCGCGGCGCGGCTGCCGACCCTGGTGCAGCGCAGCGCGTCCGAAGGCGAGCCCGCCTATCGCCTTCACCCGCTGCTCGCCGATTATGCACAGGCACGCGGCGCGCGTGGGGCGACGCAGACCCGCCAGCTTCATACCGAGGCGGCCTCATGGTTCGGCGAGCATGAACGCTATGCCGCCGCCGTCCGCCACGCCGTGCTGAGCGGCGATGCAGCGGTGCAGACGCGCATCGTCGGTTCGCTGCCCTTTCTAGACGTGTTCCTGGCCTATGGCGCGGGCGAGCTGCGCGCGATCCTGCGCGAGACGCCCGCCGCACTGGTCGCGGCGCTGCCGCGCATCCAGCTGATGGCGGCGCTCGCGCATTTCAAGACGGGGGCGTTCGGCAGCGCACTGGCGATGCTCGACCTGGTCCGCGAGCGAGCGATCGCGAACGGAGAGATTGAGCGCGATGTCCGTTTCGCGGTGGAATGCGACGCACTGGCGCTGATCTTCCTGATCTATATCGACGGGCCGATCAGCGATTGCGAGACGCGGATCGCGCAGATCCTGGCACGCGCCAGCGCCTATCCGCTGCTCTGGGCGTGGTGCGAGAATGCGATGATCGTGGTCCACCAGCAGCGCGGCGACCTGGCGGCGGCGCGCCAGTCGATCATCCGTTCGCGCGAAATCTATGAAGCCAGCGGGATGCTGGGTTTTGCCGAGGCGCATCTGCACACCCACGACATGCTCATCATGCTCGCCGCCGGCCAGCTTCGCCAGGCGGGCGAGCTGGCGACGGTGATGCAGCGCGACCAGCGGACACGGCGCCATGCCGAGCCCGTGATCGCAGCGATGACACAGATGACGCTGGCGGTGATCGAGCATGAGCGCAATTATCGGGAGCGCGCGGGCGACACGATCCGGCTGGCGCTGGAACAGTTCGGCGAGGGCGAAGCCTGGTTCGAACATTATGCCATCGCCTATCCGGTGATCGCCGACGTGATTGCGCGCCGGCACGGGCGCGACGCCGCGATCCGCATGATCGAAACCGCCGATGCACGACTGAAGGCGCGCGGGATGATGTGCTGCGCCGGCCTGCTCCATGCGCTGGCCAGCGCACACCGGGTGAGCGGGATGAACGCCGATGCCGCAACGGCGCTGCTCGCCGATACCGCGCTGCGGCGATCGGCGGCGCGCGACAGCGCCGGGGTGCCCTGGCGCGAGCGCGATATGGCCAATCGCACGCTGATTGCCGCGGCATTGCGCATTGGTGACGTCATGGCGGCACAGGACCATGCGCGCGCGATGATCGACGAGGGTCGGCAGAGCGACCGGACGGGCACGCTGATCAAGGGCCTGGTGCTGCTCGCACGCGCCAGCGAAGCCGCGGGCGACGGCGCGGAGGCGGACCGGGCGATCGGCGAGGCGGTACGCATCGCCTGCACCGAAAGCGTGACGGCGGCGTTCGTCGAGGAAGGCGCCGCGATCCGCCCGCTGCTGCTGCGCGCCCGCGCGTTGATGCAGGCGGCGATCGACCAGAAACATGCCGAGGCGATCCTGCGTACGCTGGACGCGCATCCGCAATTCCGATCGCCCGACATGCTGAGCGACCGCGAGGCCGAGATCGTCGCGCATCTGGCCGACGGCGCATCGAACAAGCTGATCGCGCGCCGGCTGGGGCTGACCGACAATACGGTCAAGTTCCACCTGAAAAAAGCCTATGCCAAGCTCGGGGTTTCGAGCCGCAAGGAAGCGGTGGCGCGGGTTATGCAGGACGGGTGAAGGGCGTCCCCCATCCGTTTGCTTCGAGCGCAGGTTCGAGCTTGCCGAGAACCGAAGTCGAGAAGGACCTGGACGCCGGGCGGCTTCTCGACGGCCGCGTCTCGACAGGCTCGACGCTGCTCGAAGCGAACGGTGTGGGTTCCGCTACCCTTATTCGCCCGCAACCACCCCATAAGCGATTGGCCAAGCCGAGGCCCGTCATGGTCTGATGCTCCCGAAGATAAAAAGGGAGTCAGGGATGATGGCGAAGACCGGAAAAAGCATATCGCACTGTCTGCTAACCGGATGCGCGGCGGTGGCGATCATGGGCAGCACAGCCGCATGGGCGCAGAGCGAGCCACAGGATCAGAGCGAGGCCGGTGCCGACACCGCCGATATCATCATCACCGCGCAGCAGCGCGCCGAGCCGCTGCAGAATGTGCCGATCCAGGTGCGCGCCTTCACCGATCAGGCTTTGTCCGACGCGGGCATCCGGTCGACGGGCGACATCATCGCGCAGATCCCCAATATGAGCTTCGATCGCGGCAATAATTACTCCAGCAGCTTCGTCACGATGCGCGGGCTGACGCAGATCACCAATGCCGATCCGCCGATCGCCTTCGTCATCGACGGCGTGCCACAGACCAGCCAGGAGCAACTGGGCGTCGCGCTGTTCGATCTCGAGCGCGTCGAAGTGCTGAAAGGACCACAGGGCGCGCTTTACGGCCGTAACGCCGTGGGCGGCGCGATCAACGTCGTCACCAAGGCACCCACCAACGATTTCGCGGGCTTCGGCAATCTGAGCTATGCCAATGGCGATACGCTGGAGACCTCCGCCGGCGTATCGGGCGCGATCGTCGACGACATAGTGCGTTTCCGCGTTTCGGGCACCTACAAGCAATCGGACGGGCTGATCCGCAACAGTTTCCGCGGCGACCATACCGATTTCGTCGATCACGATTATTCGCTGCGCGGCCGGCTGCTGCTGACGCCCAGCGAGCCGCTCAGCATCGACCTGCGCGGCCAGTATCGCGATTTTCGCGGCGGCACCAACGGCTATGCCGTCGTCAAGTCTGGCGATCCCAATGATTTCCTCGATCCGCAGTCCAACATCCCCGGCTTCGCCAAGGGGCATAGCGGCGACCTGACCGCCAAGATCGACTATGATTTCGGCTTCGCGACGTTGACGGGCATCTCCGCCTATACGCGCTTCAAGCAGATCTACCGCGCGGACCTGGATTTCAGCAATCCGGTGGACACGCCTTCGGGGTTCAACGGGCTCGGCTTCCAGCTCGGCCAGGGCCAGGATCTGTCGCAAAAGACCTTCAGCCAGGAAATCCGGCTGGTCTCGGCCGATAACGGCCCGCTGCGCTGGCTGGTCGGCGGCTATTATCTGAACACGCGGCGCGCGCTGCGCACCCGCGGCTTCATCGACATCAACAGCGATCCGGCGCAGATCGACACGCCCGGGCTGGTGATCATCGACAATAACGAGATCGCGCGGAACAAGGCCTATGCCGGCTTCGCGCAGGTCGATTACGACATTCTCGACACGCTGACGCTGACCGGCGGCCTGCGCTACGACAGCGACGATCGCGAACAGACCAATGTCACGACCGGCGCGAAGCGCGACCTGTCGTTCGATCACTGGCAGCCCAAGGTGACGCTGACCTGGAAGCCGCGCAATGGCCGGCTGGTCTATGCCACCTACAGCACCGGTTTCCGTTCGGGCGGGTTCAACGCGCCCAACGTCACCGTACCCTCGTTCAAGGCCGAGACGCTCGAGAATTTCGAACTGGGCTTCAAGACGCAGTGGCTGGACCGGCGCCTGACGATCAACGGATCGGCATTCATGATGAATGTCGACAATTACCAGTTCTTCTATGTCGACGCGCTGACAGCATCGCAGATCATCGACAATATCGGCAAGGTGCGGATCAAGGGCATCGAGCTGGAGGCGATCGCGCAGCCGGTGAAGGGCCTCGAGGCCGGGCTCGCCATCGGCTATATCGACACCAATATCCGCAAGACGCTGTTCCCCGCCGATATCGGCAACCGGACGCCGCGCACCACGCCCTTCACGCTCAACGCTTCGCTCCAATACCGCACCGCGATCAGCGGCGACATCGAGGGGTTCGGCCGCATCGAATATCAGCATTCGGGCAAGAAATATTGGGGCGCCGACAATGCGGCGGTGCAGGATCCCTTCGGCATGCTCAACCTGCGGCTGGGCGTCGAGCGCGGCGGCTTCGGCCTCTACGGTTTCGCCCGCAACCTGCTGAACAAGAACTATTATACCGAATATGTGCAGCCCAAATATTCCGGGCTCAATGTGGCGATCGGCTATCCCGGAACGCCGCGCACCTATGGCGTCGAAGCCAAGATCACTTTCTGACCCCGGACTGCGCGGGGCGGCGCATGCCGCCGCCCCCGCCCCTTTTTTTCAAGCGAGTAGACAGGCATGAACAGCATGAGTGGATACAGGCTCGGCATAGATGTTGGCGGCACCAATACCGATGTGGTGCTGATGCATGGCCGCGAGGTCGTCGCGACCGCCAAGAGCTTCACCACCGCCGATGTCCGCAGCGGGGTGATCAACGCGGTGACGATGATCCTCGATCAGGCTGGCGAACATCGCAGCGAGATCGGTGCGGTGATGATCGGCACGACGCAGTTCGTGAACGCCTTCGTCCAGCGCCGCGGCCTGGCGCCGGTCGCGGTCTTCCGCGTCTCGCTGCCCAAGGCCGACGGGGTGCCGCCGCTGACCGGCTGGCCCGACGATCTGGTGGAGGCGGCCGGCGACCATATCTACATGGTGGGCGGCGGATCGCTCTATACCGGCAAGGATTATGCGCCGATCGACGAGGACGCGTTGCGCGCCGCCGCGATCGAGGCGCGCGGCAAGGGGCTGAAGGCAGTGGCGATCTCTGCCAATTTCGCGCCGATCCGTCCCGATATCGAGGAACGCGCGGCGGCGATCGTGCTGAGCGAGATTCCCGACGCGCGCATCACTTTGTCGCACAAGGTCGGTGGCATCGGCCTGATCGACCGCGAAAATGCCGCGATCATCAATGCGATGCTCGCCGAGCTTTCGGGCCAGGTGATCGGATCGCTCGAATCCGCGCTGGCGGAGCTCAAGATCAATGCGCCGATCTTCATCAGCCAGAATGACGGGACGCTGATCACCACCGAAGTCGCCGCCGCCTTCCCCATCTTCACCTGTTCGGCGGGGCCGACCAACAGCATTCGCGGCGCCGCGTTCCTGACCGGGCTCGACGAGGCGGTGGTCGTCGATATCGGCGGCACCACCAGCGATATCGGCTTCCTGCTGCGCGGTTTCCCGCGCGAGACCACCGCCGCCAACGATATCGGCGGCGTGCGCACCAATTTCCGCATGCCCGATGTCCTCTCGATCGGCATCGGCGGCGGCAGCCTGGTCCGTCACAGCGACGCCGGCTGCACCGTCGGACCGACATCGGTGGGCTATCGGCTGCAGGAAGAAGGGCTGGTGTTCGGCGGGACCACGCTGACCGCGACCGATATCGCGGTGCGCGCCGGCCAGGCCGAGATCGGCGATGCCGCCAAGGTCGCGCATCTCGATGCCGGGCTGGTCGAGGCGGCGCTCGACGACCTGCATGCGCAGATCGAGGAAGCGATCGACCATATCAAGACCAGCCAGCACGCCATCCCGCTGGTGCTGGTGGGCGGCGGCAGCATCCTGATCGGCCGGCCACTCAAGGGCACATCCAATGTGCTGCGGCCCGATCACGCCTCGGTCGCGAACGCCGTGGGAGCGGCGATCGCATTGGTCAGCGGGCGCGTCGACAAGCTCTATGATGTGGCCGCCCTCGGCCGCGATGCGGCGATCGCGCGCGCCAAGGAGGAAGCGACGGCGGAGGCCGTGAAGGCCGGCGCGCGCGCCGAGGATGTCGAGATCGTCGAGGTCGTCGAACTGCCGATGACCCATATGAAAAGCGGAACGGTGCAGATCCGCGTGCGCGCCGTCGGCCCGCTCGCCATGTTCGCCTGAACCGCCCAAAGATCGCCTGAGAAAGCAACAGACCATGCTGACCGTGAACAATGTAACCGACATCAAGGACATGGCGCGCGGCGCCGTTCTGCTCGGCACCGGGGGCGGCGGCGACCCCTATGTCGGCCAGCTTTTCCTGCAAGCGCAGATCAAGGCGGGCCGCTATCCGAAGGTGATCGCGAGTGAGACGATCGCCGACGACGCCTTCGTGCTGTCGATCGCGGGGATCGGCGCGCCGACGGTGATCGTCGAGCATCTGGTGAGCGACAAGACCTTACTGCGGCTTCTGGCGCGCGCCGAGGCCTTTTACGGGCGTCGCGTCGACGCGCTGATCAGCGCCGAGATGGGCGGCGCCAATTCGATGTTCCCCCTCGCTTTGTCCGCGATCAGCGGTATTCCGGTGCTCGACGCCGACGGCATCGGCCGCGCGGTGCCGCATATCGAAATGACCACGTTCAGCATCAATGGCTGCAAGGCGACGCCGTGTATCGTGATGGACGACAGCGGCAATGTCGCCGTGATCGAGGCGGTGGACGATCGCACCGCGGAGGATCTGTGCCGATCGATCACCGCCGCGATGGGCGCGCTGACCTTCGGCGCGCTCTATCCGATGTCGGGTGCGCAGGCCAAGGCGTTCGCGGTGCAGGGCACGCTGATGCAGACGCTGGAGATCGGCCGCGCGATCCGCACCGCGCGCGAGGGCGGCCGCGACATCTTCGCAGACCTGCTCGACGTGCTGGGCAGCCGCGACGGTCGCGCCGCGCGGATCCTGTTCGACGGCAAGATCGTCGACGTCGTCCACGACACGCGCGACGGCTGGCATTTCGGCCATGCCCGGATCGGCGGGATCGGAGATTCGACCGACGAATGCATCGTCGAATTCCAGAACGAATTCACCGTCGCGCGCGTGAACGGGAAAACGGCAACGATCGTGCCCGATCTGATCACCATGCTCGACCGCGAGACCGGCGAGCCACTGACCGCCGAGATGCTCGCTTATGGCCAGCGCGTCAAAGTGCTCGGTTATGCCGCAGACGCGATGCTGCGCACCCCGCTGAGCCTGGAGGTGCTGGGGCCGCGCATGTTCGGGCTGGACGAGGATTTCCAGCCGATGGAGGAACTGGCGTAGAATTGAGCATCGCCCCCTTCGCGGCCCGACCCATTGCCGTCGCCCGGCCCGGCCGATTGACCCCGATCGGCCGATCCGCTTTGCTGGCGGCGAATGATGGAGGGGATTTATGCCGGCAAGGATGATGGGACTGCTCGCCTGTGCTCTGGCGGTTGCGAGCCCGGCGGCGGGGCAGGATGCGGGTGCGGCGGATCCGGCAACGGCACGCGCGATCGAGGCGGCCGCCTATGACTATGTCGACGGCCAGCTGGAGGGGGATGTCGAACGGGTCACCCATGCGCTCCATCCCGATCTCGCCAAACGGACCCCGCGGCGTGAATCGCCCTATGAGACGTTGCCACTCGGCCGGATGACCTCCGACGAGTTGATCGGCCTGACGCGCGAAGGCGCGCTCAAGACACCGAAGGACCAGTGGCAACGGTCGGTGAAGATACTCGGCGTCGATCAGGACATCGCCACCGTCCGGGTGGAGACGCCCTGGTTCGTCGACCATCTGCAACTCGGGCAGTTCGGCGATCGCTGGGTGATCGTGAACGCGCTGTGGCGCAGGAAGCCGCGCCCCGCCGGACCCTAAACGCCTGGAAAACCGCCATTTGTGACGGTGATGTGACAATGTGGCTAAGGGCTCCTTCACCACTCGTGTCTATTGGCTCGGTGCATGAAGGTCGCGCTCCAGTCCGAATTGCCACGCTCCATCGGCCATGCCGTCGCCAGCCAGGACGACGCGGGCCTGGCCGCACAGCTCGCATCCGCGGATTTCGCGTATCAGCCGATCATCAACACCTCGTCGCTGCGCGTCCATGGTTTCGAAGCATTGGCGCGGCTGCCCGAAGGGACACCCGCCATTTGCGAGCTGCTCGACAGGGCGGCCGAGGACGGTAATCTGAGGGCGATGGATCTGGCGCTGCTGCGCAAGGCCATCACCAAGTTCGCCGGCTTCGAAGCGGCGGCATCGACCCGGCTGTTCTGCAACGTCGACAACCGAAGCTATGAAGGGTCACCGCCGACGATCGAGGGGATCAGGGACGTTTTCAGCAACTCCGGCCTCAGCGCCGGCAATCTGTGCCTCGAAATATCGGAGCGAGGCCCGGTACGATCGGCGGACAACCTGCTGCACGCCGTCGAGCTTCTCAGCGGCATAGGCGTGCGCATCGCGCTCGACGATTTCGGCGTCGGCATGTCGGGCCTTCACATGCTGATGACCGTGGAGCCCGATTACGTCAAAGTCGATCGCAGCTTCATCAACCAGATCGCATCGAATCCCCGCAAGCAGGCGATCGTCGCGAAGCTGTGCGGCCTCGCCCACGCGCTTGGTTTCATGACCGTCGCCGAAGGGGTCGAGACCGAAGCCGATTTCCGCATGGCGCGCGACCTTGGCTGCGATCTGGCGCAGGGCTTCGGCATTGCGCACCCGACCACGAGGCTCGACGAACTGGCGATGTCGTACGGCGGCACGCTGCGCGGCGCCGGGCGCCCGAAGATGAATGCCCGCGTGGCAAAATTGCTGAACCCGATCACCCCTTTGGTCATCGACGCGCCGCTGATCGATGCCGCGAACGCCTTCAAGGCCGCGCCGGACCTGCGGATCATTCCGGTCACCGACCGGACCGGGCTCGTACTCGGGGCGCTCGCCGAAGAGGATATCCGCCGTTACCTGCTGAGCGATTTCGGCCCCGCGCTGCTCGCCAACAAGGGCGCCACGCCCCGGCTGGAAAAGCTGGTGCGGCGTTTTCCGATCGGCGACGCCACGGCCAGCGTCGAGGCGATCGTCAACAGCTATGTCGATGCGGAAAGCGCCTATGGCCTGATCCTGGCCGACGAAGGCTGTTATGCGGGCTATCTGAGCAACCATGCGGTCCTGCGCCTCGCCGCGGAAACGGCGGTCTCGACGGCGCGCGAGCAGAACCCGCTGACGCATCTTCCGGGCAATCGCAGCATCACCCAGCATATCGAGGAAATGCTGTCGCGGATGGGACCGCAGACATTGGTCTTTTTCGACTTCAACAATTTCAAGGCGTTCAACGACAGCTATGGCTTCGCCGCCGGCGACCGCGCACTGACGATGTTCGCCGATCTGCTGCGCAAGGCGCAGGCGAAGACCGCGTTCGTCGGCCATATCGGCGGCGACGATTTCTTCGTCAGTCTGGCGCAGGAAGAAGCGGCCAGCGCCGAGATCATCCGCGGGCTTTGCGCCAAATTCGCGAGCGACGCGGAAAGCCTCTACTCAGCGGCGGACCGTGCCGCGGGCGGCATCGTGGCGGTCGACCGCTTCGGGCATGAACGCTTCTTCCCGCTGCTCGGCGTCTCCGCCAGCATGCTGCACCTGCCCGCCGCCCGCGCGCATTTGACGCTGGAGATGGTCAACGACCGGCTCGCGGCCGGCAAGCAGATGGCCAAGGGGTCGGCCACCGGCATCGCAACGGTTCGGCTGCCGGAAAGTGGCGCCGCCGCGCTGGTTGAACGGCTCAAGGGTTAGGCAGCACTACGCGCTTACACGATCATCGCAAGCGCGACCGACCGCGACCGCTCGACTTGACCAAGTCGTCCATCACCACAGCGCCGAAGAACACATGAAAAGGTCGGCAGAGAATCATGATGGAACGGAGACGGAGCCCCGCATACTCACCCGCTAACGAACCACCCGAGCGTCGTCATAAGCGGCATCAAGCCGTTGCCCACGCGCGAAGCTGATCAGAAGCCGTTGCAGCGACGCTGGCTGCCGCGTCGAAAGCCGTTCCTCGCCCTTGACCTCGAAGGCGTAGAGGCCGTGTTCCACCTGAGGGTAGACAACCACCGAAATCGGGCGCCCCTTCTTCTTCAACGCGAGGAGGCGGCGGCGGGTTTCGAGATAGGGGGCGTCGATATCCTCGCCGCCCAGGATCCAGAGTTGCGGGGTTCGGAGTTTTCGCAGGACCGGCATCGGATCGTAATCAGGGATGATGCCGGCGAACAGGCGCGGCCCCTGTTCGCGCAACTGGGCCTCCGGCGTGGTGATCACCACGCCGGTCAGATTGCCGCGCACGAAGCGGAACCACGGTTCCTTGCGGTATCTGTCGAGCACGGCGCGTAGCGCGTCATAGCCGGACTGGAAGCGATTGCGGGCGATCGCCTGGGCGGCGGCGCCGATCTCCTGCGCCTTGGCGACCTCGGCGGCACCGAAGCCGTGCCGGGTCATGTCGAGCGCGAGCGCTTCGTCATCCTCCGCCATGGGCGATACCGCGAGACCATAGCCGACGATCACGAAATCGGCCGGGCCCTGCGTCGCGGCCAGCGGCGCCGTCCAGCCGCCCTGGCTGGTGCCGTAATAGCCGATGCGCCCTGCTCTTTTTCCGGCCATCGCCCTTGCGGTCCGGAGCGCCGCGGCCGCATCGGCGGCGAGCTGGTGGAGATCATGGGTGAAGGCGCCGGCGGAGCTGCCCGTGCCGCGCTTGTCATAAACGAAGACGCCGACGCCCTGTGCGGGAAGCAGGCGCTGGAGCGCATAATTGCGAAGGCCTGAACTGTCCTCGGATCCGTGGATCAGCACCACGATGGGAACAGCCCCCTGCCCCGCCGGCAGCACGAGCCGCCCGGCAAGCTGTGCATCGCCGCTGGCGAAGCTGGTTTCCGTCATATCGAACGGCAGGCGCCGACCCGCAACGCCGGCGAAACCGATCTCACCCCGGCCGCAGCCCGAGAGATCGACGGCGATGCCGTCGCGCCGCTCCGTCCAGCCCAGCGTGCTCGACCATGAGCCGGCCGGCGTGGAAGACAGCAGCCCCGTCGTGCCGTCCGGCCGGCGCCAGCGATATTTGCCGTCCTGCGCCGGCGCAATGTCGACGCCGGAGCCATCGGCCAGCCGGTAATAGGCTGGCGCGCATTCCGTCGTCCGGGCCGGGGCGGCGGCCGGCGCCGGGGCGGCAACGGAAGGCGCGAACATCAGCAATCCCAGGGACGCTATCGCTGATATTGGCCTGGCGCGGTGCATCATGCGACGGCTTATAGCGAGCCGGTGTCGTATAGTCCCGATACACGTCATCATTCCACCTCGGGACATGAGCGGGGGGATCGGCGACACCGCCCTCCCCTATTTCGCGCCCTTCAGATAGTCCGCCGGGATCGGATGTTCCGGCGTCTCCGGACTCCAGATGATATTGAGCACCCACCAGCGCTTGCCGTCATTATAGAGCTGCACGCTGTTGATGCCGCGCATGAAGGGTTCGGCATCGCTCGCCTTGCGCCGCGCGGCATAGGTGGTGAAGATATGCGCGATATTGCCGTAGCGTTCCTCGCGATAGGCCAGTTCGACCTCGTGGAAGCCGTTCTTTTCGAGATTGGGACCGCTGATGTTGACGTAATCTTCCGGTGTCATCACACGCGCACCGACCTGGCCGGTCTGCGCATTCTTTCCCGTCGGAATCATCTGCGCCTTGGGATGGAAGAGCGACCGGAACCGGCTCCAGTCGCGCTTGACGCCCGCATCCCCCGAAATGACCTCATAAAGCGCCTTCACCGCCGCATGCGGCGAGGAAACGTCGTCCGGTCGCGGTGCCGGCACCTGGGTGGAGGGATCCACGGGCGCGGGCGCGGACTGGGCCGTCGCGATACCGGGTAGCGCCAGCCCCGTCGTCATCGAAAGCAGCATTGCCAGCGCCGCTCCGTTCAGTTTTCCCGCCCTGCCTGTCATATCGCGATCCTCCCTCATGCGCCGGTGCGCATTCGTCCCGATCTATACGCGGATCGATCGGGAATTAAGCCGAAGTTTTCGATGGACAATTCGCATCGGTCGACGCGCGACATCCGCATCCGCCGCACGCGATCGCGAATGGCACGCCCCGAAGCGATCCCGCCTTGACGGGCGACGTCGCGCGGTGCTTCCTCCTGCCCGAAATTCGAAAAGGAAAAGAGGATGCGCTCAGTATTGTTCACTGCCGCGGCTTGCGCGCTACTGATGATGGCCACGGGCGCACAGGCCGCGAAGCAGACATGCGTAAGCAAGGCGACAGACGAGGCCGACGTCGCGGCCATGGTCAAGGATTTCTTCGCGGCGATCCAGCGGCGCGACCTGGCGGCGGCGGCGGCGATGACCACGCCCGGCTTTCATTCCTTCGACGTCGCCAAGGCGTTTACCGGGCCCGAATTGTTCGCGATGGTCGGCGGCGCGCAGCAGAAGGGCGCGACTCTGGAATTCGGCATCGGCGCGGTGGAGACGCATGTCGCCTGCAACACCGCCTGGTCGGTGTGGAAAAATGACGGCAAGATCAATGCGACGCCGACCCTCTGGCTCGAATCCGCGGTGCTGAGCCGCACCCCGGCGGGCTGGCGCTTCGAATTCTATCATTCGACCAAGGTGCCGCCTGCCAAATAGGGGCTCGCATGCCAAACCCGTTTTCGGCCACCCCCAGTCATCCGCACCATGGGCCGACGCGCGATCCGTACGGGACCAAGACCTGCGGTATACTTGCAACGATCGCCGGCCAGATACGTAAACTAAAACTCTGTAAACAATATAATCCGACCCCGACCGCCAACCGAAGAAGTTCGCGAGATATATTTCAAAAACCCAGTGAAATTACTTAATATACACAGCATATTCACTATTATTCTGATAATATTCGCTAAATTCTATTTTCTACCTCACTTATTGCATGATCCAACATTCCAAATCACTTACATGCAAAAATCAAAAAATGTGACACCTCTTGATTCCATCATCCATCCGCTTGCCTTTCCACGTAAACAGCAGTCTGATTGTGGACAATCGTGACCCCACCAAGTAATGCCGGCCCAAACGAGGGGCGCGTATTTTAGTATATCGTTTTTTGAGTGCGGTGGTCCTAGCGGGCCTGGCGAGTAGCGTAAGCGCACAGAATGAAACGGAACGCGGGAGCGTCCCCGCGGATCGCCCCACGAGCGCGAATCTATCTGCCGCGCAGGTCTTCGCACTAGCCGATGCCGCGCGCGCGCGCAGCGATTTCGGCACCGCCGAAACCGCCTATCGCGCACTGACGCAGGATCACGATATCGAAATCCGTAGCGAGGCGCGCTTTCGTCTGGGCATGATGCTGAGCGACGACCTTCATCGCTATTCTGATGCCGCGATCGAATTCCGTCGAATTCTGGACGACAAGCCGGACACGGCGCGCGTACGGCTGGAACTGGCACGCATGCAAGCGATGCTCGGCAATCTCGGCGCGGCACGGCGCGAATTGCGCGCAGCCGAAGCCGCCGGGCTTCCGCCCGCCGTCGAACAATTGGTGCGCTTTTATTCGCGTGCGCTGAATGCCCAGAAACCGGTGGGCGGTTCGATCCAGGTGGCGCTGGCGCCGGACAGCAACATCAATCGCGCGACGCGCTCGGACACATTGGGCACGGTGATCGGCGACTTCGTGCTCAACGACGATGCCAAGGCGAAGTCTGGCGTGGGGCTGGACCTGCAAGGGCAAGCCTATTTCAAGCTGGGGATCGGGTCGGGCACGGATCTGCTGGTGCGCGCCTCGGGAAGGGGCTCGCTCTATCGCGAGGCGGATTTCAACGACATCACCCTGGGCCTGCAGGCAGGGCCGCAATATCGGTGGGGCAAGGATCAGATCACATTCTCGTTCGGCCCGTCATGGCGCTGGTATGGCGGTGGTCCCTACAGCACGACCATCGGCGGCAATGCGAGCCTGCAGCACCCGATCGGAAAGCGCAGCCAGTTGCGGCTCGACGGCGGGATTGGCCGCGTCACCAACAAGCGCAATGCCGCGCAGAGCGGCCGCAACTTCACCGCCTCTGCCGGGGTCGATCATGCATTCAGTGCGCGGCTGGGCGGTGGATTGCAGTTCTATGGATATCGCGAAGCGGCCCGCGATCCCGGCTATTCGCTCGTGAGCGGTGGCGTATCGGGTTACCTCTTCCGCGAGATGGGCCGCACCACGCTGGTCGGATCGCTGGGGTATAGCCATCTCGAGGCGGACAAGCGGCTGTTCCTCTACCCGAAACGCAGGGTGGAGGATCGTTTCACCACCAGCGTCGCCGCCACGCTGCGCGCGCTGAGCCTGGGCAGTTTTGCGCCGATGGTGCGCCTGACATGGGAGCGCAACCGCTCCTCCATCGAAATCTACGACTATCGCCGCGTTGCCGCCGAATTCGGCGTGACATCGGCGTTTTAGGCAGGGGAAAGTCCATGAAGTCCGTGCGTATCAAAAGACTGGTCTCGATATCGTCGGTAGCCGCGCTGAGCCTGGCGCTCACAGCGTGCGGCGGCGGCGGCGTCAACAGCACACCGACGCCTACTCCGACACCCACTCCAACTCCAACTCCAACTCCGACACCAACGCCCACACCGACGGGAGATCTGCTCGGCAACCTGGCGACACAGAGCTTCCAAACCATCTCGACCACCGGATCGGCCACCTATCATGGGACGGAGGCACCGCCATCGGCGACGAACGCCGGACCATCGTCGCTCACGCTGGCATATGATGCGGGAACGAAGGGCTATACAGTCACCACGGCAGGCCGCACGCAAACCTTCCTGCCTTCACATATCGATGCCGCAAAGAGCACGCCCGAACTCGTCGTCTATGTCCGGACCACAGGCACGACGACGACCGAAACGCTGACCCTGACCAAGGCGGGAACGTCCGGTCATTTCACCTATCGCTATGTCGGAAGCGGTTATTGGGAAAAGCTCGTGCTCAGCGCCACGGCCGGAACGGGAACCGGCAGCTTCGATGCCTTCGTCTACGGCTTTCCCACGGCGACACCCGCCATCCCGCGGACGGGCGGCGCCAGTTATGCCGTGGACGTGCTCGGTGCGCGAACGACGCAGGGCGGGCTGGAGGGACTGGCCGGTGCCGGTTATTTCGATGCCGATTTCGGCCGTGGCGTCTTTTCACTCGCAAGCTCGCTTGAAGGAAAATCCGGGATAAAGACCGAATTCATCGCCCAGGGCAGCCTGTCCTCGGCATCGAACGGTTTCACCGGCACCGTCCGCTTCACCGATCAGAACGCCACCTATGTCGGCGCCGTCAACGGCCAATTCTTCGGCCCGGCCGCGGAGGAACTGGGCGGCGCCTGGCATGCCCAGGAACAGGGGTACGGAACACCGGATGTGGCCGCAGGTACGGTGATGGGCCGATCGACCGGGGCGATGGCCAATATGACCTCGTTCAACGACAGCGGCGTCCGCACATTCCATGCCGGAACCGGTTATCGCGTCACGCACGGGCCATCATCCAACAGCGCCCAGCAGACGTCGATGGTGATCCATTATGATCCGGCGAGCGGCGACTATATGGTTTCCGTGCCCGACGCGATGCACAGTTTCGATTACGTCAACCAAGGCGGCACCGGAGGCGGCGACGGACTGACGATCCATGACGGCGCAAGCCTGACTTATGTGCGTGGCGCTGACTGGCTGCGGCGTTCGAACATGTCGTCGAACCAGTCGACTACCACCATAGACAGCATCGTTTATGGCTATGAGACGCCCGCTGCCGCGGTTCCGCGTACGGGATCGGCGGGCTATGCGATTGAGTTGAACGGCGCCTTCGTCAGAGCCGACCAGTTGAGCAGTACCTCCGGCCTGCGCGGCACCGGCGTACTCACTGTCGACTTCGGAAGCGGTGCGATCGCAGCCAATGGATCGGCCAACGTGGTCCAGCAGACGAGCACCACGGTCTACGATCCCGGCGGCTTCAACGCCACGGCCACGCTTTCGTCAAACGCCAACGCCTTTTCCGGCACGATGCAACTCGATTTCCGCGAGGCCGGAAAATTCGACGCCCAACTGAGCGGCCGATTCTTCGGGCCGGCAGCGCAGGAAGTCGGCGCCGCCTTTTCGGCGAGCAAGGGTACGCACTCGCTGTCCGGATCTCTGCTCGGCGCGCGTGATGACAGCGCGTTGAGTCGGAAGCTTGCGGACTATACCGAGACGACCACCTTCCTCGGTGGATATTCCGCCTCACTCAGGGCCCCGCCAGCCCATGGCAGCATCCCGTTGCTCCGGGGTGATTTCGCTCTGATCATACCGACCAGCCTGGCCCCTCGGCTCACCTGGAACCCGTCTGCGGACAGCTATACGGTCCAGGCCAACAGGCTGCCGCCTGAACCTGCGCTTGAGCTGACATTCGGAGAAGCGCAGAAGAATACGGCGGCCTCTGACGCGCGTTTCGATGTCTATACGCGCTCGACCGGCACGACGGACTACACCTTCCGCGTTTACAAGACGGGCAACAGCGAACTGGCGCTCACTTATGCCAGCTTCGCGCAACTGAGCGCCCATACGCCCGGAACGAGCGGCAGGCTGGAAGACAATGACGAATTCGGGTTCATGACCTTCGGCAGCCTGACATCGCTGGCAGCCATGCCGCGGGCCGGTACTGCCAAATACTCGGGCGTCGTCTATGGTCACGGCGCGCAAGTGACCGAGCAAACGCGCGCGATTTATGACCTGGCGGGCACCAGCAGCTTCGTGATGGATTTCCTCAACAACAGCTTCACGTCGAAACTGGTGATCAACGGCACCAACCGCGCGGATGGAAGCGCGAAAAGCTTCGCCGACCTCAACTTTTCCGGCGGCATCTTCAGTGCCACCTTCAACGGTGTCCTGACAGCCGGCAGCAACGGAAACGGATCGATCACGGGCTCGTTCTACGGGCCGAGCGGGAGCGAAATCGGCGGCGTGTTCGGATATTCAGAAGATCAGTTGCGGACGGTGCTGAACGGCGGGTTCGTAGCCAAACGATAATTTCGTCATTCCGGTTTCAATAGATCGATGGCGGGGCGCCAGGCGCCCCGCCATCATTCCGTTCCGGACATGAAGAGGGCCCCGCCGCCCGCTTGCCCGCCCGGATCAGAAAACGAACCCTACGCCGGCATTGGCGCCGCCCTGGCCGCGAGTGTTGTAGGTGGCGCCCGCCTTGACCACGACCTTGCCGCCGGGCGTCGCTTTCGAGACGCCGAAGGCCACCGCGCTTTCGCCCTGCCAGGTGCTGACGCCCATGCCGAACATGCCCATGCCGGGGCCGAAGGCCTGGGGCATCGCGGTCAGCGCCATCGCGGCGGCGGTGCCGCCCTCCGCATCGCGGCGGACGCGACCGAGATCGAAGGAAAGAACCGAGATGCGTGCATCGGTATAGGCGTTCGACACACCGACCGCCTGGTTCAAGCCGTTGTTGAGCTGACCGAGATTGACCGCATCGGTCGACGAGACGCCCGCAGCGACATTGGTGATCTGGCGCTCGCCTCCGGCGAAACCGACCGACACGCTGTTCGCGCGGTCGGCGACCGATGACGTGCCCAGCGCGACGCTGTTGGTCGCGAGCGCCGAGGCGTTGGTGCCGATCGCCGCGCCGTTGGCGCCCGACGCCACGGCACCAGCGCCGACGGCAATCGCATTGGTTCCGGTCGCCGACGCGTGGGGATTGCCGGCGGTGTTGTTGACCTGAACATATGCGCTGCCGCCGACCTGGATATTGGCAACCTGGGTCTGGAGATTGGAAATGTTGGTGGTGTTGGTCGCGACCTGCTGGCCCACGGCATGGAGCTGCGCGCCGGTGACCGCATCCGACGAATCGGCGGTAACGTCGCCATATGCCAGGTTGGTGATCTTCGTCCCCGACGCCCCGGCCAGCGTGATCGCATCCTTCGCCGCGCCGTCATAGGTGACGGCCTGATCGTTCGCCGCCGCGATCGCATCGACGCGGCCATTGACGTTGGCCAGGCTGTCGCCGAGCCCGCTCAATGCCGAACCGACATTGTCATAGGTCTGGCTGGTCGCATTGCCATTGGCGTCGATGCCGGCGATCGCATAGCTGGGCGCGCTGACCGATCCGTCGGCACTGGCGGTGGCACCGCCGCCGAGATGGGTGGCGACGCTGCCGGCGAGATTGGTCACCCGCCCGTCGACCTGTCCGACCGCCTGATTGGTGGCATGGAGCTGCGCGCCGTTGACCGCATCGCTCGAACCGGCACCGACCGTGCCCGCCGCGACATTGGTGACGCGGGTTCCGCCCGCGCCGCCGAGCGTCAGGCTGGTGCGGCTGTTATCGTCATATTGCACGGCGAGCGCGCCGATCTGGCCGACGGTGGTGCTGAGCGAAGCCACGGCCTGGTTGGTCGCGAACAGCTGCGATCCGTTGACCGCATCGCTGCTGTCGGCGGCAAGCGTGCCCGCCGAGACACCGGTGATGCGCTGGCTGGCCCCGCCGCGCGTCGCATTATAGGCATTGGCGACGGGATCGAACATCAGCGCATTGCCCTGAAGCGCCGTGACGCTGTTCGCCACGGTGTCGAGCTGCGCGACATTGACCGCGTCATTGTCGTCGACGCCCGCCGCGACATTGTGGATCGTCGTCCCACCCGCGCCGAGCAGGCTCAGCGACGTCCGCGACTTGTCGTCATAGGCCACCGCCAGCGCGTCGACCGAGCCGATCTTGCTGTTGAGCAGCGCGATATTGGTCGTGTTGATATCGACCTGTTGATTGGTCGCGAACAACTGCGCGCCGTTGACCGCATCGTCGCTTGCCGCATTGAGCGTGCCCGCCGCGACATTGGTGAGCTTCGTCGCCGCACCGCCGCGCGCCGCGTCGTAAGCGGCAAGCTTGGTGTTGAACAGCAGGGCATCGTCCTGCAGCGCGCCCATATCGATCGTCAGATTGGCGATGTTGGTGGTGTTGGTCGCCACCTGATTGCCGAGATTGGTGATCGCGGTCGTATTGTTCGCGATATTGGTGGTGTTGGTCGAAACCTGGCTGTTGGTCGCGAACAATTGCGATCCGTTGACCGCGTCGGTGCTCGACGCGGTGAGCGCGCCCGCCGCCACATTGGCGATCCGGGTCGGCGCGCCGCCGCGCTGCGCATCATAGGCGCTGATGCCGGCGTTGAACTGCAGCGCGTCGCTCGACAGGCCGGCGGTTGCCGCCTTCAACTGCGCGACATTGACCGCATCGTCATTCTCGACACCCGCCGCGACATTGCCGATCGTCGTCCCGCCAGCACCGAGCAGGGTCAGCCCCGTCCGAGACTTGTCGTCATAGGTCACCGCCAGCGCGTCGATCGTGCCCATCTTGCTGTTGATCAAAGCGATGTTGGTGGTGTTGATATCGACCTGGGTGTTGGTCGCGAAGAGCTGCGATCCATTGACCGCGTCGGTCGAGGCGGCGCTGAGCGTGCCCGCGGTCACGCTGGTCAGCCGGGTGCCGCCCGCCCCCTTGAAGGTCACGACATCCATGCCCGCGCCGTCATATTGGACCGCGCGCGCATTCAAGGCGTCGAGTTCGATGTCGATATTGGAGATCGCGGTGGTGTTGCCCGCGATATTGGTCGTGTTGGTCGAAACCTGGCTGTTCGTCGCGAAGAGTTGCGCGCCGTTGACCGCATCGGTGCTCGACACGCCAAGCGCACCGGCCGCGACATTCGCGATCTTCGTCGGCGTGCCCGAGCGCGCGGCGTCATAGGCCCCAAGTTTCGAATTATACTGGAGCGCGTCGCTCTGCAGCGCATTCACCTCCACATCGAGATTGGCGATATTGGTGGTGTTGGTGCCGAGTTGCTGATTGGTCGCGAACAGCTGCGATCCGTTGACCGCATCGGTCGACAGAGCGTCGAGCGTGCCTGCCGCCACGCTGGTCAGCCGGGTGCCGCCCGCGCCCTTGAAAGTCACGACGTCCATGCCGGCGCCATCATATTTGACGGCAAGCGCGCTCAGGGCGTCGAGCTCGATATCGATATTGGAGATCGCGGTGGTGTTGCCCGCGATATTGGTCGTGTTGGTCGAAACCTGATTATTGGTCGCGAACAATTGCGATCCGTTGACCGCATCAGTGCTCGACACGCCGAGCGCGCCGGCCGCGACATTGGCGATACCGGTGGGCGTGCCCGCACGCGCGGCATCATAAGTGCCGATCTTCGAATTATATAGAAGCGCGTCGTCCTGGAGCGTGCCGACCTGGATATCGAGATTGTTGATGCTGGTGGTGTTGGTCGAGACCTGCGTGTTGGTCGCGAACAATTGCGCGCCATTGACCGCATCGTCGCTCGCCGCGCTCAAAGTGCCGGCGGCAACATTGGTGATCTTCGTCGGCGCACCCGCGCGTTCCGCGTCATAGGCGCTGACCCCGGCGTTGAACTGAAGCGCGTCGCCGAGCGCGCCCGCCGTCGCGGCCTTGAGCTGTGCGACATTGACCGCATCGGTATCGGCCGCGCCGGCGGCCACGCCGGTCAGGCGCCGATCGCCGATATTGACTTCGGCCGCCGCGGTGCCGCCGACAAGATAAGCCTGGTCGCCCAGCGTCGCCCCCGTCGCGGTCGAGCCCATGCCCAGCGCGACGCTCGATCCGAGATGAGTGACGCTGGCGCCCTGGCCGATCGCGATCGCGCCGACCGCGCCCGCGCTGGTGCTCGCCTTGTTGCCGATCGCGATAGCGGTCAGGTCGCCAGCGCTTGCGGTCTGGCCGGTGGCACCAAGGCCGGTGATGAGATTGCCGCCGAACGCGATGCCCGCCGGCGTATCGAGCGAGAAGGAATCGGCGGTCGTCTGGCAATTGGGATTGGTCAGCAGGTCGACCGCCTTGCCGTCGGTGCCGATCGCCAGGAGGTTGATCGGTCCCCCCTTCGACGCATTGCTGAGCGAGGTGGACAGACCGAGATTGACGAGGCCCAGGGTAAGCAGGCTGAGCGTGTTTTCGACCTTGCCGATTACGGGGGTGAGCACATCGCCCGCAATATCGGTGACGACGGATCGTGGCAGGCTGACCCCGGAACAGGCGCTGACCACCGAAGTCTGGGCCGCAGCCTGCCCCGCGCCGCCGCCGATCAGTGCGATCGCGGTCGCGATCTTCAGGCTGCTGACCAGTCGATTACGTTCCGACCCTGGCATGGCCATATGAACTTGCCCGTTCGCGCAGGACATATCGTCGGCCGAATAGACAATTTTCTTCACGTTGCTCACGGACCCCACTCCTTCGAACACGTGTCGATCTTCCTCCTTCGTCGTATATGAGAGGTTAATTCACTTCTGAACTTTCAGCGGATGTTGCTACAATTACACACCATTTTGACTTGTTTTATGAACTTGACCGAAAATGGGTTAATACATGAATGGCGGAAATATGCGGTCCATCTTTATTTGGAACGCGACTTCGTAACCATCTCGACCCCATTCGACCATTTCGATCGGCCGTATAATTCGATCGATTGCTGGAAAATCGCCATCGGCATCCTGACCGACTCGGCATGGGGCAAGCCCGTTCGTCCATGAACGCGGGCGTGCGGGCGCATACCAACCTGCGATAAGCGACTCTTGTCGGCCGCTGGTGTCAGAGGTGCTTCCCCATCGGGCATTCAGCCGATAAGGCCGATCCGCCATGATCCTCGTCATCGACAATTACGACAGCTTCACCTGGAACCTCGTCCATTATCTGATGGAACTCGGGGCGCCGGTGGAAGTGGTGCGCAACGACGCGATCTCCGCCGGGCAGGCTTTGTCCTCCGGCGCCGACGCCTTCCTGATCTCGCCGGGGCCGTGCACGCCCAATGAAGCGGGGATTTCGCTCGAGCTGGTCGCCGCCTGCGCCGACGCAGGCAAGCCGCTGCTCGGCGTCTGCCTGGGCCATCAGGCGATCGGCCAGCATTTCGGCGGTCAGGTGGTGCGCGCGACCGAGCTGATGCACGGCAAGACCTCGCCGGTGACGCATGACGGCAGCGGTGTCTTCGCCGACATCCCCTCCCCCTTCACCGCGACGCGCTATCACTCGCTGATCGTGCCGGAAGACGGGCTGCCCGAAGCGCTGAGGGTCAATGCGCGCGCGCCCGACGGCACGGTGATGGGTTTCCGCCACGCGACATTGCCGATCCACGGCGTCCAGTTCCATCCCGAAAGCATCGCCACCGAGCATGGCCACACGCTGCTCGCCAATTTCATGGCATTGGCCGGGCTCGAGGTAAAAGCGCGCGCATGACCACGATCCTCCGCCTTCCCGATCCCCGCGACATCTTCGACGAGGCGACCGCGGCCCAGGCCTTTTCCGACCTGCTCGACCAGCGCGTCTCCGACCAGGCCATCGCCGATTTCCTGATCGCGCTGACCGAACGCGGCGAGACCAGCATCGAGATCGCGGCGGCCGCGCAGGCGCTGCGCGACCGCATGATCGCGATCGATGCGCCCGCGGGCGCGATCGACGTGTGCGGCACGGGCGGCGACGGCCATCACAGCCTGAACGTCTCGACCGCAGTCGCGATCGTGATCGCAGCATGCGGCGTGCCCGTCGCCAAGCACGGCAATCGCGCGGCATCGAGCAAGGCGGGCGCCGCCGACACGCTGGAAGCGCTGGGCCTCGACCTGGCACGGGTCAGCGAGACCGCGGAAGAGACGCTGAACGAGATCGGCATCTGCTTCCTGTTCGCGGTCAACCATCATCCCGCGCTCAAGCGCATCCACCCGATCCGCAAGGCGATCGGCCGGCGGACGATCTTCAACCTGATGGGGCCGCTCGCCAATCCAGCGCGCGTCACCCGCCAGCTCATCGGCATCGCCCGGCCCGATTATGTGCCGATCTACGGCACCGCGCTGGCACGGCTCGGCGCCGACGCCGCGCTCGTCGTCTCGGGCGAGGAAGGGCTGGACGAAGTGTCGGGCGCCGGCCCCAGCCGCGTCTTCCGCATCGGCGACGTGACGGTGGGTGACGTAATCACCCCCGAGGATGCCGGATTGCCGCGCGCGCCGACCAGCGCGATCCGCGGCGGCGATGTCGCTTATAATGCAGCGGCGCTACGCCGGCTTCTCCAGGGAGAGATCGGCCCCTATCGCGATGCCGTGCTGCTCAACGCCGCCGTGGCGCTGGTGATCGCCGGCCGCGCGGCGACCCTGCGCGAAGGCGCCGAGGAGGCGGCGGAAGTGCTCGACAATGGTCTTGCCAACGCGCTGCTCGATTGCTGGATCGCCTTTCGATGAACAAGCTGACCGAAATCTGCGACACCAAGCGCGACCATGTCGCCCGCCGCAAGGCCGAGGCCAGCCTGTCGGATATCGAAGCGCGCGCCGCCGCGCAGACGCCGCCGCGCGGTTTTCGGGCGGCGCTCGACGCCAAGGCCCGGAATGGTCATGCGCTGATCGCCGAGATCAAGAAGGCCAGCCCGTCAAAAGGCCTGATCCGCGCCGATTTCGATCCACCGGCCCATGCCCGGGCCTATGAAGCGGCAGGCGCGGCCTGTCTTTCCGTGCTCACCGACGTTCCCTATTTCCAGGGCGACGACAGCTATCTGGCGGCCGCGCGCGATGCGGCCTCGATCCCGTGCCTGCGCAAGGATTTCCTCGTCGATCCCTGGCAGGTCGCGGAATCCCGTGCCTTGGGCGCCGATGCGATCCTGATCATCGTCGCCGCGCTCGACGACGGGCAAATGGCCGAGATCGAGGCCGAGGCGATCCGGCTGGGCATGGACGCGCTGGTCGAGGTGCACGATGCCGACGAGCTCGATCGCGCGCTCGCGCTGCGGTCGCGGCTGATCGGCGTCAACAATCGCGACCTGCGCGACTTCACCGTCGATTTCGCACGCACCTATGAACTGATCGGTCGTGCGCCCGAAGGCTGCACCTTCGTCGCGGAGAGCGGGCTGACCTCCAGCGCCGATCTCGATGCGATGGCGGATCACGGCGTCCATTGCTTCCTGGTCGGCGAAGCGCTGATGCGCGAGGCCGATGTCGAGGCGGCAACCCGCCGGTTGCTCGGCGCGGCATGAGCCGGCTCACCCATCTCGACGCCGAGGGCGCGGCACATATGGTCGACGTGTCGGACAAGGCCGTCACCACGCGCGAAGCGGTGGCCAAGGGCCGGATCTCGATGTCGGCCAACGCCGCCGCCGCGATCCGCGACGGATCGGCGAAGAAGGGCGATGTGCTTGCGGTCTCGCGGGTGGCGGGGATCATGGGTGCGAAGCGGACCAGCGACCTGATCCCGCTCTGCCACCCGCTGCCGATATCCTCGGTTTCGATCGATCTGGCGCCCGATGCCAGCGGGGTGAATGCCACTGCTACCGTGCGAACGACGGGGCAGACCGGTGTCGAGATGGAAGCGCTGACCGCGGTCTCGATCGCGCTGCTGACGATCTACGACATGGTCAAGGCGGTCGATAAATCGATGGAGATCGGCCCGGTCCGGCTGGTTTCGAAGACCGGCGGCAAATCGGGCGATTACAAGGCGTGAGAGCGATCGCGGACCGCCAGGCCCCGTTCGGGCTGAGCCTGTCGAAGCCCCGCCTCTCCTTTTACAGGCTCAGCCCGAACAATGTGGGTGGCGGCTCATGAGCACCCTCCTCCCCGTCGCCGATGCGCAGACGCGATTGCTCGCGCTGGCCACACCGCTTCCGGCCGAAACGCTACCGCTGGGCGAAGCCGCAGGCCGTTATCTCGCCGAGGATTGCACGGCGACGCGCGGCCAGCCCGCCGCCGACCTTTCGGCGATGGACGGCTATGCCATCGCCTTCGCCGACATACCCGGCCCATGGCGCGTGACCGGGGAAAGCGTGCCCGGCACGCTGCCCGACGGCGCGATCGCGGGCGGCGAGGCGATGCGCATCTTCACCGGCGCCCCCCTCCCCGCCGGCGCGGACACGATCCTGATCCAGGAAGAGGCGGCGCGCGACGGCGACACGCTGATATTGACGGGCGAAGGCCCACGCCGACATGGCCAGCATGTGCGCGCCGCCAACAGCGATTTCGCACGGGGCCAGCGCCTCGTCGCACACGGCGCGCTGCTGACGGCGGCACGGATCGGGCTGGCCGCGATGGGCGGATATGGTCGGCTGAGCGTCGGACGGCGGCCGCGCGTCGCCCTGATCTCGACGGGCGACGAGTTGGTGCTCCCCGGCGAGCCGGTCTCTGGCGTACAGCTTCCCGCATCGAACGCGATCATGCTGCGCGCGATGCTGGAGCCCAACGGCGCGATCGTCGACGATCGCGGGATCGTGCGCGACGATTTCGACACATTGGCCGCCGCCTTCGATGCCGCGCGCGGTGCCGATATCATCGTGACCTCGGGCGGCGCGTCGGTGGGCGATCACGATCTGGTGCGCCCCGTGCTCGACGCGATCGGCGGGACGCTCGATTTCTGGAAGATCGCGATGAAGCCGGGCAAACCGCTGCTCGCCGGCAAGCTTGGCGACGCGATCATAGTCGGGCTGCCCGGCAATCCGGTTTCGACCTTCGTCACCGCGACATTGTTCCTGCTGCCGCTGGTGCGCGCGCTGCAGGGCGCAGCCGATCCGTTGCCGCCCACCCATCGCGTCAGGCTGGGCGCGCCATTGCCGGCATGCGGCGGCCGCGCCGAATATCTGCGCGGCCTGTGGGCCAATGGCGAAGTGATCCAGGCGACCGAACAGGACAGCGCGGCGATGGTCTCGCTCGCCTCCGCCAACGCGCTGATCGTCCGTGCGGCGGGCGCTCCTGCAGCGGATGCCGGAGAAATGGCGGAAATCTTGGCAATAAGTTGAGAGCCCGATTCACGCTTTCGGAAGCAGCGCTTTGCGCTTCCACCTCAACCGATCAGGCTCCGGCTTGACGCGCCCTCCGATGTTTCCTACACGTTCTTCGTTCGTTCCATCGGAGAACATGCGATGCTCACGCGCAAGCAACATGAATTGATCTGCTTCATCAGCGACAGGCTGGAGGAAACCGGCGTGTCCCCCTCGTTCGAGGAGATGAAGGAGGCGCTCGATCTCAAATCGAAATCGGGGGTTCATCGGCTGATCAGCGCGCTCGAGGAACGCGGCTTCATCCGTCGCCTGCCCAACCGCGCCCGCGCGCTGGAAGTGCTGAAGCAGCCCGAGCGTGCGGCCGCCAAGCCCGTGAAGAAGCAGACAGCGCCCGCCGCACCGCGCCATATACCGATCGCCGCCAACGACGTGCTGGAGATTCCGCTGCACGGCCGCATCGCCGCGGGCATGCCGATCGAGGCGCTGGAGGGCCAGAGCATGCTCTCCGTCCCCGCCGCGCTGCTCGGCTCCGGCGACCATTATGCGCTCGAGGTTTCGGGCGATTCGATGGTCGAAGCGGGGATTCTCGACGGCGATTACGCGCTGATCCGCCGCACCGACGTGGCGCGCGACGGCGAGATCGTCGTCGCTCTGGTCGACGAAAGCGAAGCGACGCTCAAATATTTCCGCCGCGAAGGCGCGATGGTTCGGCTCGACCCCGCCAATCGCGCTTATGACCCGCAGCGTTACCGGCCCGACCAGATCCGGGTCCAGGGCAAGCTGGCTGGGCTGTTGCGGCGCTATTGAGGGGTACTGACTTCGACCACATCGTCATTGCGAGAAGCGAAGCGACGAAGCAATCCAGTGGTTGATGCATCCCTGGATTGGTTGGCCTGCGGCCGCCTTCGGCCCGCTCCGCTCGCAATGACGGACGTTGAATGCCGCCATTTTCCCGATGACACCTATGACGGATTGGGCCGAAACGCCGGCATCGCCGCCGCCGGTCTTGGCGGATCGGCCCAGGGGTGATCGTCCGCCGCGCGCTTGACCGTCTCGATCCGGCCGGCGGCGAGATCGATGGTCAATCCGCCCGTCTTCGCCAGCAAAGCGCGATCCGCCTTGATCCAGCGCGGCGCGCACCAGTCGGGCAGCCAGCGCTCGCTGACCACGATATCGGCGTCACGGCAGGCTTTGCGCAATTCGCCGGGATCGACGAAATAGGTGCTGCGCGTGGCGAGCAGCCGCCAGCGCTTGGTGCCCCGGATCAGTTCGATCGTGCAGGCGTCGCGGCTGCATTGCGCCCCGCGCACGGCGTCGAGATCGGCCAGTTCACCCTCGAACCCCGCGCTTTCGGCGAGCATGTCGCGGACATAGTCGCCTGCGCGTGGCCGCAGCAGCGCATAGCCACCATCGACACGGACGGCGAGATGGCGGCCGTCGCCCGTCACCAGCAGGTCGGGCGGCTGGGTGGACAGTGCCCAGAGCGCGCCGACCACCACCGGCGCCAGCCCCAGCCATCGTGCGCCCGTGCGCCACAAGGCGATCCACAGCCCGCCTGCAACAATCAGCGCGAAAGCGGCATCGGGAACGACCGGCATCGCCGCAACCGCGCCGGGCATCGCGGCGACGCTGTGCGCGATCCACAGCAGCAGCGACAATGCCTGACCGGCAACCCACCATAAGGGCGCACCGAGCCCCACCATGTCGAGCAGCAATGCGGCCGCCTCCACCGGCATGACGATGAAGGTGGTCAATGGGATCGCGACGATATTGGCAAGCGCGCCATAAAGCCCCGCCTTGTGGAAATGGTGGATCGCGATCGGCGCCAGCGCGATTTCCACCAGCAGGCCGGTGAGCAGCAGCCCGAGCAGGATACGCCCCGTGCCCATCATCCAGCCTTCCTCGCGGCGCGCCAGCAAGGCCTTGATCCGCCGATGCTCGACCAGCGCCATGATCGCGGTGACCGCGGCGAAGCTGAGCTGGAAACTCGGCCCGACCAGCGATTCAGGCCAGAGCAGCAGGACGAAGGTCGCTCCCGCCGCGACCAGCCGTAGCGTGATCGCGTCGCGCCCGATCGCGATGCCGATCAGCACCAGGATCGCAGCCACGCACGAGCGGATCGTCGGCACCTCCGCCCCGGTCAGCAGCGTGTAACCGATTGCCGCCACCGCGCCGCCACCCGCCGCAATCAGCATCAGCGGCAGACGCAACGCCAGCCATGGGCTGAGCGCGAGCAGGCGCAGCAACAGCAGCATCGTCGCGCCGACCAGCGCGGTGACGTGCAGCCCGCTGATCGACAACAGATGCGACAGGCCGGCACGGCGCATCGCCTCGGCATCCTCCTCCGGAATCGCCCCTTGATCCCCGGTCGCCAGTGCCGCGGCGATCGCCCCCTCCCCACCGGCGAGTCGCGCCTGGATATGCGCGGACAGGCGCTGACGGGTATCGGCAAGCACGGGCGCCGCGCCGGCCTGGACAATGGTGACGGGGCCGAGCGAGCGTCCGGTCGCACCGATGCCCTGGAACCAGGCAAGCCGCGCGAAATCATAGGCGCCGGGCACGGCGGCCTCGGGCGGCGGCATCAGCCGCGCGCGTAGCGCGATCGTCGCCCCCGCACGCAGCCCGTCATGCGCATCCTCCTCGCGGACATTGACGCGCACGCGTTCGGGCAGCGCGGGCGCGTCGCGCGGCTCGAGCAGCAGCCGCACGAGTCCACGCGCGGGCAGCATGTCCACTTCGGTGATTCGCGCCTGGAAACTGACCACCGCCGGTCGCGCCAGCACCGGCGCCGCAACGCGTTCGGCGCGCCACCAGATCAGCATCATGCCGATCGCGGCAAGCAGCCCGAACCAGCCCAGCGCCCGGCCGAGCCATGTGCCCAGCCCCAATGCCGCGCCGCCGAGCGCACATGACAGCGCCAGCAGCAGGAAAGCGGCCCAATGGCCGGCCGGCATCAGGACGAACCAGGCGGCAACGCCTGCGCCGAGCCCAATCGGCACCCAGAGCGCAAGCTGGTCGCGCTCGGCCTCCAGCCAGGTCTCGATCCGCTCGCGCACGGCGAGAGGCGCCGCATGCATGTTATTTTGCAGCTGCGAAGAAGCCATGCTAGGGGCGTCGCCGGTCGATCTGGCCATCGTACGATAGTGGAGAACCCGCGCGTGGGCGCAAGCCAAGAAACCCGTCCTGTCGTCACGCGCTTTGCCCCGTCCCCGACGGGATTCCTGCATATCGGCGGCGCGCGCACCGCGCTGTTCAACTGGCTGTTCGCCCGCCACAATGGCGGAAAATTCCTTCTCCGCATCGAGGATACCGATCGCGCGCGCTCGACCGAGCCGGCGATCGAGGCGATTCTCGACGGCATGCGCTGGCTGGGACTCGACTGGGACGGCGATACCGTGTTCCAGTTCGCACGCGCCGCGCGCCATGCCGAAGTCGCCAATGCGATGCTCGAATCGGGCCATGCCTATCGCTGCTACGCCACGCAGGAAGAGCTTGCGGAGCTGCGCGAGCAGCAGCGCGCGGCCAAGCTGCCGATGCGCTATGACGGCCGCTGGCGCGACCGCGATCCCGCCGACGCCCCCGAAGGCGCGCCCTTCGTCATCCGGCTGAAGGCCGAGCGCGAGGGCGAATCGGTGATCGAGGATCGCGTGCAGGGCCGCGTCGTCGTGCGCAATGCCGAGCTGGACGACATGATCCTGCTGCGGTCGGACGGCACGCCCACCTATATGCTCGCGGTCGTCGTCGACGATCAGGATATGGGCGTCACCCATGTCATCCGCGGCGACGATCACCTCAACAACGCATTCCGCCAGCTCGGCATCGTGCGTGCCATGGGCTGGCCCGAACCCATCTATGCGCATGTCCCGCTGATCCACGGCGCCGACGGCGCCAAGCTGTCCAAGCGCCACGGCGCGCTGGGCGTCGACGCCTATCGCGACGAGATGGGGCTGCTGCCCGAGGCAGTGTGCAATTATCTGCTGCGTCTCGGCTGGGGCCATGGCGACGACGAGATCATCAGCCGCGAACAGGCGGTGGAGTGGTTCGACCTGGCCGGAGTCGGCCGGTCGCCGTCGCGCTTCGACTTCAAGAAACTCGAAAATCTGAACGCACATTATATCCGCGAGGCCGATGATGCGCGCCTGGCGTCGCTGGTGAAGCCGCGCGTCGAGACCCGGCTGGGCAGCACGATCGACGCCGCCGGTGAAACCCTGCTGGCGGCCGCGATGGCCGCGCTCAAACCGCGTGCGAAGACCCTCGACGAACTTGCGGAAGGCGCATTGTTCCTGTTCGAGACCCGCCCGCTTTCACTCGACGAAAAGGCAGCAACCCTGCTAGAGGGCGACGCGACCGCGCTGCTCGAAAAGACAGGCGGTGCGCTACAGGGGGTGAGCGACTGGACCGTGCCCGCGCTTGAAGAAGCGGTGCGGCTGGTTGCCGAGGATGCAGGAATCGGTTTGGGCAAGATTGCCCAGCCCTTGCGGGCCGCGCTCACAGGACGCGCGACCTCGCCGGGAATATTCGATGTGCTGGCGCTGCTGGGCCGCGAGGAATCGCTTGGCCGCATCGGCGACCGGATCAAGCAGGCCGCATAGGCAGGAAGGACGACTATGACCGGAAACGCGAAGCTGGTGGCCGGAGGCCAGGATCACGACTATCCGGTGCTTGCCGGTTCGGTCGGCCCCGATGTGATCGATATCCGAAAGCTTTACGGCCAGACGGGCATGTTCACCTATGATCCGGGCTTCACCTCGACCGCGAGCTGCGAATCCGGCCTGACCTATATCGACGGCGACCAGGGCATATTGCTCCATCGCGGCTATCCGATCGACCAGCTCGCCGAGCAGTCGAACTTCATGGAAGTCAGCTATCTGCTGCTCAACGGCGAACTGCCGAGCAAGGCCGAACTCGAGAAGTTCAGCTACACCATCACGCGCCACACCATGCTGCACGAGCAGCTGGCGACCTTCTATCGCGGTTTCCGCCGCGATGCGCACCCGATGGCGATCATGTGCGGCGTCGTCGGCGCGCTTTCCGCCTTCTACCACGACTCGACCGACATCACCGACCCGCGCCAGCGCATGATCGCCAGCCACCGGCTGATCGCGAAGATGCCGACGATCGCGGCGATGGCGTATAAATATTCGGTCGGGCAGCCCTTCCTCTATCCCGACAACAAGCTGTCCTACACCGGCAATTTCCTGCGCATGACCTTTGGCGTGCCAGCGGAGGAATATGTGGTGGATCCCGTCGTCGAGGCGGCGATGGACAAGATCTTCATCCTCCATGCCGACCACGAGCAGAATGCATCGACCTCGACCGTCCGGCTGGCCGGCTCGTCGGGCGCCAATCCCTTCGCCTGCATCGCGGCCGGCATCGCCTGCCTGTGGGGCCCGGCGCATGGCGGCGCCAACGAAGCGGCGCTCAACATGCTGCGCGAGATCGGCCATCCCGATCGTATCCCCGAATATATCGCGCGCGCGAAGAACAAGGACGATCCGTTCCGCCTGATGGGCTTCGGCCACCGCGTGTACAAGAATTACGATCCGCGCGCGAAAGTGATGCAGAAGACCGCGAACGAGGTGCTCGACAAGCTGGGCGTCACCGATCCGATCTTCGACGTCGCCCGCGAACTGGAGCAGATCGCGCTCAAGGACGATTATTTCGTCTCGAAGAAGCTTTATCCCAACGTCGATTTCTATTCGGGCGTGATCCTGTCGGCGATCGGTTTCCCGACGACGATGTTCACCGTGCTCTTCGCGCTCGCCCGCACCGTCGGCTGGGTCGCGCAGTGGAACGAGATGATCTCCGATCCCGAGCAGAAGATCGGCCGTCCGCGCCAGCTCTATACCGGCCCGACCCAGCGCGATTACGTACCCGTCGGCGATCGCTGAACTCGGCCGAAGCGGTAGGGCTCCCGGCGAAAACCAGGGGCCCCACCGTCATTCCAGCGAAAGCTGGAATGACGGGGTAGAAAGCGCGCTCAGCCCACCGGCAATGTGAGCGTGAAGCGCGCGCCCTGACCAGGTGCGCTGTCGACGCTGATTTCGCCGCCCATCGCGCGCGCGAGACGGCGCGCAATGTAGAGACCCAAGCCGCTGCCGCCCGGTTCACCGGGATCGACGCGCTCGAACTTCTCGAAAATGCGTTCATGATCCTCGGCATCGATGCCCTTGCCCTGATCCGCGATCACCACCACCGCGCGATCCGCCGCCTGCTCGGCGCGGATCCACACCATCGCGCCGTCGGGCGAATAGCGCACGGCATTGCCGATCAGATTGACCAGGATCTGGAGGATGCGCTTGAAATCGCCGCGCGCGGCAAGGCTTTCGTCATCTGCCGGCCGATCGATCCGGACATCGCGATCGGATGCGCGCACCGCAAGCAGCCCGGCGGCGCGGCGGGCGACATCGGCGAGATCGATCGCTTCGGCATCGACATGGAAATCGCTGCGCTCGATCGCCTGGAGGTCGACGAGATCGTCGACGAGCGCGAGCAGATGGCGACCCGCGGTCGCGATGTCGCCGGCATATTCGGCATAGTCGCGCCTGAGTGGCCCTTCGTTGCGCGCACTGATGCTGTCGGCGCGCGCAATGATGCGTGCCAGCGGCTCACGCAGCGCGCGGTCGAGCCGTTCGCCAAAGGCATCGGCGACGATCTGCGGTTCTTCCGGACTGGCCGGTGCGACGCGATGCCAGGCGGCATTGCCCCGGAATCCGACGAAACGCCCCGCCCCGTCATGAATCGGCACCGCACTCAGCCGGACGCGCCCATTGCCGTTGCGCAACTCCGCGTCCTGACAGTCGAGCCGCCCCTGCGCCGCAAGCGCCGCGAGCAGCGGCAGATTGCCGTTCTCATCTTCGATCAGCTTGACCAGCTGGGTGACGGGCTGGCCGATCATGCGGCTCGCCGGGCCGCCGATCGCATCCTCGGCCGCGGCGGAGAGCGCGACGATCTTGAGCGCCTCGTCGGTTTCCCAGAGCCAATCCGCCGATGCCCGCAGAAAATCGGTTTCGCGGTCGATGTCGCGTGCGGCGACCGCGGGCAAAGCCGGCCGCGGGCTCCAGCCGCCGATGGTCAGGCGGACCTCGTTCCCGTCGGGCTGGGCGCGGACCCACAGATCGATGTCATTCTCACCATCGGCCGCGATCACAGCGCGCGAGATCAAGATGCCCAACCGGTGCGCAAGCCGCGCCAGCGCCGCGATCTGCGGGACCGCGATCGCACCGCCCGCTTCACCACCCGCGCGCATTTGCAGGCCGAGCAGCGGCGGATCGGCCTCGATCAGCCGCCCGCTGCGATCGACGCGGCCATGGACCGGTTGCGCGTTCATGCCGCCCACCCGTCGCCGCGCTCGGCAAGCCCGGCGGCCAACGCCGCGATCGCGGTGCGATATCCGCTATCCACCTGCCAGGGCTGGATCAGTTCGAGCGCACGGACGCGGGTCAGGCTGTCATAGGCCGCCATCTGTTCGACCACCTCCGCATCGTCGGCGCACAATGTCAGCGCGATCGCGCCCGCCGCAGCGCGCCCGACGTCGAGCGCCCGAAGCAGCACAATCAATCTTTCGCCGAAGGGCGGCAGCGCCATGCCGCGCGCGGCTTCGAAATCGAGGCCGCCGCGCACGGCCAGTCCGGCGACGAACAGCGACAGGCGCCCTTCCTCGCACGCGGTCTGGAGCAGCGCATCGTCGAGCCGGCCGCGCTCGGCAAGCGCATAGCCGAGTTGCATCGCCGCCGATTCGAGCGTCTCACCCTCGTCATGTCCCGACAGGCTGGCCCCCGCCGCATCCATCAGCGCGGCGTCGGCCACGCCATGATCGGCACCATGCTGGCGCGTCAGATATTCGCGAAGCGCGGCGGCCACCCACCAGACCAGGCGATATTGCATGTCGGCGGGCAGATCGGTGCGCGCGAGCACCGGTTCCTCGAACAGGAAATGGCGGCGGCTCTCGGCGATCAGCATCGCCATCGCCGCCGCCGACACGGTTTCGTCGGGGTCGACGAGCAGCGCCTCGACCAGCCGGCCATTCTCTCCGTCGCGGCGCAAAGTGGCCGACAGACGCTGTTCCTCGACGCGTGCGAGCAGCAGCGAGACGAGTTCGACATCATGGAGCGCGCGGGCGCGCTGGAGCAGCGGCAATGCGATCGCCACGCGCGCGCTGCCGAGCGCGGCGAGGATTTCCGGTGTGAAGCGCGCGGCGTGCGAGGTGATCAGGCGCTGGCGCAGATCATGTTCGATCGCGCCGACCAGCCGGACGATGAAGCGTTTGACGGTGACGCGCTGATAATCGGTGAGCCGCATGCTTTCGGGCAGGAACAGGTCGACGAGCACGGCGAGCCGCTTGCGCCCGCCCTGCGCACCGCGCGCGGCATCGGCCAGCAAGCGGCCGGCACCGACGGGGGAAACCGCGGTTCCATCATCGTCCTCGGCGATCATGCTGCCTGCGTTACGGCAACATAGTTAAATTGGTGCTAAACCGGATCGACCCGAAAATCATCGTCCGGCCCCGCCATGCCGCGCTGTCCCAATGCCAGCAATATGCCCGCGAGCAGCGTGGATGCGGCAAGCCCGCCGACCGGCATGTCGAGGAGCGCGAACACGAACAGCGGCGCCGCGAGCAGCGACGGTTCGACGGGGTCGCGCCCGGTCAGCCGGGTCTGATCCCATAACAGGCCGGTCAACCCGATCGTGCCGAGCGCAAGCGGCCAGACGCCCCAGCCGGTGCCGATGCCGTCCAGCCCCCAGGCCAGCACGATCAGCGCGAGCGCGAACAGTCCCGCCTGTGCCCAGCGCCACAGTTTCTCGGGACCGGACGCGCGCAGGCCGGCCGCGTCGAGCCGCCGCGGGATCATGCCCAAAGGCCCCGACACGGTGAGCAGGAAAGCGCCAAGCCCGATCCACTGATAGGAAAAGGCGGGAAGCGCGGCGGCGGCGAGCGCAAGCGATGCGCCGCGCAGCCAGCCCGGCCGGACGGCGCGATCGAGCAGGAAGCCGCTGAGCCGCTGGCTCAGCGGCGCGGGCAACAGCCGGCCGACGCCGCTGCCGAGCAACGCGATCTCCGCCGCGCGCGCCTGCGGGCCGCTTTCGACCAGCCAGACCGACGCCGCGCCGGTCTCGATGCGTGGTGCCTGCGCCTGGACGATCCGGCGCAGCAACGTTGATTGCAGATCCCAATCGCCGAGCATGGCCGCGGTCTTGCGCAGCATCGTGCCGTCGATCAGCGCGATCCCGGCCCAGCGCGACCCCGCGTCGATCCGTTCGTGACGCAAGGTCGTGCCGCTGTCGGGCACGGTGAAGATGCTGGGCGAGCGCGCCTGCGCGGCACGCTTGAGCTGATCCTGACGCACGACGACACCGTCGCCGATCAGCAGCAATTGCTCGTCGGGATGGATACGGTCGGCGGCATCCGCCACGGTGCGCGCCAGTTCGACATCGAGCCCGTCGCGTTTGAGCCGGTCGATGCCCGCGACCAGCGCTGCAGGCACACGCTCGACCAGGATGACGATATGGCGGGCGCCCGCCGCCGCCGCCTGGCGCGCCTGATATTCGATCAGACTCTGACCGAGAAACGGCAAGGCCGCACGCGGCGTCGCGCCGTCGTCGAGCGCGGCGCATCCAATGATGAGGCTGGCAAGCGCCACGATCGTCCCCTGGACCCCCGAACAAGAGGGCAGGCGATAGGCGTTTATCGGGCGTCGTGCAAAGCCGGTATCAGCGATCGAACGACGAAATCGCGCTGTTCACCCGTCGGACCGCGACCGGATCCCCCGGCGCAGCGGTCGCCGCGGCCTCCGCCGCGTCCATCAGCCGCACCGCGCCGAAGCTGGCCGCCAGCCCCTTCAGCCGCCATGCCGCCATCTGCCAATTGGCATCGCAGCGCGCGCGCGACAGCAGGTCGGCCTGACGCAGCGCGCTGTCCATGAAGGCGGCACGAAGCTCCGCGATCAATGATGGATCGTCGCCGACCGCAGCCGCCAGCGCGGTGTTCAGGGCTCCGGGATCATATGCCATCCCGTGTCCTTAACGCGGACTGATTAAGGAGGCGTTTCGTCCGTTGGCGTTGCCACATGAAAAGTGGTAAATGATGATCTTATGACAGGGGGATCAAGGATCGTCGAACTCCGGCGCGGCGCGGCAGCCGGGGATGCGGACGCCGAATCGGCGACGACGACGCCAGCCGAATACGAAGCGCATTTCGCGGTCGACGCCGAAGGAATCGACGGACCGTCGCCCTGGCGCGACCGGCTGATCGCGGGTGTCATATTGGTTCTCGCGCTGGGCTGGACGATCGCGATGGGCCTGAGCGGTTGGAGCGCGATCGGCGGCAGCGGGGCTTCACTGACCGAAATAACCGGCTTCATCGGCGCATTGAGCGCCCCGCTCGCCCTGCTCGGCATCGTCTATCTGCTGCTCATGCGCAGCAGCGACCGCGAAGCGCGCCGCTTCGCACGCACGTCCGCCGCGATCCGCACCGAAACCCAGTGGCTGGGGGCGGTGATCGAAACCCATGCCGCCCGGCTCGAAGAGAATCGCGCCATGCTGTCCGAGCAATCGGGATCGTTCATGCATATCGGCGAGGATGCCGCCGCCCGCCTGAAAGTCGTGACCGACGCAATGCGCGGGGAAGTCGACACGCTGGGCCGCCAGGCCAATGCCCTCAAGACCGCCGCCGTCGCCGCACGCACCGATCTGAGCGTCCTGCTGGCCGATCTGCCCAAGGCGCAGTTGCATGCGCAGCGCATGACCGAGGATCTGAAGGAAGCCGGGCTGACCGCACATGGCAATGCCGGCGCGCTCGAAGCCCAGCTTTCGTCGCTGGTGGCGCGCGGACGCGAAGCCGACGAGATTGCGGGCGGTGCCGCGCAGCGGCTGGCCGCGCATCTGGCGCGCATGGAAAGCACCGGCGAGACCGCGGGTGCGCGGCTCGAAGCCGCGGCCGGCCAGATGACCGAAGCGGTCGATGCCGCGCTCAATCGCGCCGCCGAGGCCGTCGACGAAGCGCGCAAGGGCATGGAAGCGCAAGGCGGCGCCATGCTCGCGATGATCGAGCAATCGCGCGCCGCGATGGACGAGACCGGCGAACAGGCGGGCGTCGCGCTGGCCGCGCGGGTGGAGGACATCAACACGCGCATCGCGGCGCTTGGCGCCGCACTCGACGCGCATGCCGAATCGAGCCGGCTGCTGACCGACGCACTCCAGACCGCGATCACCGATGTCGATACCGGTCTGGCCAATCTCGACCGCACCGGCATCGAACGCACCGGCCGCCTGTCGACCGCAATTTCCGATCTCAGCGGCCATACCGAGCGCATGAACGCAGCGCTCGGCAAGGGCGGCAATATCGCCGACACGCTGATCCAGAAAGCCGAAGCGCTATTGACCGCGCTCGATGCCAATTCGCGCGAGCTCGACGAAGCCCTGCCCGCCGCGTTCGACCGGCTCGACGTCAAAGCTGCGGGCAGCCGTACACTGATCGCCGCACTGACCCCCGAGGCCGAAAAGCTGGAGATGACCGCGGTCAGCGCGTTCAACCGGCTCAGCGAATCCGAGGCGGCGCTCAGCCGTCATCGTGCATCGATCGACGCGCTCGTCGCCGATCTCGACCAGCGCATCGTCGAAAGCCGCGGCTCGATCGAAACGCTGGCGCAGGCGATCGGCCTGGCCGGCGACGAAGCCACCCGCTTTGCGGAAATGGCGGGGCCGCAGCTCGTCGAAGCGCTCGTCCGCGTCCGCGAAACCGCACAGCTTGCCTCCGAACGCGCCAAGGATGCGCTGGCGTCGATCATCCCCGAAAGTGCGGCCGCCCTTGCCCGCGCCAGCGACGCGGCGCTTGCCGAAACGCTGACCGAGCGGGTCGAGGCGCAGATGGCGGAGATCGCGGCCGCCGCCGAGCGTGCGGTGGAGGCCGCACACAAGGCGTCGGACCGGCTGATGCGCCAGATGCTGACGATCGCCGACACGACATCGGCAGTCGAATCGCGGATCGAGGAAGCCCGCGAGGAAGCCGACCGGGTGAGCCAGGACGGCTTTGCCCGCCGCGTCGCACTGCTGATCGAATCGCTCAATTCGACCGCGATCGACGTGACCAAGATCCTGTCCAACGACGTCACCGACAGTGCCTGGGCCGCTTATCTCAAGGGCGATCGCGGCGTCTTCACGCGCCGCGCGGTGCGGCTGCTCGACTCGGGTGAGGTCCGCGAGATCCTCCACCATTATGACGACGACCCCGAGTTCCGCGACCAGATCAACCGCTATGTCCATGATTTCGAGGCGATCCTTCGCAACGTGCTCGCTACGCGCGATGGCTCGCCGCTCGGCGTGACCCTGCTTTCCTCCGACATGGGCAAGCTCTATGTCGCGCTGGCCCAGGCGATCGAGCGGCTGCGGACCTGATCGCCCCGGCGTTCATCGCCTTCGCGGGTCGAAATCCAGGCCAAACCGCCTTTGCCAATCGACCCGACCGAGCTGGATCAGCGAGATCGCATAGGCGAGTGCAATGCCAACGCTGACAGCGCCCATCCGGTTGCCGGGGCAAAGATGCCAGGCGCCGAGGACAAAAGCGATGCGCATGGCGAGATGGACCAGCCCCAGCGGGTGGCCGATGGTCCAGGAAAACACCACCCAGTGCAGCGCGAAACCGATGCCGACGGTGATCGGGAAGAGCGAAGGCGCGTAGATCCACACCGGAATATGGATCGCCCAGGTCGCCAGCGCCATGATCCGCGCCATGGCCGAGAGCCGGAACAGCGGGTTTTCGGGCGGAGATCCCATTTCCTCTCCCCGAAAACGCCCGATCATCATGCCGAGCGGCAGGATCGACCAGAAGCATAATGTCAGCGTCAGATTGTGAAACCGGGTCGCGACGACGAGGCTGAGGATCGCCGCCAGCGTATAGACCGTCGCTCCGGTGATCGGCAGCGCCAGCGATCCCTTGCGCCGCACGATGAAATCCGCTCGCATTTCGTCAAATGTCATGATCGAATGCCCTTTGTCTGCCGCGATTTCCAAGCCGACAGGTGAGTCCGCCTGCCTCGAAATCACTCTAAAAGACGACAACGGACGATGCTTGGAAAAATCGGAAAGCGCGTTCGAGCGAGGTCGAGAAGCCCATGTTTGTTCACTGGCAACCCGCCGCGGCGGATCTGCATCCGTTCCTGACCGGCTTTGTCGAACGGCGCGATCAGGTCCCCGTCGGATTGTCGCTGGAACTCCCGCTCGCCACCCCCCTGCTCCATGTCACGCTTGGCGCGGCGTACGGTTTCGAGCGGCATGGCGATTTCGAGCCGATGCCGCGTCTTTCGCTATGGGGCTTCAATGCGCGAACGCGGCTGACCAGGCCCGAGGGATGTATCCACGCCTTTGTGGCGGTGCTGACATTTCGTGGCGCGGACCTGCTGGCGCCCGGCGCCGTTTCACAGGCACAGGGGATATGCCTCGACCTCTCGCTTCCTCTTGGCCGGAATGCCGTGCGCTTGCTCGACCACCTCGAAAGCGCGTGCGGGTTTTCGGAGCGCTGCGAGATCGTCCAATCGCATCTGCGCGATCTCCTGCGCACTGGCCGGGGGGATCGTGCGAGCCATGTCCACGACATCGCCGGCGACATCGCCGCGAACCGGTTGCGCGGATCGGTCGCTTCGATCGCGAACCGCTTCGGCTTGAGCGAACGGACGCTCCGCAATCATTTCCATGCCGATATCGCCGTATCGCCCAAGACGCTGTTGCGGGTCGCCCGGCTCAATCGGGTCATGAGGGCGCTTCATCCGTCACCCTGGGGCGGAAGCCATGCCGCCGATGTTCGCCTGGAGTTCTTCGACGACGCGCATTTCCACAATGAATTCAGATGGCTGACGGGCATCACCCCACGTGACTATGTGAGACGCAAGGGAGTCAGCGGCGACTCGCTCGTCTACAATCTTCTCGACGAACCCGGCACCCGAACCGGTTGACCAGGCGCCTTGCACGCCAAAGCCGGCTTTGGTGGTGCGCCGCCACACCATCTGAAAATGCTCACGTCCGACGAGGTCCTACGATCGCATGACGCGCAGGAACCTCGCGAGCGCCAGGGTGCGCGGGATGATCTGCAAGAAAAGACCCCGAACGATGCACCGGATCAAGACACTGCTCACCGCCGCCACGCTCGTCATGGCGCTGTCCGCACCGCCCGCCCAAGCGGTCATCTTCCAATTCTACGAAGGGAATAACTGCACCCAGAAAAAACTGGGTGCCGCCGACGTCCAGAATATGAGCAGCGATGTCTGGTCGTGGAACATGAAACGCGTCGGCGAGGACCTGCGCCGCGTCGCGTTGGTTTTCATGCCTTTCATCGGTCCGTTGATGACCGACACCTATAATGACGAGATCCGGTCGGTGCTGGTGCTCTCCAACTGGCGCACGATGCGCGAGGCACGCAATCCAACCTTCTCGGTCTATGACGATCCCGACGGCAAGACCAAGGACGACTGGGCGAAGCTCTATGTCAGCGACGCGACGCTGATCCCGGAGGAAGGCGTGTGCGTGGGCAGTTTCGAAAAGTCGTTCAACCGTCACGGCATCCGTCTGGAGCGGCATCCCGACAACGGTCTCGATGGGAAGATCTCGCACCTCAAGATCGGATGCGACGCCACGTGCCGCGGCAATCTCACACCCGACCAGACGCCGGTCGCGACGGCAGTTCAACCGCTCGAGCAACCCAAGCCGAAACTGGTCGTCACGCACCGGGAACCCGGCCGCACCATGTCCAAGGAAGCGGCAGATGCGCTCAAGGCGCGGAAGACCGGCGAGAAGCCAAAGCCAAAACTCAAATTCAAGCCGCTGCAACGCACTTTGCCGGAGCGCTGAATGATAGACCTGCTGTCCAACGCTCCGTAGAGCTTGATCCGTCCGGATTGGAACGCTTGTCCTTGCAAGGCGGTCGTAGACCAACCAATCCAAGGAAACGACGGATATTGGATTGCTTCGCCGCTCAAGCGCCTCGCAATGACCTTCCAGCTTTGCCGGATGCGTCTCCAGAGCGGTCGCTTGAAAGCGCAGGTGACCGACAGGGAAAGCAAGAGGGGCGATGTCGCGGTTGATCCTGTTCAACAAACCCCATGAGGTGTTGTCGCAATTCACCGATCGCGGCACGGATGCGGCGCGCGCGACGCTGTCGGATTTCATCGATTTGCCGGGCGTCTATCCCGCGGGACGGCTCGATCGCGATAGCGAAGGCCTGTTGCTGCTGACCGATGACGGCAGATTGCAGGCGCGGATCGCCGATCCCAGGTTCAAGATGCCGAAATCCTATCTGGTGCAGGTCGAAGGCGATCCCGGCGACGCGGACCTCGAGCCGCTGAGGCGAGGTATCACGCTGAAGGACGGGCCGACCCGGCCGGCCGAAGTCGAGCGCATTGCCGCCCCCACCCTCTGGCCCCGCGATCCGCCGGTCCGTTTCCGCAAGAGCGTGCCCGATTGCTGGATCAGGCTGACGATCCGCGAAGGGCGAAACCGGCAGGTGCGCCGGATGACGGCAGCAGTCGGCCTGCCGACGCTGCGGCTCGTGCGATGGCGCATCGGTGACTGGACGCTTGATGGCATTCAACCCGGGGAATGGCGTGAGGCGCCTGATCGGGTGTGACGCGGGGTGCTATCTCCCCTCCCGTTTACGGGAGGGGTCGGGGGAGGGCCTGTTTCGATCGAGCAATGCCCGGACACACCCTCCCCTAACCCCTCCCGTAAACGGGAGGGGGATACCTACTCGTCCCGGTCGAACACCACGCTGCCCTGATCGACCAGCGCCGCGATCAGCGTCATAGCCTCATCCGATTGCGACAGCGCCGGATCGACAGTGATCTGATCCCGCGCGCAGAGCTGCTCGGCGAATGCGGCAGTGTCTCCGGTGCAGTCGAACCCCTCGCCATCGACGAACAGCAGCAGCGCATCCTGCCCTTGCCGGATGAAGGAAAAGCGGCTGGCCGGATTGCGGGTCAACGGCACGGCGTCGCCGAGACATGCATGCAGGTCCGCGCGCGCGATCGGCTCTTCCGGCTGCCAATCCATATCGGGATATTTGGGCGTGCTGCTATATTGGCCGAACCAGCGCGCAAAGCCGTCCCTGTCGCGCATCTTTTCGGTCACCATCGCGTGCAGCGCCGCAATCGCGCTCGCCGAGATTTCGCCCGGATTCGATTGTGCGGGGAGGTCCGCGTCCCCGTAACGATCATCGTCCTCGATCGCCTCGACCAGGTGATCCGACCAGCCGGCGATCAGTTCGCCCCGCGAGGGAGCGCGAAAGCCGATCGAATAGGTCATGCAATCGTCGCCGACCGCGATGCCGTCATGCGCGATGCCTGGCGGCACATAGAGGATGTCACCGGGTTCGAGGATCCATTCGTCGGTGACGTCGAAATCGGCGAGCAGACGCAGATCGTCATGCGGCAGCAATTCACTTGCCTGATCGCAGCGCCCACCCACCCGCCAGCGGCGCCGGCCAAGCCCCTGGATCAGGAACACGTCATATTGGTCGAAATGCGGACCCACACCGCCGCTATCGGCGGCGATACTCACCATCACATCGTCGATCCGCCAATTGGGGATGAAGCGGAACGGTTCGACCAGCGCAGCGACATCGGGGACATGATGATCGACCGCCTGGACAAGCAAGGTCCATGGTTTCTTGCCGAGCCTGGCAAAGCGTGTTTCGGGGAACGGGCCATGTTCGAGCTTCCAGCTGTCGCGGGTCCGCACGACGAGGCGCGATTCGACGCCCTCCTCGCAGGCCAGCCCCGCAAGTTCGTCGGGATCGAGTAGATTGCGCCACGAAATCCAGGGATTCCGGATCAGCAGCGGTTTCCTTTGCCAATAATCGCGCAGGAAGCCGTCGATATCGAAATGGTTCAGTTGCATGGTCGCTCGCGGCGGATTGCCGCTCAACCCGAAAACACGTCGAACATGTCGGCGGTCAGCCAGCCAAAGACATAGTTGGCGTAATAGAGACCGAAGACGACCGCCGAAATCAGGCTGGTCCACAGCACCACCCGGAACGGGCGGAACTCCGCCGGTGCACTGTCCGCCTGGCCCGGGATCTTGGCGAGGCCCGCCTCGTCATGGGTGCGCGCGTGAAAAGGCAGCACGACGAAGGCACACATCACCCAGAACAACAGGTAGATTGCGAGGGCCGAGGTCCAGGTCATTTTCCCACCCTCACGATCAGCACGTCGACCACAGGCTTCTTGCCGGTCCATTCGGTCGCCTTGCGGCGCACGCCGAGCCGGATCGCCTCACGCACGAATTCCTCGTCACGACCGGCCGCCTTGCCGGCCGCCGCACGCGCGGCGGCGACGGCATCGGCCAGGAAATCCTGGCGATCCTCCTCCACCGGCACGCCCTGGAGCCTGATCTCGGGATCGCCGCGCAGGCGGTCGGATGCGTCGAGCGCCACCGCGACCGAGATCTGGCCGTGCATCGACACCTTGCGCCGCTCGTTGAGCGTCGTGCCGTCGGCGGGCAGGATCACATCGCCGTCGAGCACCAGCCGCCCGACGCGCTCGAAGCCGAGCTTGACCGGTCCGTCGGGCGCCAGCCGCAGCAATTCGCCATTCTGCTGGACGATCGATTTGGGCACCCCCTCCGCCAGCGCGAAGCGCGCCTGTTCGGCCATGTGCCGCATCTCGCCATGGACGGGCAGCACGATCTCCGGCCTGATCCAGCGATACATCTCCGCCAATTCGGGGCGGCCGGGATGGCCCGAGACATGGACATGCGCCTGACGGTCGGTGACCATCGCGACACCCGCGGCGGACAGCGTGTTCTGGATCTTGCCGATCGCGATCTCGTTGCCGGGGATCTGCTTGGACGAGAAGACCACCAGATCGCCCTCCCCCAGCTTGATGATATGGCTGCCCTCCGCGATCCGCGACAGCGCGGCGCGCGGTTCGCCTTGTCCGCCCGTCGCCACGATCATCGCCTTGGATGGCGGCAACGACATGATCGTGTCGAAATCGACGGTGTCGGGGAAATCCTTCAAATAGCCGACACTCTTCGCCACGCGCAGGATGCGGTCGAGCGAGCGGCCGGCAACGCAGAGCGTGCGGCCCGTGTCCTTCGCCACCTGCCCCAAAGTCTGAAGCCGTGCAGCGTTCGATGCAAAGGTCGTGACGAGCACGCGCCCCGTCGCTGCGCCGATCACCGCGTCGAGACCGTCGCGCACCGCGCCTTCGGATCCCGATGCCTCCGGGTTGAACACATTGGTCGAATCGCAGACGAGCGCGAGCACGCCCTGATCGCCGATTTCGCGCAATTCCGCGGGGGTCGACGGCTCGCCGAGCTGCGGCGCATCGTCGAGCTTCCAGTCGCCGGTGTGGAAGATCCGGCCATAAGGCGTCTCGATCAGCAGCGCGTTCCCCTCGGGAATCGAATGCGCCAGCGGCACATAGCGGAAACCGAACGGGCCGAGCGCGAAGCTCCCCTCATTCTCGACGATGATCAGCTCGACGCGTTCACTCAGGCCCTCCTCATCGAGCTTGCCCTTGATCAGTCCGGCGGTGAACGGCGTGGCATAGAGCGGCACGCCGAGATCGGCGGCCAGATAGGGCAAGGCGCCGATATGATCCTCATGCCCATGAGTCAGCACGATGCCGAGCAGATCGTCGGCCCGCTCCTCGATAAAGGCGAGATCGGGCAGGATGAGCTCGACGCCGGGATAGGAAGGATCGGCGAAGGTCAGGCCGCAATCCACCATCACCCATTTGCCCTGGGTGCCGTAGAGATTGACGTTCATGCCGATCTCGCCCGAGCCGCCAAGCGCGAGGAAGAGGAGTTCGTTGCCGGGTTTGGTCACGTGTATTCTGGTCCAATTCTTTTATGTCGGCCCAGCCGGGCTGGAGCCTTCGATGCCGATGACCGGCAACGCGATGGTTCCGGCATTCGGCCGGCTTGGTGTCGCAGCGCTTCAGTCGCGGCTGCGCTCGTAGAGCATCGAAAGTCCGCGGATCGTCAGATCGGGCTCGATCACGTCGAACATATCGTGCGCCTCGAACAATGTTGCCAGCCCACCCGTGGCGATTACTTTCGCCGGGCGGCCGATTTCCGCCCTAGTGCGCGTCAGCAGCCCTTCGATCATGGCGACATAGCCCCAATAGATGCCGATTTGCATCTGATCGACGGTGTTGCGCCCGATCACCGAACCGCTCTTCGGCGCCTCGATCGCGATGCGCGGCAGCTTGGCCGCGGCGGTGACGAGCGCGTCGAGCGACAGATTGACGCCGGGCGCGATGATCCCGCCCTTATAGGCCCCGCGATAATCGACGACGTCGAACGTGGTCGCCGTCCCGAAATCGATGATGATCAGGTCGCCCGGATGCTGGTCGTGCGCCGCGATCATGTTGAGCGCACGGTCGGCGCCCAGGCTCTGCGGTTCGTCGACGTCGAGCGGGAAGCCCCATACGGCATTGCCCTGCCCCGCGACGATCGCGTCGATGCCGAAATATTTGCTGCTCAGCACCTGGAGGTTGTGGAGCGTGCGCGGCACGACGGTGCCGATGATGACGCCATCGACGACGCTGCGATCGAGCCCTTCGAGCTGAAGCAGCTGGTTCACCCACACCGCATATTCGTCGCCCGTCCGGCGCGGATCGGTCGCGATCCGCCAGCGCGCACGAATCTGCCCGTTCTCGACGAGCGCACAGACGACATTGGTGTTTCCGGCATCGATGGCGAGCAGCATGTCGCGTCCTTCAGATCAGGAAGACATCACCGGCGTGAATGACACGCGCCGTGCCATCCGCCAAGCGCAGGATGAGTGCCCCGCCGGCATCGAGGCCGTCGAACAATCCTTCGATATTTTCACCATCGGGCAGGTTCGCGGTGAGCGCCGTGCCGCGCGCATGGGCGGCAACCAGCCAGCGTTCGCGCACCGGCGCCAGCCCCTCGCCGCGCCAGCGCGCCAGCCAGCGGGCGAATGCGGCGGCGAGATCGTCCAGAAACAGCGCGGGATCGGGCGCACCACCGTGCGCGGCCAGGCTCGTCACCGGGCGGTCCAGCCCCTCGGGATGATGTGCCAGGTTGACGCCGATGCCGATCACCACCGTATCGCCCGCGCCTTCGAGCAGGATGCCCGACAGCTTCGCGCCGTCGAGCAGCATGTCGTTGGGCCATTTGATCCTGAGATTCCCGCTGCCGTTCCACGCGGTCAGCACTTCATGGAGCGCGACCGCCGCGACCAGGGCGAGCGTCGCGACAGGCGGATCGCTCGCACGTGGGCGCACCAGGGTACTTGCATAGAGATTGCCGGGCACCGACGACCAGCTTCGGCCCAGCCGCCCGCGCCCCGCGCTTTGCGTGACCGCGCGGAGCCACAGTCCCTCGGCTTCGCCGGCCGCGGCGAGCGCGACCATATCCTGATTGGTCGATTCGGTTCGTTCGACGGTGCGGATCACGGTCATGTCGACGGGCCTTCCCCGTCGGAAACAGATGAAGGCCCGTGCACGATTTCGATCAGAACAGCGCCCGCGCCGCGTTCATCGTCGCCACGCCCAGCGCCGGGATCAGGAAATAGCCGAGCGGCGAGACGAAGAGCGCGGCAACCGCGATCAATCCGCCTTCGACATAGCTGTCCACCGGGCGATAGGCAGGCGCGGGATCGTCGAAATACATCGTCTTGACGATCTTCAGATAATAGAAGGCGCCGATGACCGAGGCGGCGATACCGATCGCGGCGAGCGGCCACAGGCCGGCGGCAACCGCAGCGTCGAACACCAGGAATTTCGCCCAGAAGCCGAGCAGCGGCGGAATGCCCGCCAGGCTGAACATGAAGATCGCAAAGGCGGCCGCCAGCGCCGGGCGCGTCCGCGACAGGCCGGACAGGCTGGCGATGGTCTCGACATGATTGCCGTCGGCATCGCGCATCTGGAGCACGCAGAGGAAGCTGCCGAGCGTCATCGCGACATAGACCGCAAGATAAGTCAGCACCGCCGAGATGCCCGCCTGGGTACCCGCGGCAAGACCGATCAGGACGAAGCCGACATTGTTGATCGACGAATAGGCAAGCAGCCGCTTGATGCTGGTCTGGCCGATCGCCGCCACCGCGCCGAGCACGATCGATGCAAGGGCCGCAAAGACGATGATCTGGCGCCAGGCATCGGTGGCCGGGCCCATCGCCTCGACCGCGACGCGCGCGGTCAGCGCCATCGCCGCGACCTTGGGCGCGGATGCGAAAAAGGCGGTAACCGGGGTCGGCGCGCCTTCGTAGACGTCGGGCGTCCACATATGGAACGGCACTGCGCTGATCTTGAACGCCAGGCCGGACAGGACGAACACCAGGCCGAACAGCTCGCCATTCGAAACGCCGTCACGCATCGCCACGGCGACGCCGTCGAACAGCGTCGTGCCGGTGAAGCCGTAGAGCAGCGAGATGCCGTAGAGCAGAATACCGCTCGCCAGCGCGCCGAGCACGAAATATTTGAGGCCCGCTTCGGCCGAGCGGGTGTCGCGCCGCATGAAGCTGGCCAGCACATAAGCGGCCAGGCTGTTGAGTTCGAGCCCGACATACAGCGTCAGCAGGTCGCCCGCCGACACCATCATGCCCATGCCGACCGAGGCCAGCAGGATCAGCACCGGATATTCGGCGCGCAGCGGTTCGCCGCGCTCGAAAAATGCGGGCGCGATCGCGATCGAGACCGCCGCGGCGATATAGATCAGCAGCTTGGAAAAGGCCGCGAAGCCGTCGGCGCGATAGAGGCCATAAAATGCCTCACCACCGCTACCGGGCAAGCCAAGCAAGCTGACGGCCGCACCGACGAGCACCAGCACGGCGAGCCAGCTCACGATGCGGGTCGCCTTGTCGCCGGCATAGGCCGCGACGAGCAGCAGAGCGAGCGCGCCGAGCGTGATGATCACCTCGGGCAACGCCATCAGTACGGATTGCGCGTAATCCATCAGTGCGCCTCCGCCTGAGTTTCATGGGTAGAGCCGTGTCCGGCAGCGGGCGCGGATTTTCCCGCCGCGATCCGCATGTCGCCGACCGGCCGAGTCGGCTCGATCCGGGCCAGCAGCGTGCCGATATCCTTGCGCATCGGCGCGATGAAGCTTTCGGGATAGACGCCCATCCACATCACCACCGCGGCGATCGGCGCAAGCAGCCACAATTCGCGGCTCGACAGGTCGGGCATGGCGCGGACATCGTCCTTGGTCAGCTCACCGAACGCGATCCGGCGATAGAGATAGAGCATATATGCGGCGCCCAGGATGATGCCGGTGGTGCACACCAGCGCCACCCAGCTCGACATCTCGTAAATGCCGGCCAGCGCCAGGAATTCGCCGACGAACCCGCTGGTGCCCGGCAGGCCGACCGACGCCATGGTGAAGATCATGAAGAACAGCGCATATTTCGGCATGTTGTTCGACAGGCCGCCATAGCGCGAGATCTCGCGGGTATGCAGCCGGTCGTAGATCACGCCGACGCACAGGAACAGCGCGCCCGACACTAGCCCGTGGCTGAGCATCACGATCATCGCGCCTTCGAGGCCCTGGCGATTGAACGCGAACAGGCCGACGGTCACGATCGCCATGTGCGCGACCGAGGAATAGGCGATCAGCTTCTTCATGTCCTGCTGAACCAAAGCGATCAGCGAGGTGACGACCACCGCGATCATCGACAGCGCGAAGATCAGCCAGGCGAGATCGGCGGACGCGATCGGGAACATCGGCAGCGAGAAGCGGATGAAACCATAGCCGCCCATTTTCAGCAGCACGCCGGCCAGGATGACCGAACCGGCGGTCGGCGCCTGGACGTGCGCGTCGGGCAGCCAAGTGTGGACCGGCCACATCGGCATCTTGACCGCGAAGCTGGCGAAGAAGGCGAGGAACAGCAATGTCTGCGCGCCTGCCGGGAAATCGTACGCCATCAGCTGGGGAATGAAAGTGGTCCCGGCTTCCTGCGCCATCCACAGCATCGCGATCAGCATCAGCACCGATCCGAGCAATGTGTAGAGGAAGAATTTGTAGCTGGCGTAGATGCGGTTCGCCCCGCCCCAGATGCCGATGATCAGATACATCGGGATCAGGCCGGCTTCGAAGAAGATGTAGAACAGGAACAGATCCTGCGCGGTGAACACGCCGATCATCAGCGTTTCCATGAGCAGGAACGCCGCCATATATTCGCCGACGCGGTCCTGGATCGCTTCCCAGCTCGCCAGGATGCAGATCGGCATCAGGAACACCGACAGCATGATCAGCATCAGCGCGATGCCGTCGATGCCCAGCGCCCAGGCGAAGCGGCCGAACACCGGCACATATTCGGTGAATTGCCACTGCGCGCCCGCAGCGCTCGCGTCGAAATTCGCCCAGAGCAGGATGCCGAGCGCGAAGTCGATCAGCGTGGCGCCGAGCGCGACCATGCGCGCGGTGCGCGCATCGACGTAAAGGCACGCGATCGCGGCGGCCATCGGCACGCCGAGCATGATCGATAGGATGGGAAGCCCGTTCATTCTTCGATCACCGCCCCGCGATCGCCCAGGTGGCCGCGGCCGCAAGGCCGAACAGCATCACCAGTGCATAGCTGTAAAGATATCCCGACTGCAGCTTCGCGGTCAGCGCGCTGCCGCGCACCACCAGCGCCGCCAGCCCGTTGGGGCCGAACCGGTCGATCATGCCCTCGTCGCCCTTCTTCCAGAACAGGCGGCCGAACCAGAAGGCCGGCTTCACGAACACGATGTTGTAGAGTTCGTCGAAATACCATTTGTTGAGAAGGAAGGCATAGAGCCCGCGCGCCGACGCCGTGAAGCGGGCCGGCAAGGTCCTGTCCTTCATATAGGCCCACCAGGCGATGAACAGGCCGGTCAGCATGACCGCGAACGGCGCCAGCTTCACATAGGGCGACACTTCATGCGCCGCGTGCATCAGATGCGCGTCGAAGGCCAGGCTGCCCTTCCAGAATTCGGCGCCGTGTTCGGCACCGATAAAGGCATGGTGGAAAGCCACACCCGCGAACACCGCACCCAGCGCGAGCACGAGCAGCGGCACCAGCATCGACAGCGGGCTTTCGTGCGGATGATAACCCGCCGTGCCGTCGCTTTCGGCATGACCATGCGCATGATCGTCATGACCGTGCGCGGCATGGCCATGATCGGCATGGCCGTGATGATCGTCATGCACGGCATGCTGGATATGCTCGGACTGCTCCCAGCGCGGCTTGCCGAAGAAAGTGAGGAAGATCAGGCGCCACGAATAGAAGCTCGTCAGCAGCGCGGCGAACGCGCCGACCGCAAAGGCGACCTGGCCGTGATAGCCCGAGGCGAAGGCCGCCTCCAGGATCATGTCCTTCGAATAGAAGCCGGCAAAGCCGATCCCGACGAATGGAATGCCGACGCCGGTGATCGCGAGCGTGCCCGCCATCATCGCCCAGAAGGTGAGCGGGATCTTTTTCCGCAGGCCGCCATAATAGCGCATATCCTGTTCATGGTGCATCGCATGGATCACCGAGCCCGCGCCCAGGAAGAGCAAAGCCTTGAAGAAGGCGTGGGTGAACAGGTGGAACATCGCCGCGCCATAGGCACCGACGCCGGCCGCGAAGAACATGTAGCCGAGCTGCGAACAGGTCGAATAGGCGATGACGCGCTTGATGTCGGTCTGCGTCGTGCCGACGGTCGCGGCGAACAGACAGGTCGCGGCGCCGATGAAGGTGACGAAGCCGAGCGCGACGGGCGCGGTCTCGAACATCGGCGAGAGACGGCAGACCATGAACACGCCCGCGGTGACCATGGTCGCGGCGTGGATCAGCGCCGAAACCGGCGTCGGGCCTTCCATGGCGTCGGGAAGCCAGGTGTGCAGGCCGAGCTGTGCGGACTTGCCCATCGCACCGACGAACAGCAGCAGGCACAGCACGGTCATCACGTCGAGGCGCATGCCGAGGAAACCGACGGTCGAGCCGGCCATGGCGGGCGCGGCTTCGAGGATCGCGGGGATCGAGACGGTCCCGAACACCCAGAAGGTGCCGAAGATGCCGAGCATGAAACCGAGATCACCGACGCGGTTGACGACGAACGCCTTGATCGCGGCGGCATTGGCACTCGGCTTCTTGTACCAGAAGCCGATCAGCAGATAGGATGCCAGGCCGACGCCTTCCCAGCCGAAGAACATCTGGACCAGATTGTCGGCGGTCACGAGCATTAGCATCGCGAACGTGAAGAGCGACAGATAGGCGAAGAAGCGCGGCTGGCTGTCGTCCTCCGCCATATAGCCCCAGCTATACAGATGGACGAGCGCCGACACCGTCGTGATCACGACGAGCATCACCGCGGTCAGCGTATCGACGCGCAGCGCCCAGTCGACCGAAAGGTCGCCGGAGCGGATCCATTGCAGCACGGGCACGACCTGTGCCTCGGCATGGCCGGCGACGAACGGCACGAAGATGAACCAGGACAGCGCGCACGAGGCGAACAGCGCGCCGGTCGTGATCGACTTGGCGACGGTGTTGCCGAGCATGCGATTGCCGAAGCCCGCGACGATCGCGGCCAGCAGCGGCAGGAAGACGACGAAGAGGATCGAATTCACCGGGAACTACCCCTTCATCCGGTTGATGTCGTCGACCGCGATGGTGCCGCGGCCACGGAAATAGATGACGAGGATCGCCAGGCCGATCGCCGCCTCACCGGCGGCGACGGTCAGCACGAACATCGCGAACACCTGTCCGACCAGGTCGCCCAGATAGGCGCTGAACGCGACGAGGTTGATGTTCACCGCGAGCAGGATCAGCTCGATCGCCATCAGGATGATGATCACGTTCTTGCGGTTCGCGAAGATGCCGAGCACCCCCATCACGAACAGGATCGCGCTCACCACCAGATAATGCTGGATTCCAATCACAACTCCACCCCCTGCCCCACGGGCTGGTTGACGTTGCGCACCGCATCCTGGGGCCGGCGCTTGTTCTGGTCCGAGATCTTCTGCGGCTTGGTGCCGCCGCGCGCACGATGGGTCAGCACGATCGCACCGATCATCGCCACGAGCAGGACGAGCCCGGCCGCTTCGAAGATATAGAGATAGCGCGTGTAGATGAGCCCGCCGAGCGCCTGGATATTGGGCATGTCGGTCGGCGTCGGCGCGATGCGCTGCGCCAGCTCGATCTTGCCCGCGCTCCATGCGCCGACCGCGACGATCATCTCACCCACCAGCACGACCGCGATCAGCAGGCCGAACATGGCGTAGCGCGCGAATCCGGCGCGCATTTCGGCGAAATCGATGTCGAGCATCATCACGACAAACAGGAACAGCACCGCGACCGCGCCGACATAGACGATGACGAGCAGCATCGCGATGAACTCGGCGCCCGCGATCAGCATCAGCCCCGCCGCATTGAAGAATGCGAGGATCAGCCACAGCACCGAGTGCACCGGGTTGCGCGCGGTAATCGTCAGCGCGCCCGACAGGATCACGACGAATGCGAACAGGTAAAAGGCAAGGGCCTGGATCATGCGCGCGCCCTACCTGTACGGTGCATCGGCGGCAAGATTCGCGGCAATCGCGCTTTCCCACCTGTCGCCATTCGAGAGCAGCTTGTTCTTGTCATAGAGCAGCTCCTCACGGGTTTCGGTCGCGAATTCGAAATTCGGTCCCTCGACGATCGCATCCACCGGGCAGGCTTCCTGGCAGAAGCCGCAATAGATGCACTTCGTCATATCGATATCGTAGCGCGTCGTACGGCGGCTGCCGTCCTCGCGCGGTTCGGCCTCGATCGTGATCGCCTGGGCCGGGCACACCGCTTCGCACAGCTTGCACGCGATGCAGCGTTCCTCGCCATTGGGATAGCGGCGTAGCGCATGCTCGCCCCGGAACCGCGGCGAGATCGGGTTCTTCTCATACGGGTAGTTGATCGTCGCCTTGGGCTTGAAGAAATATTTCAAGGTCAGCCAGTGCGCCTTCACAAACTCCCAGAGCGTGAACGACTTGATGAAATGGGCGAGGCTCATTGCACGCCTCCATAGCGGGTGAGCATCAGGAATCCGGAGACAAGGAAGACCCAGATCAGCGAGAATGGCAGGAAGATCTTCCAGCCCAGCCGCATCAGCTGGTCGTAGCGATAGCGCGGCACCGTCGCCTTGATCCACGAGAAGATGAAGAAGAACACCAGGATCTTGATGAAGAGCCAGATGATCCCCGGCACCACATAGAGCGGCGCCCAGTCGATCGGAGGCAGATAGCCGCCCCAGAACAGGATGGCGTTGAGCGCGCACATCAGGATGACGTTGGCATATTCGCCGAGCCAGAACAGCGCGAAGCTCATCGACGAATATTCGGTCTGATAGCCGGCGACGAGTTCGCTCTCCGCCTCGGTCAGATCGAACGGCGCGCGCGCGGTTTCGGCCAGCGCGGAGATCAGGAACACGATCGCCATCGGGAAGAGCAGCGGGTTGAAGCCGTTGCCGTTGAGGAAGCCGTACAGCCCCTTCTGGCTCTCGACGATGCCGGTCAGGTTGAACGTCCCCGCCCACAGCACCACCGAGACCAGCACGAAGCCGATCGAGACTTCATAGGAAACCATCTGAGCCGCAGCGCGCAAAGCACTGTAAAACGGATATTTCGAATTCGACGCCCAGCCCGCGATGATCACCCCGTAAACGCCGAGCGACGATGCCGCCAGAATGTAGAGCAGGCCGACATTGATATCGGCCAGCACCATGCCGGCACCGAACGGGATCACCGCCCAGACGATCAGCGCCACGGTGAAGGTGATAATCGGTGCGAGCAGGAACAGGCCGCGATTGGCCGAGGACGGGATGATGGTTTCCTGGAGGAACACCTTCAAGCCGTCGGCGAAGGATTGCAGCAGGCCGAGCGGACCAACGACATTGGGGCCGCGACGCAGCGCCATCGCCGCCCAGATCTTGCGATCGGCATAGATGATCATCGCGACCGCCAGCATCAGCGGCAGCGCGATCATCAGGATCAGGATCAGCGTGGCGAGGAACCAGCCGAACCCGTAACCCAGATAGGTCTGGAAGAACTCGGTCACTCCGCGGCCTCCAGATACTGCTCACCATGCACAAGCTCGACCGAGCAGCGCTCCATGGTCGGCGACGCACGGCAGATCGCGTTGGTCAGATAGAAATCCTTGATCGGATAGCCGATCTCGCCCGAAGCGGTGGCGTCGAGCTTCGGCGGCGCCCATTCATAGGCGGCCAGACCCTCGACACCCAGCGCGGGCACTTCCGCAGCCATGGCGGCGCGAAGCTGTTCGAGCGTGTCGAAGGGCAGCGGCGTGCCGATCGCGGCGGAAAGCGCGCGGAAGATCGTCCAATCCTCGCGCGCATCGCCCGGCGGGAAGACCGCACGGTCGCCGCGCTGCACGCGCCCTTCCAGGTTCACATAGGTGCCCGGCTTCTCGGTGAAGGCGGCGGCGGGCAGGATCACGTCCGCCGCATGCGCGCCCTTGTCGCCATGATGGCCGACATAGATGTTGAAGCTGTCGGCGAACTTGCCGAAATCGACTTCGTCGGCACCCAGGAAGAAAGTGAGCTTGGGCGCGGCCGCGACGATATCGGCGATGCCACCCGGCTGGGCATAGCCGAGCATCAGCCCGCCCATGCGCGACGCCGAGAAGTGCAGCGCGTTATAGCCGTTCCAACCATCCTTGATCAGGCCGAGCGTCTTGACGAGCGCGAGCGTCGCGCCCTGCCCGTTCTTGAGCGCGCCGCCGCCGACGATCACCGCCGGACGCGCGGCCCCTGCGAACACATCGGTCACCGCCTTGGGCAGCTTGGCGAGCAGCGACAGATCGTTGCCGAGCCATTCGACCTTGTAGGTGAGATCGGTTTCGGCGCCGACCGCGAAGACCTTCGCGCCCTTCTTGATCGCCTTGCGGATGCGCGTGTTCACCAGCGGCGCTTCCCAGCGGACATTGCTGCCGACGATCAGGATGGCGTCGGCGGTCTCGATCCCGGAGATGGTCGAGTTGAAATTGACCGCGGCGAGATTGGTGACGTCATAGGCAAGGCCGGTCTGACGCCCTTCGAGCAGCGAAGATCCGAGCGAACGGACCAGCGCCTTGGCGGCATACATGGTCTCGCAATCGACCAGGTCGCCGGCGATCGCGGCCACGCTGCCGCCGGCCGATTTCGCAACGCTCGCGATCACCGCGAACGCCTCTTCCCAGCTTGCCGGAACCAGCTTGCCGTCGCGGCGCACATAGGGTCGATCGAGCCGGCTGCGGACGAGGCCGTCGACGGCGTGGCGCGTCTTGTCCGACGCCCATTCCTCGTTCACATCCTCGTTGATGCGCGGCAGCGCGCGCAACACCTGGCGGCCGCGGCTGTCGAGCCGGATATTTGTGCCCACCGCGTCCATCACGTCGATCGCCAGCGTCTTCTTCAATTCCCAGGGCCGTGCCTCGAAGGCGTAGGGCTTGCTGGTCAGCGCCCCCACCGGGCAGAGATCGACGACATTGCCCGACAGTTCGGACTTGATCGCTTCCTCCAGATAGGTGGTGATCTGCATATTCTCGCCGCGGCCGACCGCGCCGATATCGGGCACGCCCGCCACTTCCTCGGCGAAGCGGATGCAGCGCGTGCACTGGATGCAGCGCGTCATCACCGTCTTGACGACGGGGCCCATATATTTCTCGGTCACCGCCCGCTTGTTCTCGTCATAGCGGCTATGGCCCTTGCCATAGGCGATCGACTGATCCTGCAGGTCGCATTCGCCGCCCTGGTCGCAGATCGGGCAATCGAGCGGGTGGTTGATGAGCAGGAACTCCATCACCCCTTCGCGCGCCTTCTTCACCATCGGGCTGTCGGTGCGGATCTCCTGGCCCTCAGCCGCGGGCAGCGCGCACGACGCCTGCGGCTTGGGCGGTCCGGGCTTCACCTCGACCAGGCACATCCGGCAATTGCCCGCGATGCTCAGCCGCTCATGATAGCAGAAGCGCGGAATCTCCTTGCCCGCCAGCTCGCACGCCTGGAGCACGGTGGCGCCGGCGGGAACTTCGAGCTCGATGCCGTCTACGGTTACCTTGGGCATGAATCAGCTTCCGGTCTTCGATGCCGCTGCGGGGCCAGCGGCGGAAAAGTGAGATGCACTCCGATACAGGCCGAGAGCCAGGATCGATCGGAGCATCGGCCGGTTGAGGCGCACGGTCGATCCAGCCTTCACGCATCCGGTGATCGTCTGGCCCAGCGCGCCGAAAGCGCCCTTCTCTTCGCCGCTCGTCGCGTTCGTCCCGAGCACGGTACGGACGCCGCGCGGATCCTTCTGGACCACGCAGAGCGCTACCTCTTCCAGCTCGCTGCGCGCAGCGATGGGCGCCACGGTCCAGTCGGACGGGATGACCGACGCGATGTCGCGCTTGCCATAATCCATCTCGTACAGACGTTCGGCGATCCCGCCCGCGAGCAGGACACTGGCGAATGCGAGGCGGCCGTTGTTCAGACAGTCGCTGGTCAGAGCGAGCTTGCGGATCTTCTCGGAATATTCCTCGGTTCCGAAATCGGTTCCCAGCAATTCGCGAGACTCGTTTGCGCGACGGCTGGCGATGCAACTCGCAAACTGATGCATGACGATCACGGCTTCGGCGCGAAGGGGCGCATTCTTGTCGGCCACGGCCTCATCCGCAGCCGCAGCCGCAGCCGCAGCCGCAGCGCCCGTCACGCCGAACAGGGCCAGGGCAACGGCGCCGGAAAGGTACGAAAATCTCATTCCGCCGCCTCCATGATTCCACCGTTCTTCTCGTTGATCCGGCGTTCCAGCTCGGGACGGAAGTGACGGATCAAGCCCTGGATCGGCCATGCCGCCGCATCGCCGAGCGCGCAGATCGTGTGTCCCTCGACCTGCTTGGTCACGTCGTGGAGCATGTCGATTTCGGAGAGATCGGCATTGCCTTCGCGCAGCCGCTCCATCACGCGCCACATCCAGCCGGTGCCTTCGCGGCACGGCGTGCACTGGCCGCAGCTCTCATGCTTGTAGAAATAGCTCAGCCGGCTGATCGCGCGGACGATGTCGGTCGACTTGTCCATGACGATGACGGCGGCGGTGCCGAGACCGGAGCCCAGCGCCTTCAGCCCGTCGAAATCCATCGGCGCATCCATGATCTGCGCCGCGGGCACCAGCGGCACCGAGGAACCACCGGGAATGACGGCAAGCAGATTGTCCCAGCCGCCGCGGATGCCGCCGGCATGCTTGTCGATCAGCTCGCGGAACGGGATCGACATCGATTCTTCGACGACGCACGGCTTGTTCACATGGCCGCTGATCTGGAACAGCTTGGTGCCGGCATTGTTCTCGTTGCCGAAGCTCTTGAACCAGGCCGCCCCGCGCCGAAGGATCGTCGGTGCGACCGCGATCGATTCGACATTGTTGACGGTGGTCGGGCAGCCATAAAGGCCCGCGCCCGCCGGGAAAGGCGGCTTCAGACGCGGCTGGCCCTTCTTGCCCTCGAGGCTTTCGAGCATCGCGGTCTCTTCGCCGCAGATATAGGCGCCGGCGCCGCGATGGACGAACACGTCGAAGTCATAGCCGGACTTTGACGCATTCTTGCCGATCAGCCCCTTGGTATAGGCTTCCTCGACGGCCGCGAAGAGCACCTTCGCCTCATAGATGAACTCGCCGCGGATATAGATGTACGCCGCACGCGCGCGCATCGCATATCCCGCGATCAGCGCGCCTTCGATCAGCTTGTGCGGATCGTGGCGGATGATCTCGCGATCCTTGCACGAGCCGGGCTCGGATTCGTCGGCATTGATCACCAGGAAGTTCGGGCGATCGGGACGCGGTTCCTTGGGCATGAAGCTCCACTTCATGCCGGTCGGAAAACCTGCACCGCCACGGCCGCGCAGGCCCGAGGCCTTGATCTCCTCGATGATCGCGTCCTGCCCGCGCGCCATCAGCGCCTTGGTATCGTCCCAGTCGCCGCGCTTGATCGCGGCGTCGAGGTTCCACGGCTGAAAACCATGGACGTTGGTGAAGATGCGATCCTTGTCCGCGAGCATCACTTCCACTCCCCGCGATAATCATGGTTCGCAGCCACCATTTCCTTGAGCGTGGTCGGGCCACCCTCCGGACAGCTGGTCTGGCGATCGATCTGCGGACCGGGCTTCGGCGTCTCGCCATTGGCCAGCGCCTCGAGGATCCGGCTGGTGCTGTCGAAATCCAGATCTTCGTAATTGTCGTCGTTGATCTGGACCATCGGCGCATTGGCGCACGCCCCCAGGCACTCGACCTCGGTCAGCGTGAACAGCCCGTCGGGCGTGGTCTTGCCCTTTTGCAGGCCGCGATTCTTGCACGCCGACAGCACTTCGTCCGATCCGCGCAGCATGCACGGCGTCGTGCCACAGACCTGCACATGATAGCGGCCGACCGGCGCGAGATTGTACATGGTGTAGAAGGTCGCGACCTCATAGGCGCGCATGAACGGCATATCGAGCTCGCGCGCGACATATTCGATCACGGGCACGGGCAGCCAGCCCTGCGTATCGGTCTCGGCGCCGATCTGGCGCTGGGCGAGATCGAGCAGCGGCATCACCGCCGAGGCCTGACGCCCCGCCGGATAGCGGCCGATGACCTCTTTCGCGGTGGCGGCATTCTCCGCGGTCCACGCGAAGCTGCCCCAGCGTGCGCGGGTTTCCGCTTCGTCGGGAATTTGAGGTGCGTCGGCCATCAGATCGAAACCTTGAGGTTGAAATTTTCCGCAGCCTCAGCCCTGCTTTGTCCGGAACATTGACCAATGAGGAGCAGTATCACCAAACCGAAAGCCACCTGGAGCGGCCACTTCACGAACTCAACATCGTCTCTCGACTTTGCCAGTTTCTTACCGACAAGGAAGCCGATCAGGACGATGCCGCCATAGATAAGGACGGCCGCAAGAACCGTTCCGGCCAGTTGTCCAGCAGCATGAGCGGAACCGTCACTCACCGGTCGCATTCCCCGAACACCACGTCGATCGCCGAAAGAACGGCGGTGGTGTCGGCCAGCATATGGCCCTTCATCATGAAATCCATCGCCTGGAGGTGGCTGAACGCGGTCGGCCGGATCTTGCAGCGATAGGGCTTGTTGCTGCCATCGGCGACCAGATAGACACCGAATTCGCCCTTGGGGCTTTCGGTCGCCACATAGACTTCGCCGGCGGGGACGTGAAAACCCTCGGTATAGAGCTTGAAGTGATGGATCAGCGCTTCCATCGAGCGCTTCATCTCACCGCGCTTGGGCGGCACGACCTTGCGGTCGAAGCTCGCCACCGGCCCTTCGGGCATCTGTGCCAGGCACTGCTTCATGATCCGCATCGACTGGCGCACCTCTTCGACGCGCACCATGAAACGGTCGTAGCAATCGCCCTTGGTGCCGACGGGAACGTCGAATTCCATTCGGTCATAAACGTCGTAAGGCTGGCTCTTGCGGAGATCCCAGGGGATGCCCGCCGCGCGGATCATCGGGCCCGAAAAGCCCCATTTGACCGCGTCGTCCTTGCTCACCACGCCGATATCGACATTGCGCTGCTTGAAGATGCGATTGTCGGCGACCAGGCTGATCGCATCCTCGAACAGGCGCGGCATCCGCTTGTCGAGCCACTCACCGATATCGGTCAGCAGCTTGAGGGGCACGTCCTGATGGACGCCGCCGGGGCGGAACCAGGCCGCATGCATGCGCGCGCCCGACGCCCGCTCGAAGAAGTTCAGGCAATCCTCGCGAACCTCGAACAGCCACAGATTGGGCGTCATCGCGCCGACGTCCATCACATGGGCGCCCAGGTTGAGCATGTGATTGCAGATGCGCGTCAGCTCGGCGAAGAACACGCGCAGATATTGCCCGCGCAACGGCACTTCCAGATCGAGCAGCTTCTCGATCGCCAGCACATAGCTGTGCTCCATGCCGAGCGGCGAGCAATAATCGAGCCGATCGAAATAGGGCAAAGCCTGGAGATAGGTCTTGTACTCGATCAGCTTTTCGGTGCCGCGATGGAGCAGGCCGATATGCGGATCGACGCGCTCGACGATCTCGCCGTCCAATTCCATCACCATGCGCAACACGCCGTGCGCCGCGGGGTGCTGCGGACCGAAATTGATCGTGTAATTCTGGATCTCGACGTCGCCCGGCGTGGGATCGGTCGGCGTGGTCTGCGCTTCCAGCATTTCGACGCGATCGGCCATCACAGCGTCTCCAGCGTTTCGCGGGTCATTACGGACGGGTTGGCGCCCGTATTCGGCTCGCCTTCGCGATCGATCAGGAGCATGTGCACTTCCTCTTCGGCGAAGGGGCGATGCTCGGTTCCGCGCGGCACCACGATCATCTCGCCGGCTTTCAGGCGGCGCACACCATCGCGAAACTCGATGCCCAATTCACCCTTCACGACGATGAAGAGTTCGTCGGTTTCGCCATGGCTATGCCAGGTGAAGTCGCCCTGCGCCTTGGCGACACGAATCTCGTTGCCGTTGTAATTAGCAAGAATGCGCGGATTCCAGTGGTCAGAAAAGCTTCCCAGCTTCTCACCCAGGCTGATGACTTCGGGCGCCACCATCATGCCTCACCCTTGGGCTTGCGCGGCGCGCGCGGCTTGGCCGGCGCCTTGGTCGCGGCCGGTTTCACCGGATCCTTGGCCGCCGCCTTCTTCGCGGGCGAACGCTTCGCGGCGATGGTATTCGCGGGCTCACCAGCGCCTGTATCCGAGGGTTTTTCGGTGGTCTTGGGCGTCGGCGGCGGTGCCTTGGCTTCCGTCTTCGCCGCATCCGCCTTCTTGATCTCGTCGGCCTTTAGCGGCGTCGGCGCACCCTTGGCCTCGGGCAGCTTCGCCTTTTCGTCGCCGGGCAGCACATATTGCGCGCCTTCCCAGGGACTCATGAAATCGAAGCTGCGGAAATCCTGGGCGAGCTGGACAGGCTCATAGACAACGCGCTTCGCCTCTTCCGAATAGCGCAGCTCGACATAGCCGGTCAGCGGAAAGTCCTTGCGCTGCGGATGGCCGCGGAACCCGTAATCGGTCAGGATGCGGCGCAGATCGGCATTGCCGGTGAAAAGCACGCCGTACATGTCGTACACCTCGCGCTCCAGCCAGCCGGCGACGGGCCACAGGCCGGTCACGCTCGGCACCGGTTTGTCCTCGTCGGTCGAGACATGGACGCGGATGCGGTGGTTCCTGGTCAGGCTGAGCAGGCAATAGACGACTTCGAACCGCTCCTCACGGTCGGGCCAGTCGACGCCGGCGATCTCCATCAGCTGCTGGTAACCGCAATCGTCGCGCAGCGCGGTCATCGCCTGGACCAGCGAGTCCCGGCCGACGATCAGCTTGATTTCGCCGACGGCCTCGATCGCGTCGACCAATGCCGGGCCAAGTGCGGCGCGTATGGCGTCGATCACGCCATCATTGCTGGCGTATGCAGGTGCGGGACTGGCCATATCAGCGCTCGATCGTGCCGATGCGGCGGATCTTCCGCTGGAGCTGCATCACGCCATAGAGCAACGCCTCGGCGGTCGGCGGACAACCGGGGACATAGATGTCCACCGGCACGATCCGGTCGCAGCCGCGCACGACGCTGTAGCTATAGTGATAATAGCCGCCGCCATTGGCGCAGCTGCCCATCGAGATGACGTATTTGGGCTCCGACATCTGGTCGTAGACCCGGCGCAGCGCCGGCGCCATCTTGTTGCAGAGCGTGCCGGCGACGATCATCACGTCCGACTGGCGCGGGGATGCGCGCGGCGCGGCGCCGAAGCGCTCCATGTCGTAACGCGGCATGTTCACATGGATCATCTCGACCGCGCAGCAGGCAAGGCCGAAGGTCATCCACCAGAGCGAGCCGGTGCGCGCCCATTGGAACAGTTCCTCGGTCGAAGTGACCAGGAACCCCTTGTCCGAAAGCTCGCCGTTCAGCCCTTCGAAAAAGGACTGATCGGGCAAAGTGCCCGGCATCGGCGCGCCATGCGGCACACCGGGGATCGATGGGCTGAGTTCTACTCCCATTCGAGCGCTCCCTTCTTCCAGGCATAGACAAGGCCGAGCGCGAGCTCCGCGAGGAAGATCATCATCGCTGTCCAGCCCGCCCAGCCGATCTCGCCCAGCGACACCGCCCAGGGATAGAGGAACGCGGCCTCGAGATCGAAGATGATGAAGAGGATCGCGACCAGATAGAAGCGGACGTCGAATTGCGCGCGGCTGTCCTCGAAGGCCGGGAAGCCGCATTCATATTCGGTGAGCTTCTCAGGAGTCGGCTGATGCGCGCCCGTCAGCCGCGAAACGGCCATGGGCGCGAAGACGAACACGCTGGACAGCGCCAATGCCACGCCCAGGAAGAGCAGGATCGGCAGATATTGTGACAGATCGACCAAGAGACTCTCGTACGGCCAGATTTATGGCGGGGCTTTAGGACTGCTGCACCCGCGAAGCAAGGCCGTGAACCAGTGAGAATGATTCGCAATTAGCCGGATTTCAGCCACTTTCCAGTCCGTCGCGTTGACAGCGGCGGAGGTTGCGAACACCTTTCCGGCGGGACGCAGGCGGCATAGGGGGCATCGACATGAAGAACCGCAAATGGCTGGGTGCCGGCATCGCACTGGCGCTTGCCACGCTCGCGACACCGGCCGCAGCCGAACAGGTCGTCGCCGACCATCAGAAGCTGGTCGCGCTGCTTCAGGCCAAGGGTTACAAGGCCGAACTGATCAAGGGAACGGATGCGGACTATGTGCGCACCGCCGATTCCGGGGTGCCGGTCACCATCTTCTTCTTCAACTGCGCCAAGGGGAAGACGGGCTGCACCACCATCCAATTCTATACCGGCTTCACCGACGTCAAGGCGACGCTCGAACGCATCAACGACTGGAACAAGAGCCAGCGTTGGGCGCGCGCCTATGTCGACAAGGATGGCGATCCGGTGATGGAGATGGATGTCGACATGGATTTCGGCGGGCTGAGCAAGGAGCTCTTCTACGACAATCTCGGCACCTTCATCGCGCTCATCCCGCGTTTCCGCGATCATCTGAAGAAATAGCGGCGGGGCGCGGCGAAGGAACCAGTCCGCCTTACCTTCAACTCGCCAGCTTGCGCATGAAACCCGGTGACGGCGGCGCCGCACCGAGCGGCTGCCCCACACATGCGCGATTCCGCCCGCCATTCTTGGCGGCATAGAGCGCACGATCCGCGATATCGAACAGTTGATGGACATCCAGCCCACTGCCCCGCCCCGCCGCCGCGACGCCGAGGCTGGCAGTCACGCTACGCCGCAAACATGAACCCGGCTGATCGCCAAGCGCCTCGATATCCTCTCGCAGTCGCTCGCAGACCATCCAGGCACGCGGCAAATCGGCGTTGGGCAGCAGGATCGCGAATTCCTCCCCACCATAGCGTGAGGCGACGCCGGACATTCCGGCAGCGTGACGCGCGATCGTTTCGGCCACTGCGCGCAGACAGAGATCGCCCTCGCGGTGACCGAAGCTGTCATTATAGGATTTGAAGTGATCGACATCGATCAGCACCAGCGCGAACGGCCGGGGATCGGTCAACGACAAGGCGAGCGCCGCTTCGATCGCCTCGATCAGATGACGGCGATTGTGCAGGCCGGTGAGCGCGTCGGTCAGGCTCAGCCGCCGCAATTGTTCGTTGGCGAGTTCGAGCGCGGAGACAAGCTGCTGCTTCTGCGCCGAGATGCGCATGACCTGAACGATCAACCCGCTCAGTCGCCAGCCGATGAAACCGGAGAATGTGCAGACGACGAGCGAGGCGATACCGAGATAGACACCCTCCGGCTCACGGCTGGAGAAGAAACCCAGCGCGATCAGCACGAAAAGCGGCACGTGAAAGGCGATATGCCCCGACCACCAGGCGACATGCCCCAATATCACCATCACCGCGCCGAGCGCGACGACGCAGAACACCAGATTCTGCCCGCTGCTGCCGACGCTGATCAGCCAATAGCCGCCAATGCCCCAGAGCAGGCCCGACAGGAAGATCGCGGCGACGGCGACGCGCGCCCAGCCGATCATCGTCAGCTCGCGCGGCCATTGCCGCCGAAACGCGATCGAAGTGACGCCGCGCAACGCCATCACGGCGCCGACCGCGCCCGCCCAGAGCAGCAGCATCGATGGAGATACGGTGCGCCAATAGGTGGCGACGATCAATGCCACGGCCGCAAAGCCGAGGATCGCGGCGGGAACCACGGTCACGTAGAGCATGCGCACTCGCGATTCGAGCAATAGCCGCTCGGAATCCCGCTCCATCGGTTTCCTCCCGCCACCTGGCGTTCACCGAAGCCATGATGCCGACAAAGTCCTAACCAGTGATTAGGTGGCCATATCAGCGAGCGGCAGGGTCGACCGGCAGCTCGAGAAAGGATGGATTGCGCGCGTTGCGGTAGATGGTCTGGGTCGCGGCGCGATAATCGGCCGGCTTAGCGTTCATGATATTGGGCACGAAGCTCTGCGGATTGCGATCATAGAGTGGGAACCAGCTCGACTGGATCTGCACCATCAGGCGATGGCCGCGTCCGAACCGGTGGTTGACCTGCGGCAGGCGGAGTTCGTAGCCCAGCGGCCGGTTCGCCGAGATCGGACGAGGCACGCTGAAGCTTTCCCGATAACGGCCGCGAAGGATGTCGCCCGCGATCATGAACTGATAGCCGCCAAGCCGGTCGTCATCGGGATTGTCGTCGGGAAAGACGTCGATCACCTTCACCACCCAGTCCGCGTCAGTGCCGCTGGTCGCCGCCTGGAGCCGCGCGACGATCGTGCCGCGCACGGTGAGCGGTTCCTCGAGCGGCGGGCTCATATAGGTCAGCACGTCGGGACGACCGTCGACGAAACGCTGATCCATCGTCAACCAGGACCGCCACCCCGCCAAGCCGTCGGCGTCGCCGACGATGCGGCGGATCGGCCGTGGCTGATAGGGCACGGGCTTGGCGGGATCGGAGACGTAGGAATCCGCGCCCTTTTCAGCCGACGGTGCCGTCCAGACCAGCCCGTTGCCGGCGCCGAGATACAGCCTGCGCGTCTCCAGCGCGCGCGGCGGCCAGGCGTCGAAGCGGCGCCAGCGATTGCTGCCGGTCTCGAACACCGTTGCCGCGGCAAGGCCATGCGCCGGACCGTCCTTCAGATAGTGCGCGAGGAACGGCGCCAGTACGTCTTCGCGCCAGCGCTTCGCAGTATCCTCGCTCCAGCGCATCGCGCCGATATTCTCGCCATTCGCCCAGCTCTGGCCGTGATACCAGGGGCCAGCCGAGAAGAAATTGCGATCATTGGCGGTGTCGCCCTTTTCCATCACCGCATAGGTGGCCGGCGGGCCGTAAATATCCTCCTGATCGAACCAGCCATGGACGTTGAGCGTCGGCACGCTGTCCGTTTTGGCGGCGGCGAGCAAAGGCGGCATCGCCTTGGCCTGCCAATAGGCGTCATAGGCGGGATGTTCGAGCGCCAGCTTCCAGAATGCCTGGCGCTTGTCGAAGTAGCGGGCGTCGATATCGCCCGCGCTGCCGGCCTTCAGGAACCAGGAATAAAGATCGTGATGGTTGAACGCCATGGCCAGCTGCGCATCGGCGCGCGTGCCCATGCGATAGAGATATTCGACGGCGAAGCTGAGGCGGAAGGCGCCGTTGTGGAAATAATCGTCGCCCATCCACAGATCGCCGACCGCGTTGACGGGCACCGCCGCCTTGAGCGCGGGGTGCGGGCCGAGCAGTGCGTTGAGCACCAGCCAGCCGGGATTGGACGTGCCATAAATGCCGACCCGGCCATTATTGCCCGCCACATTGCGGACGAGCCAGTCGATGCTGTCCCACGCATCGGTCGATTCATCGGTGGGCGTGTCGTTCAATGGTCCGCGCGGCGGCCGGTTGTGCGAATACTCGCCCTCGGATTTATAGCGTCCGCGAATGTCCTGGAACACCCAGATATAGCCGGGCAGCTCGGCGAAGCGCGGCCCCAGCACGGCGTTCAGATCGGGATGCGCCTTGGCCCCCATCGTCGCCGACGCCTCATAGGGCGTGCGCTGCAGCAGGATCGGCAGATCGCCCTTCGCATTCTTCGGAGTCAGGATGATCGTGTAAAGCTTCACCCCGTCGCGCATCGGGATCATCATTTCGCGAAGAGTGAAATCGTCGTCGGCATTGGGCTCGCGCAACGGCGCCGCCGCAGTCTGCAGCAGCAGGATGGCGAGCAACAGCGCGGCCAGCAAGGCCGTCACGATGCGATTGGGTCGGGTGGATGCCGGTGCGTATACTGTCATGATGGTGACAGCGATCATGCCGTTCCGCGCACGAAACGCAAGGTACCGGCGCGCAGAACCGATCGAGGCCGGCTCAGCCGGATCGCCCCATCCGACGAATATAGATCTCCGCCAGGAACAGGTTCGGCATCCAGCACAAGAAAGAAATCGCCCGATACCCGTCGACAAAGTCCAAATTCGTCAGCGGGACCAGCGGCATGTAGATCCGGAGCGTCACCGCCGCGAAGGTCAGTGCGAAGGAACGGATCATCCAGAGGCGATGTTCGGCAAAGCGGCGTTGCCGGGCAGCGCGCCAGCCAAGGCTGTTCACCAGCGCCCACAGGACAGCCAGGCTGCCAAAGCCCATGGTCGCGATCGGGCCGGCGGTCGAACCAAAGGCAAGAACGAAGCCGGCGATCGCGCCGAGCAGGCAGCTGATCACATAGATGCGGCCGATCCAGCGATGGACGATCGGCGCCGCGGACCGCACGCGCGGCAAAAGCTGAGCCGGCGCGAGCAACAAGGCCGTGGCCGCGCCGGCGACATGGAGCGTCAGCCATGGCCTGGCGAAGAGATTGGCGAGAATGTCGGGCGCCAATGGCCCCATTGCCGGCAGGTATCGATAGGAAAAGAGCGCAACGCCCATGCTCAGCAACGTTGCCAGGGCCCAGAGCCCCGTCATGGTTCGACGACGATCGACGATGTGGATCATTGCCTCTTCATATTCCGCAAGAGGTCGGCACGCGGCGGCGGCTCAGCGACCGGCGGGCGTCAGCCGGCGCAACAGGCGTCGCAGCATGACGATCAGCGCGATCGCCGCCAGAAGCAGGCATATCGCGACGACCACCGCCGCGATCGGGTTTGCGAGCACGAGCAGCAGCAGCCCGCCGGTGGCGACATCCTCGCTGCTCGATACTGCGATATTGCTGAAGGGTTCGGGACTCATGTTGACGACGGCGCGGGTGCCCATCTTCGCGCCGTGACTGAGAAGCGCCGCGCTGCCGCCGAGCAGCAGGCTCGCGACCTGCCATGTGGGATCCTGGGCATCGACGATCGCCATTGCGAGCAACGCACCGCCCACCGGGCGGACGAACGTATGGACGGCGTCCCAGATCGAATCGAGCCACGCCAGCTTGTCGGCGAAGAATTCGGCGACCAGGCCGACGCCGGATATGCCGAGCACCCAGGGATTGGCGAGCACGTCGAGGCCGGCCAAATGGTTCGGCAGGTCGATCCAGCCGGTGCGCATCGCGAGGCCGGTGGCGAAGGTGCACAGATAAATACGCCATCCGGACAGCAGGCTTATGCTGGCCGCGAGGCCGATCAGTTCAACCCCACCCATATCGCCGACCTTTCAGCCCCTCTCGACGCGTGGCCGGGCCAACGGCCCGAAACCGCGCGCCGATATGTCGGTTCAGGCTGCCCGGCCCTTCACCATCCGGTAGATCCAGAGGAGCAGGATCGCGCCCGCGGTCGCGATCAGGATGTTCACGATATTGCCGTTGCCGCCCAGTCCGAGCTTGCTGCCGATAAATCCGCCGATCAGGCCGCCGGCGATACCGATCAGGATGGTGACGAAGATGCCGCCCGGATCCTTGCCCGGCATGATCCATTTCGCCAGCGCGCCGGCGATCAAACCGACGACGATCCAGCCCAGAAAGCCATAATCCATCTCGCATCTCCCCTTTTGTTTCGGGGAGAGGCTATTCCTCGACAGCCCCGACCGCAAGCCGGGAAACGTCGCGCCCGAAGTCGGGCGGAAATGCGGCGGCAATCGCTGTCAGGATCGGCTCAGCGCGGCGCCTTCATCCCGCCGGCGAGCAGTTTGTGGAGGCGCGAATGGAGCACATCGTTCCCGGCCAGCAATTCGCCGCGCTCCAGTGCACGGTCGGCACCGCGGAAATCGGTGACGAAACCGCCGGCTTCGCGGACGAGCAGGATGCCCGCCGCAATGTCCCAGGGCTTGAGCCCGCTTTCCCAGAAGCCGTCATAGCGCCCGGCCGCAACCCAGGCGAGATCGAGCGAGGCCGAACCGAGCCGGCGAATGCCCGCCACTTCGGGGGCGATCGCGTCATGGATCGCACGCCATTCGGCATGGTCGCCATGCCCTTTGAACGGCGTGCCGGTCGCGATCAGCGCTTCGTCGAGATGGCGACGCGACGAGACGCGCAGCCGCTGGTCCTGAAGCCAGGCGCCCCTGCCCTTTTCCGCCCAGAAGCTCTCGTCGGTCAGCGGCTGATAGACGAGTGCGCTGATGATCTCGCCGCGACCGCCGCCCGGCCTCGGTTCCTCGACGGCAATCGAAATGGCGAAGTGCGGGATGCCATGGAGGAAGTTGGTGGTGCCGTCGAGCGGATCGATGATCCAGCGCGGCTTGGTCGGATCACCCGCAATCTCGCCACCCTCTTCGAGCAGGAACCCCCAGTCCGGGCGTGCCTTCAGCAACTCGTCATACAAAGTGCGCTCGGCGCGCTGGTCGGCCATCGAAACGAAATCGGCCGGCCCCTTTTTCGAGACCTGGAGATGCTGCACCTCGTTGAAGTCGCGGCGGAGCCGCGGCGCGGCCTTGCGGGCGGCGCGCTCCATGACGGTGAGGATGCCGGAATGGGAAACCAAGACAAATCTCCAGCTTCCCCGCGCGCGGGGAAGGACAGGGTTGGTGCGCAGGCGCCGCCGCATGATGCGGCTTCACCCGGCTTGAACGCAATAGCCGATGGATCGCGCCGACGGATCGGCCTCCACGCGCCCTTCCCCGGGAAGGAAGGGCTTATTCGCTCACTCGGCCCGCTTCACATAGGCCTGTTCATAGACGTCGACGATGATGCGCGTGCCCGATGCGATGTGCGGCGGGACCATGATGCGCACGCCATTGTCGAGGATCGCGGGCTTGTAGCTCGACGAGGCAGTCTGCCCCTTCACCACCGCGTCGGCCTCGACGATCGTCGCTTCGATCTGATCGGGAAGCTGAACCGAGATCGGCTTCTCGTCGTAAAGCTCCATCACCACGTCCATGCCGTCCTGCAGAAAGGCCGCGGCATCGCCCAGCAGGTCGCGGGGCAAGGTGATCTGGTCGTAAGTGTCCTTGTCCATGAAGGTCAGCGTATCGCCGTCCGCGAACAGGAACTGGAAATCCGTGGTATCCAGCCGCACCTTCTCGACCGTTTCAGCCGAGCGGAAGCGAACATTGTTCTTGCGGCCGTCGATGAGATTCTTCATCTCGACCTGCATATAGGCGCCGCCCTTGCCCGGCTGGGTGTGCTGGATTTTCACCGCGCGCCAGATGCCACCTTCATATTCGATGATGTTGCCGGGACGGATGTCCACGCCGCTGATCTTCATGGGGTTCTCACGATTCAAAGAAAAATGCTCGCGCGCTCTATAGCCCGCAGCGCCCGGAGGCAAGACCGAGGGCTTGCCAGCATGGGCCGGGCTCGGATAGTTGCTGTCAATGTCCGACGCAAAAACCATCGTCGCCGAGCTTGACGCTCTCTACACCGCCTCGGTCGATCGCCTGCGCACCGCGCTCGAGCGCTTCATCCGCACCGGCGAACCGCCCGAGTCCGCCGATCGCACCAATGGCGCCTTTGCCTATCCCGAAATCCGGCTGCGCTATCGCGGACAAGGCGACGCACCGGTGCCGCCCCGCTCGTTCGGCCGGCTGGTCACCCCCGGCGACTATGCGATCAGCGTCACCAAGCCCGCGCTGTTCGCCGATTATCTGGTCGAGCAGCTGAGCCTGCTGATCGAGGATTACGACGTCGAGGTCTCGGCCGCCCCGGGACGGCAGGAAATCCCCTTTCCCTATGTGCTCGAGGCCGGGCATGACCTGATGCTCGACGATGTCAGCGCGACCGAGCTGTCACGCTGGTTCCCCGCGACCGAGCTCGCATTCATCGGCGACGAGATCGCCGACGGCACCTATCGCGACCTGCCCGACGCGGCGCGCCCGCTTGCGCTGTTCGACGGGCTGCGCACCGATTTCTCGCTCGCCCGGCTGCGCCATTACACCGGCACGCCGCCCGAGCATGTCCAGCGTTACATCCTGTTCACCAACTATCACCGCTATATCGACGAGTTCGTCCGCTGGGCCTGCGGCCAGCTCGGTGAAGGCAGCCGGTTCACCGCGCTTTCGGGCGCGGGCGGCGTGATGGTGACGCCCGAGACCGCCGATCCCGAACGCGTGGTGGCCGACAGCGCATGGCGCCGGCACCAGATGCCCGCCTATCACCTGATCGCGCCCGACCGTTCGGGCATCAGCGTCGTCAATATCGGCGTCGGCCCATCCAACGCGAAGACGATCACCGACCATCTCGCGGTCGTCCGGCCCGAGGCATGGCTGATGATCGGCCATTGCGGCGGACTGCGTCCCAGCCAGCGCATCGGCGACTATGTGCTCGCCCATGCTTATCTGCGCGACGACCATGTGCTCGACGACGTGCTACCGCCCGAGATTCCGGTGCCCGCGATCGCCGAAGTCCAGCTCGCGCTCGCCGCCGCCGCGGAGACGGTGTCGGGCGAGAATGCCGAAACGCTCAAGCGCCGGCTGCGCACCGGCACGATCGTGACCACCGACGATCGCAACTGGGAATTGCGATATTCGGCGTCGGCGCTCCGCTTTTCCCAATCGCGCGCGGTGGGCATCGACATGGAATCGGCGACCATCGCAGCCCAGGGTTATCGTTTCCGCGTTCCCTATGGCACGCTGCTCTGCGTGTCGGACAAGCCGCTGCATGGCGAACTCAAACTGCCCGGCCAGGCCAATCGCTTCTACGAACGCGCGATCAGCGAGCATATGCGGATCGGCATCGAGGCCTGCGACCGGCTCCGCCGCGAGGGCAGCAAGCTCCACAGCCGCAAGCTGCGCGCTTTCAGCGAGCCGCCCTTCAGATAGAGACGGCTCCGGCGCGCACACCCGTTCTGGCCGGCACGGGCCTGATCACGACGCGGTTACGGCCGGCATTCTTGGCATCGTAAAGCGCCTGATCCGCACGCTGGAGGATCTGGCCGAACGCCAGGTCCTCTCGATCGAAGCCGGCCACACCGAAACTTGCCGTGAAGACCAGTTCGGGCTTGTCGTCGAAACGGATGGCTGCCACCTCGCGCCGGATACGCTCGACTGCCTCACCGGCATCCTCCGGCGCAAGATCGGTCAGCAGCAGGCAGAATTCGTCACCACCCAGCCGGCCGAAAATATCGACCTCGCGCACGGCCGCCTGGACATTGTCGGCGAACGACACCAGCGCGCGATCCCCGACGGCATGGCCGAAACGATCGTTGACCCGCTTGAAATGGTCGATGTCGCCGATCACCACGGTGAACGGTTGGTCGCGCCGCCGCGCATTGGCCATGGCCACGGTCGCGGCCTGTTCGATGCCGCGCCGGTTGAGCGCGCCGGTCAAACCGTCCCGGGTGACGAGTTGCTGGAGATTCTCCGACAGATCGCCCGCAATCAGGAAGATCGCGGCGATACCCGTTCCGACATAGACTGGCGGCAGGCCGATGCCGAGGATCATGCGATAACGTTCGATCGCCAGCCGGTCCCCCTCCGGCCCGATCAGCAGCGCCGAACCGCTCAACGCGATCTGATAAAGCGTGAAGACCCCAAGCATGACGATGAAGGCCGCCTCGGGCGCATTGGGCCGCCGATGCCTGGGCCAGATCGCGATCGCTGCGATCGGCATCATGATGATCGCGAATATGTTGGATAACGCGCCCTGAAGCGCGCGATTGGGAAGCACGGTGTAGACCAGCGCGATCGCCGCCGCGAACAACAGCCCAACGGCGATGAACCACCCCGGATGCACCGGCCTGCCGGCGCGTTGCAGCGCGCCGATCGGCACCAGCGCGCTCGATCCGAGCACCGCCACGCTTGCGATGATGACCGGAATCGGATCGTTCGGGGCGATAAGCACGCCGAGCGCGTTCACAACCCATTGCAGCGCGCCCAGACCATAAGCGAAAGCCCAGCTCGAAACATGGCGGGCACGGCCAAAATGAAGCCAGGCCAGCGTCATCGTGATGCACAGGATCGCGCTGGTGAAGAACAGCACCGACAGAATCACGATCGCCGGCGTCACGGCACGAGATCGGCCGAAAGCATGGTCCGATCGCCGCCCGCCGCGATCGACTGGCACAAGGCGGCATCGGCACGTTCAAGTGCGGACGACAGCACGATATCGTCGGTGCGAAAACCGGTGATCCCGAAACTGACGGTGAGCGAGAAAGGCCGCGCGCCGCCGATGGTCGCACCCGCAATCTCCTGACGCGCGCGTTCGACCACCTCGGTCGCGATCTGAGGCGAGGCATCGATCAGCAACAGGCAGAACTCCGCCTGGCCGGTGCGCGCCAGCAGATCCTCCTCGCGCACGCTGGCATGGATGATGTCGGCGACGATCGCGAGCGCGCCATCGATCGCGGATTGCCCCCGCGCCCTGCGCATCGCGTCGAAACCGTCGACCGCGCAGAGCACGATGGCAAGATCGCGGCGGCGGCGGCGCGCATCGGCAAAGGCATTGGTGGCCGCCTGCTCGAGCCCGCGCCGATTGAGCGTGCCGGTGAGCGGATCGCGTGTCGCGAGCGCGCGCAGCCGGTCGTTGAGATCCATCGCCAGGACGAACACCGCCGCCACGCCGACCGCCGCATAGACGGCGGGCAGCCCGATGACGAGGACGTCGCGATAGAGTTGTCCGGTCGCGAGCATGTAACGCGAGTCCATGCCGAGCGACAATATCGCCAGCGCGAACTGGAACAGCGCGAACAGGCCGAAGGCGAACACCACCGCCACTTCGGGCGGATAGGCAGGCCGGCCTCGCGGGAACAGCGCCACCGCTGCCACCACGAACATGATCCCGGCGTGGAAATTGGCGACCATGCCGCGGATCGCGAGGCTGCCGGTCACTGCGGCGAATCCCATGGCCAGGATCGAGAACATGATGATGCCGACCATGATCGGCAGCCGGAGCGGCAGCTGCGCGCGATGCCGCGCGCCGATGGCGATCAGCGCGGAATCCACGGCAATCAACGTACCGGTGATGAAGAGCGGCCAGACCTCGTCGGGGATCACGATCCGAGCATAGGCGCTGATGCTCCATTGCAGCACGGCGCCGGCCGCCGAGAGCGCCCAAAGCTGCGCATAGCGCTGCCGCCCGAAATAGAGCCAGGCGAGCGTCATCGCCACGCACATGATCGACGCGACCGACAAGAGCACGGCCAGGTTGACGAGCGGCAGATTCATGCGCGGCGACGCCGAGCGTGACCGATCCGTCCCCGGCGCGTCCGCATATATGGCCCCCCCGAGCCCATCATCTTCGTTCCGTCACCACCCGCATTGCTTGCCCTTGTTCTGCGTCTTGAGCCAGGATTGCAGCGGTGCGAAATAGGCGAGCATCGCCTTGCCGGAGATTTCGCGGCTGCCGGTGAAGGCCTGGAGCGCATCGGGCCAGGGCTTGGATGCGCCCATTTCGAGCATGGCATTGAGCTTCGCGCCGACCGCCTTGTCGCCATAGAATGAGCAGCGATGCAGCGGCCCCGTCCATCCCGCCTGCTTGCAGGCGGCCTGGTAGAATTGGAACTGGAGGATCCGGGCGAGGAAATAGCGGGTATAGGGCACCGCCGCCGGGACATGGAATTTGGCACCGGGATCGAAGCGGGTCTCGTCGCGCGCCACGGGCGGGACGATGCCCTGATAGCGCAGACGCAGATCGTTCCAGCCCTTCTCATAGCCAGTTGCCGGGATCTGGCCGCTGAACACACCCCAGCGCCATTTGTCGACGAGCAGGCCAAAGGGCAGGAAAGCGATCTTGTCCATCGCCTGGCGCAACAGCAGACCGAGATCCTTGTCCGCGGCAGGCACTTTCGCCTTGTCGAGCAGGCCGATGCTGACGAGATAGTCGGGCGTGATCGACAGCGCGACAAAATCGCCGATGGCTTCGTGGAAGCCGTCGTTCGCGCCGTTCAGGTAGAGATAGGGCTGCTTGTTATAGGCGCGCTGGTAATAATTATGGCCCAGTTCGTGATGGATCGTGACGAAATCGTCCGAATTCACCTTGATGCACATCTTGATCCGCAGATCGTCGACATTGTCGAGATCCCAGGCCGAGGCATGGCACACCACCTCGCGGTCGGCGGGCTTGAGGAATTGCGAACGCTTCCAGAATGTCTCGGGCAAGGGCGCGAAGCCGAGCGAACTGTAGAAGCCCTCGCCCGTCTTCACCATCTTCAATGGATCGTCGCCGCGCGCCTTCAGCAATTCGCCGACGTCATAACCGATATCGCCGGCGCCCGGGGGCGCCACCACGTCGTAGATATTGCCCCATTCCTGCGCCCACATATTGCCGAGCAGGTCGGCACGGATCGGTCCGGTCCTGGGCTGGACGGCATCGCCATATTTCTCATTGAGCTTGCCGCGCGTGTAGCAATGGAGTTCGTCGTAGAGCGGCTTGACGTCCTGCCAGAGCTTGTCGGTCAGCTTTGCGAAATCGTCGGCCGGCATGTCATATTGCGAGCGCCACATCGCGCCAACATCGGTGAAGCCCAGTTCGCGCGCGCCCGCATTCGCGATCTCGGTCATCTTCGCATAATCGTCGCGCATCGGCGCACCGACATTGTCGTGCCAGCTGACCCACATCTCCTTGAGCTTGGCGGGATCGCGCACCTCACCCATCGCGGCCTCGATATCGCTGCCCGAGATCGGCTTGCCGTTGACAGTGCCTTTGCCGCCACCATACAGTCCCTTGATGCGGGTCGCGACGGTCGCGAGTTCCGCCGCCGACCCCGGTGTCGTCGGTGCCGGCAAGGTGATGCCGCCGCGCAGCACATCGATCTTGCGCCGGGCATCGTATGAAAGGCCCGGCACCTTGTCGAACCGTGCCGCGTCCTTCGCCTGGCGTACGCGCATCTCGCTCTCCCGAGTCGCGAAAAGAGCGGCGATCGCGTTGGTGTCGTCGGTGATATAGGTCTCGTTGATCCAGTCGACCTGCGCCTTGGAGGTGCCGAATTCGCGCTGCTCCTTCTCGGCATCAGCGACGAATTTATCCGCATCCGCAGCGGTTTGGGCAAGAACGGGCGAAGCGCCCGCGAGCATGGTGACAAGCGCGATCGCTGACAATGCGGACTTCATCGGACTTCCTTGATCTGAACGCGAACCGGTTCCGCGATCCAGACTGAACCCGACGTCGAACATGGTCAAGACGCTAGAAATCGTGCAATTTCTTCACCAAGCTCCGGCCGGATCACCGCGCTCATATGCCCCCCGGGAATCTCGCGCACCACGGCATCGGGCAGCGCGCCGGCCAGCGCCGCATGCGATCCGTTGTCGTCGTCATCCTCGCCCGAGAGCACCAGCACCGGCAAATCGAGCGATTCGATATCGGCAACGGGCGTATCGACGAAGCTGTCGAGGATGCGCAGCAACGCAACCGGGTCGCCCTTCGTGGTCTTGAGGAACGCTTCCGCCATCCATTCGGGGCTGCCGCGCCGATGGCTGCCCAGATTGGTCAGGATATGGCGGAAATGGCCGGCGCGATCGCCGGTGTTGATCAGCCCCTGCAGCCCCATGCCCGCGATCACTGCCCTGCCCGGCGCCGCGCCGCCGACAAGCATCCGCACCGAGGTTCGCGCGCCGAGCGAGTAGCCGCCCAGATCATAGTCGGACAGGCCGAGATGCGCGATCAGCGCGAAGCCATCCTTTGCAAGCACATCGGGCGGATAGGCGGCCGGATCGTGCGGCTTGGCGCTCTGCCCGTGCGCGCGCAGATCGGGCATGATCACGCGATAGCCGGCGGCCGCGATCCGCGCGGCATGGCCGTAACGGATCCAGTTGGTGAAGGCGTCCGAGAAATAGCCATGGATCAGCACCAGCGGCCGCGCATCAGGCGCACCCATTTCGTGCCAGGCAAGCTCGACCCCGTCGAAGCTTGCAAAGCGATATGTCGAGACGTCAGTCGGGGAGCTTGCCAATGGCCTGGATCCAGCGGTCGTTGAGAGCCTGATATTCATCGGCGCGGTAGCGCGGCAGGCCGGCGGTGTCGATCCAGGCCTCGTGCATGCTTTCCACCGCGAAATGATGTTTGGGCCGAAACCGCGATGGATCGTCGAAGCTGCCGACGGTCAGATCGATAGTCTCACCATCGGGGAAGGCGAAGCCGAGCGGCGTGCCGCAGCGACTGCAGAACGGCCGGTGCGCGATCGGGGAACTCGCGTAATAGTCGGGCGCCTCCCCCGTCCAGCGGACCGCCGCCTTGGGCAGATTCTTGAACGCGACCGAGACGCCGCCCGTCGCGCGCTGGCAATAGCGGCAATGGCAGAGATAGGCATCGTCATTCGCGACATCGGCTTCGTAACGGACCCGCCCGCACTGGCAGCCGCCGGCCATCGGCTCGCTCATCGCGCTCTCCATCGCACCCAGGCGGCGGCCAGCAGCCCACCGACAAAGGCAAGCCCCATGTCCTTCTGCGCGTCCCACATATCGCCCTGCTGGCCATTATAGTCATCGGCCATTTCGGGCGCGACGGCCAGCGTCAGCAGCCCTTCGAAAATCTCGTAGAGCGCGCCGACCGACAGCACAAAACCGAGCGAGACGATCGCGGCGAGCCCGCGCGACTGACCGCAATGTCGGCGCGCAATCTCTCGCACCGGTGCGTAGAAGAGCAGCCCGAAGGCGAAATGGACCAGCCGGTCATAATGGTTGCGCGTCCAGCCGAACCAGCCGCTCGGCGTTCCGCCCGTCAATGCGCGCGCCCATTCGTCATAGGGCACGCTCGAATAGGTATAACGCCCGCCCAGCGTGTGGAGCGCAAAGAACAGGACCAGTGCGACGACCGCGCCGTCGCTGAGCGGCCAGCGGCGCAGCAGCATCGGTGCCAGGATCAGCAGCAGCGCGGTCGGCGCGTGGTGAAGCCAGGCGATTTCCGGAAAGGGCTGAGCGATCTGCGCGAGGATCAGCATGATGCCCAGCGCGACGAAGGCGCGGAACTGCGCAGCCGGGAGCGCGCGCAAATCGGCCAGCAGTTGCATCGCCTGCAACTGGCCGAGCCTGAAACGCAATTCAACTGACCTTGTATATAATAAGCATTGTTATTATATCGTACGTCATGAGCGACCCTCTTGGCTTCCTTGTTGCCGACGTGTCGCGCCTGCTTCGCCGCAGCTTCGACGAAAAGGCGCGCACCATCGGCGTCACCCGCCCGCAATGGCGCGTGCTCACCTTGCTGGCGCGCCGCGAGGGCATCAACCAGGGCGGAATCGCCGAACTGCTGGAAGTCGAGCCGATCACCTTGAGCCGCATGATCGACCGGCTGCAGGAAGCGGGCCTGGTCGAGCGGCGCGCCGATCCCAATGACCGGCGCGCCTGGCAGCTTTTCCTGACCGACAAGGCCACGCCGATCATCGCGCAGCTCAAGGGCTGGGCGGAAGAGCTGTTCGGAGAAGCGCTGGACGGATTCAGCGAGTCCGAAGAGCAGCAGCTCAATGCGCTGCTCACGCGTGTTCAAGAGAATCTGTCGCGCAGGGGCGACGAGTGCGGAGTACGTGCACATGGCTGATCTGGGCGAACCCGTGGTTCTGGAAGACGCGAAGCCGATCGAACGCCCGATTGCGCTGGAATTGCCGGCCGAAACCGAAGCCGTCGCGGAGAAGCCGCGCCGCAAATGGGGCCGGCTGGCGCTGATGCTGTCGGTGCCGCTGCTGATCGCCGCGATCGGCGGTTATTTCTGGCTGACCGGCGGACGCTATGTTTCCACGGACAACGCCTATGTCCAGCAGGACATGGTCTCGATCGGCCCCGATGTGACGGGCCGGATCGTCGATGTGCGCGTGAAGGAGAATCAGCGCGTCAAGGCCGGCGACATATTGTTCGTCATCGACCCCGAACCCTATCGCATCGCGCTTGCCCAGGCCGATGCCGCGATCGCCACGGCGCGTGTCCAGGTCGCGACGCTGTCGACCGACACGGGCGGGGCCGCCGCCGATATCGAGAGCGCGCGCGCCGATATCCAGCTGGCCCAGGCCACTTTCGATCGCCAGAATGCGCTGATGCAGCGCGGTTTCACGACGCGCGCCAGCCTCGATGCCGCGCGGCACGAAGTCGCCGCATCCAAAGCGCGGCTTGCCAATGCCCAGGCCGATGCGGCCCGCGCGACCACGCAGATCGGCAGCGGCACGACCGCCTCGGGCACGCCCGCCGCGATCCAGGCGGCGCTCGCCCAACGGCAAAAGGCCGCACTCGACCTGTCGCGGACCGTCGTCCGCGCGCCCGCCGACGGTATCGTCAGCCAGACCAACCGTTTGCAAGTGGGCAACGTCACCCCTGTCGGTTTCCCCGCCCTCAGCCTGGTGATGAGCCAGGGCGCCTGGATCGAAGCCAATTACAAGGAAACCGACCTCGACCATATGGCGGTCGGCCAGCCGGTCCGCATCAAGCTCGACGCCTATCCCGAGCTCAAGATCACCGGCCATGTCGCCAGCATCGGTGCGGGCACAGGATCCGAATTTTCGGTGCTTCCCGCGCAGAATGCCAATGGCAATTGGGTGAAGGTGACGCAGCGCGTGCCCGTGCGCATCGCGATCGACAACGCGCCGCCGCGCGCGATGATCGCCGGGCTGAGCGCGAACATCACCGTGGATACCAAGAACGGCCGTGACTGATCCCGCGCCCGGCCAGGCGATGCTTGCCGTCAAGCATCGCTGGCTGCTCACCATCGGCATCATGGGCGCGATGGTTATGCAGATCCTCGACACGACGATCGCGAACGTCGCACTGCCGCACATGCAGACCAGCCTGGGCGCGACGATGGACAGCGTCACCTGGGTGCTGACCAGCTACATCGTCGCATCGGCGATCGCGATCCCCGCGACGGGCTGGCTGTCGGGGCGGTTCGGATCGCGCAACCTGTTCCTGTTCGCGGTGGCAAGCTTCATCATCGCTTCGATGCTGTGCGGCATCGCCGTCAGCCTTGAGGAAATGGTGGTGTTCCGCGTGATGCAGGGCATCGCCGCCGCCTTCATCAATCCGTTGTCACAGACCGCGATGCTCGACATCAATCCGCCGGAGCGACAGGCAAAAGCGATGGCGGTCTGGGGCATGGGCGTGATGATCGGCCCGATCATGGGGCCCGTGCTCGGCGGATGGCTGACCGAGAATTACAATTGGCGCTGGGTATTCTACGTCAACGTCCCCGTCGGCCTGCTGACGCTCGGTATCCTCTGGGCGCTGCTGCCCTCGCGACCGAAAGAGACGCGCTCGTTCGACATGATGGGCTTTGCGATGATCTCGATCGCGGTCGCGAGCTTCCAGTTGATGCTCGACCGCGGGCAGCAGGAAGACTGGTTCGCGAGTTGGGAGATCATCATCGAGGGCGGCATCGCACTCGCCGCGCTCTGGGTTGGAATCGTCCATCTCGCCACCGCCAAGGCGCCGCTGTTCGACCGGCACATCTTCAAGAACCGCAACCTGGTGATGGGCATGATCTTCATGCTGATCATCGGCATGTCGACCATGGCGCCGATGGCGCTGCTGCCGTCGATGCTCCAGCAACTGTTCGGCTATCCGGTCATCGACACGGGGCTGATGATGGCGCCGCGCGGACTGGGCGTGCTCGTCACCATGTGGCTGGCGGGCCAGCTCATGGGTCGGGTCGACACGCGGCTGGTCGTCTCGGTCGGCTTCGTGATCTTCGGATGGTCGCTGTTCCAGATGTCGGGCTGGTCGCTCGACATGGATTATTGGCCGGTCGTCACCGCCGGCTTCGTCCAGGGGCTGGGCATGGGCCTGGTCTTCATGCCGCTCAACTCGCTCGCCTTCGCGACGTTGAGCGCGCATTACCGGACCGACGGCGCCAGCCTGCTCAACCTGATGCGCAATATCGGCCAATCGGCCGGCATCTCGATGGTGACCGTCCTCCTCGCCCGCAACACGCAGACGAGCCATGCCGATCTCTCGCAGCACGTCACTGCCGGAACCGTGCCGTCGCTCGATCTGAGCGCGCTCGGCCGCTTCGGTGTGGTTTCCGACGGCGTGTTCGGTGCGATCAACGCGGAAGTCTCGCGCCAGGCGGCGATGATCGCCTATCTCGACGATTTCTACCTGATGGCGATCATCTCGGTGGCGGTGATTCCGCTGGTGCTGTTGCTCAAGAAACCCAAGGGCAAGCTCGAAGCGGTGATCGCGGAATAGGCCGGATCATCGCCGCCCCGTCCGCGACCGGCGGGTTCAGGCCGCCTTCTTCAGATGGCGGCGGCCGAGCAGTTCGGCGATCTGGACCGCGTTGAGCGCAGCGCCCTTGCGGAGATTATCCGAAACGCACCACAGCACCAGGCCATTGTCCACCGTCGGATCCTCGCGGACGCGGCTGACGAAAGTGGCATAGTCGCCGACGCATTCGACGGGGGTGACGTATCCGCCGTCCTCGCGCTTGTCGATGAGCATGATACCCGGCGACTCGCGCAGGATCGACTGCGCCTGCTTGGCCGAGATCTCGTTCTCGAACTCGATCGTGATCGCTTCGCTATGGCCGACGAACACCGGCACGCGCACGCAGGTCGCGACGACCTTGATCTTGGGGTCGAGGATCTTCTTCGTCTCGACGACCATCTTCCACTCTTCCTTGGTGAAGCCGTCATCGAGGAAGCTGTCGATATGGGGGATCACGTTGAAGGCGATCTGCTTGGTGAATTTGTGCGCCTCGGCGGAATCGCCGACGAAGATGTTGCGGCTCTGCTCGAACAGTTCGTCCATGCCCGCCTTGCCCGCGCCCGACACCGACTGATAGGTCGAGACGACGACGCGCTTGATCTTGGCGGCGTCGTGCAGCGGCTTGAGCACCACCACCATCTGCGCGGTCGAACAATTGGGGTTCGCGATGATGTTCTTCTTGGCGTAGCCGTCGATCGCTTCCGGATTCACTTCGGGCACGATCAGCGGCACGTCCGGATCCATCCGGTAAAGCGACGAATTGTCGATCACGGTGCAGCCGGCGGCCGCGGCGATGGGCGCGTATTTCCTGGTGGCTTCGGAGCCGATCGCGAAGATCGCCATGTCCCAGCCGGTCCAGTCGAAATGCTCGATATTCTGGACCTTCAGGGTCTTGCCGGTCTCACCGAACTCGATCTGGTCGCCCTGGCTACGCGACGATGCGACGGCCGCGACCTCATCCGCCGGAAATTCGCGCTCCGCCAGAATGTTCAGAACTTCGCGCCCGACATTGCCGGTCGCGCCGGCAACCACCACCCGGTAGCCCATTTTCACGCACTCCACATGAGCGATTGCGAGCCGGCATCAGCCGACGGCCCGGAAATCGCAACGCGCAAGATAATAAAGAGAGCGCGGTCTAGCGCCGCTCACGCAATTGTCCAGTGGCGCGGGGCGGTTCGCACGCAAGTTATTGTCCTGGCGCGACCAGCTCTACTTCACCGCGCGCGCCAGGAATCGCTCGATCGTGCCATAGAGATGCGGGCTGATTCCTGGTCCCGCGACACGGTGCCCCTGCCCCGGATAGACCATGGTCTCGAACGGAATCGCGTCCTGCTGAAGCTTCGCCATCAGCGCGGTGGAATTGTCGAACACGACATTGTCGTCCGACATGCCGTGGATCAGCAGTAGCGGATCGCGGATCCTGCCCGCATCGGCGATGGCATCGGAGATCTGATAGGGTTTCGGATCCTTCGCCGGATTGCCGAGATACCGCTCGGTATAATGGGTGTCGTAAAGTTCCCAGCGCGTGACCGGTGCGCCCGAGACGCCCGCGGCGAAGACGCCCGGCGCCTTTTCGAGCAGCTTGAGCACCATATAGCCGCCATAGGACCAGCCATTGACGACGATCCGCTTGGGATCGACGAAATCCTGCGCCTTGAGCCAGTCAACACCCTTGAGCTGATCGGCGACCTCCACATTGCCCATATGGTGATAGATGTGATCTTCGAATGCCTTGCCGCGATCGGGGGTGCCGCGATTGTCGATCGAGAAGACGATCCAGCCCTTCTGCACCCAATATTGCGGCAATCCGCCTTCCCAGACATTGGCCGCCTGTCGCCCCCCATTGGGGCCGCCATAGACCTGGAGGATCACCGGATAGCGTTTGCCGGGTTCGAGCTTCGGCGTGCGCAGCTCGTAATGGAGCGTGGTGCCGTCTTCCGCCTTCAGCGTGCCGTAAGTCGGCAAGGCATGGCTCGCCATATAGGGCGCATAAGGATGCTCCCCCGTCACCGCATTCTGTTCGATCCATTGCAGGCGCTTGCCCGCGCTATCGGCGAGATAGGTCTGCGGCGGCTGCCCCTGGTTTGAACGGGTGACGATGAAGCGGCTCGCCGAGCGATCCATCGCCGCGTCATTGTCGAATCCTGCCTCGGTCAGCTTGACCGGCTTCGCACCCGGCTTCGCATAGTCGAGCGCATAGAGCTGCCATTCGATCGGCGTGTCGGGATTGGCGGTGTAATAGAGCCGGCGCTTCGCCTGATCGACGCCCACCAGTTTCTGGACCACCCATGGACCTTTGGTCAGCTGGGTCAGATTGCCCTTTTCCCAGCGATACAGATGCTTGTAGCCATCGCGTTCCGACGACCAGATCAGGCTGCCGTCGCGCAGGGCGCGGAAATCCTCGTGCAGGTTGAGCCAGGTCTTCGCCTCTTCCTCGATCACCGGCACGATCTTGCGCGTGGCGATATCGGCCTTGAGCAGAGACAGTTTGGTCTGCGCCCGATTCTGCCACTGGATGTAGAGCGACTTGCCGTCGGGCGCCCAGTCGACGCGGGCGAGATAATAGTCGGGGTCATCGTCCAGATCGAGCTTGAACGCATCCGATCCGTCGGCGCGCATCACATAAAGATCGACCTTCGCATTGGGCGTGCCCGCCTTTGGGTAGCGCTGGTCGTAGACTTTGGTGCCATCGGTGCCGATCGCGGCGCGCGTGACGACCTCGACCGCGCTTTCGTCGACGCGCGCGACCGCGACATGGCTGTCGTCGGGCGACCACCAATGGCCGCGCCGGCGATCCATTTCCTCCTGCGCGACGAACTCGGCGACGCCCCAGGAGAGCGTACCGCCGCCATCATTGGTGAGCTGGCGCTCCTTGCCGGCGACAAGGTCATAGACGAAGAGATTCTGGTCACGAACGAACGAGACGAAGCCGCCCTTGGGGCTGACGGTGCCGTCGAGTTCGCTGGTCGCGGTTTCGGTCAGCCGGCGCGTGCTGCCGTCGAGCCCGGCCAGATAGAGATCGCCGTCGAGCGGAACCAGGATCGAGCGGCCGTCGGGGCTCCAGTCATAAGCGACGATGCCCTTGTAGTCGGCGATGCGAGCGCGCTCGCGCTGCATCTTCTCGGCTTCGCTCAGCGCTGCGCCGCTGCCGAGCTTCGCGGAATCGATCAGCATCCGCGACGCCCCCGTCACGGTATCGACCGCCCAGAGATCGTAGCGCTCCTTTTCGTCGGCCCGGTTGCGCAGCGATGTCAGCCACTTGCCGTCGGGCGACAGCCGCAGCGCGCGCGGTGCCGGACCGGACAGAGCAGGATTGCCGTAGATGCGTTCGAGCGTGAGCCCGGTCGGCTGCTGTTGCTGCCCTTCAGCCTGGGCGGCGGCGGGCATGGTCATGGCAGCCGCCAGGACGGTCGACAACAGCAAGGTCTTGAGCATCCGATACTCCGAAAAAGCAAACGGGCGCCGGCTTGCGCCGACGCCCGTTCGATAACTGTCATTCGCAAGGCGCGAAAGCCGATCAGGCCTTTGCGGCGTCCTGACGGGGATCGCGACGCTCGGCGATACGCGCCGACTTGCCGGTGCGGCCACGCAGATAATAGAGCTTGGCGCGACGCACGGCGCCCTTGCGCACCACTTCGATCGAATCGATGTTGGGCGAATAAAGCGGGAAGACGCGCTCGACGCCCTCGCCGAACGAAATCTTGCGGACGGTGAACGACGAACCCATGCCCTTGTTGGCGCGGGCGATGCAGACGCCCTCATAGCTCTGGACGCGGGTGCGCTCGCCTTCGACGACCTTCACGCCGACCTTCAGCGTATCGCCGGGACGGAAATCGGGAATCGACTTGGCTTCGTTGAACTTTGCGATCTGCTCGGCTTCGAGCGTCTGGATGAGGTTCATCTCATCTGTCCTTCTTCTCTCGCTGCGCACCAGAGGGCGACCCGACCCGAGCGCCACCGTGGCGCTCCCAAAGGTCCGGCCGCCTTAGCCGTGTATCGCTTTCCGCCTGGGCTTTTCGCCAGGCAGCGATCTTCGCATGATCCCCCGATCGCAGCACTTCGGGGATCGTGCGCCCCTCCCATTCGACAGGTCGGGTATAATGCGGATATTCGAGCAGCCCCGTTTCGAAGCTCTCGTCATCTCCGCTTGAAGCGGCGCCCATTACGCCGGGAAGCAGCCGAATGCAAGCGTCGAGCAGTATGATCGCGGCGGTCTCCCCGCCCGAGAGGATATAGTCGCCGATCGAGATCGGCTCGATCGGCCGCGCTTCGAAAATGCGCTCGTCGAAACCCTCGAACCGCCCGCACAATATGGTGACACCCGGCCCCGCCGCCAGCGTGCGCACACGATCCTGGGTCAGCGGCCGTCCGCGCGGCGTCATCGCCAGCACGGGCGCGTCGGGCTGGAGCACCAGTGCGTGATCGACCGCCGCGGCCAGCACATCGGGCTTCAACACCATGCCCGCCCCGCCGCCGGCCGGCGTATCGTCGACCGAGCGATGCTTGTCGGTCGCGAAATCGCGGATCTGGACGGTGTCGCACGACCATTTGCCCTCGGCGAGCGCACGCCCGGCAATCGACATGCCAAGCGGCCCGGGGAACATCTCGGGATAAAGCGTCAGTATCTGGCAGGCGAAACCCATTATTGCGGCACGACCCGGTAGCGCAGCGCCTGGACGGTGAGCGGCGCGGTCGGCGCGAGCAGCAGCATGCCGTCCAGCTTGCCGCGCTCGCAATCGAGGCGAAATGTCGCGGACATCGCACCGGTCGGCGTCAGCGGCTGGGCCGTTGCACATGCGCCGACCTGCTTCTTGAGATCGGCAAAGACGAGCCGCCAATTCTCGGCCGAGCGATCGAGCAGGAAGTTCATCGCGAGCTTGCCCTGGAGCGGCGCCAGATCGCCCGCCGCATAGGCCGCGCGCGAGGCTTCGAACAGGCTTGCCAGCGCCGGCGCCACAGGCGTTTCGCGCCGTTTGAGCGATCCGGCCTTGAGCATCGTCACCGCCGCATCCCAGGCGGGTCCCGAAGGGCCGGCATAGGTGCGGTTCGCCAGCGCAAAGATGCCGACGCCATATTCGGGCATCAGCATCACATGCGATCCATAGCCGGGATAGCCGCCGCCATGCGCCATGGTGAGGCCCAGATCGCAATCCTGCGCGACGCGCCAGCCCATGCCATAGCCGGTCGCTTCCATGCACGCCTCGGCGCCACTCGAACCGATGCGACGCTGGACCGACACGAAATTGAGCCCCTGCGCGATCTCACGCACGGTGGAACGCTTGACCGGGCCATTATCGGCATCGTCGCGCGGCGGCCAGGCCGAGAGCAGGAAGGCCACCCATTTGGCATAATCATTGGCGCTGACCTGAAGCCCGCCCATTGCGTTGAAGGCGCCGTCCTTCATTGTCGGTTCTTCGGACCAGGCCTCATTCTCCCAGCGATAGCCGATCGCGCGGCGTTCGATGGGTGCGTCGGTCACCTGGAAGCCACTCGAGTTCATGCCCAGCGGCTTCAGGATCGTGCGCTCGACATAGGTGCGATAGGGCATGCCCGATGCGCTGGCGACGATCCGCCCGAGCAGCGCATAGCCATAGTTCGAATATTCGTGCTGCATCTGCGGGGCACGGCTGAACGGCACTCCCGCCTTGATCATCGCGGCGAAATCATCGTGCGGCAGGACCTGCTGGCGATCGCCCCAGGGATCGTCGGTCACGAGCCCGCCGACGTGATGCAGCAGGTCGCGCACGCGGATCCGCGGCGAATCCTTGGTCGGATAGGTCCAGCCGCGCATCTCGGGCACATATTTCTCGGCGAGATCGTCGAGCGACAATTTGCCGGCATCGCGCAGCGACAGGATCGAAAGCGCGGTGAACGCCTTGGTCATCGATGCGATGCGGAACAGGCTGTCGGCGGTGACGCCGCGTTTCGCGGTCAGTTCCTGGACGCCGATCCCCTTCACATAGACCAGCCGGCCATCGCGGACGATGCCATAGACCATGCCCGGCACATGCGCCTCGGCCTGGAACTTCGCGAAGATCGCGTCGACCTCCGGCACGATCCGCTCGATATCGGGTGCCGAGGCGGGCTGGGTGACGGTCTGCGCCGATACGGGGCACGCAATCGACAGCAACGATACCGCCGCCAGGATACCCAATCTCGAACCCATGCCATCCTCCGCCCTTCGATGCCGAACGGAAGGCTCTAGAGCCTGATCGCTTGAGGTGGAAGCGTTTCGCTCAGCCCTTCCGCTTCTTGAAGCTGAGGTCGCGGAAATCGAAGCTCGGATCGGTGGTCGGCGACACCGCCTTCATCGTGAACCCTTCGACCTGGCGCCCGAAATCCTGCGAGAAGCGGACAAAGGCGTCGGCATTCAGGCTGCGGTCGTTCCACTTCACCACGAACACGTCGCCGCTATAGGGATAAAGCCGCCCTTCGAGACCCTTGGTGCGGCTGAAGCGCATCACCAGCCCATCCTTGCCCAGGCGTACCGAGACGTCGCCGCGCCACGCATCGGCATAGGTGCCCGCATAGGCCGAAAGCGGCAGAGCCGGACCGGTCGTCTTGCCGCTCAGCGTGGTTTCGACCTGCGCCGCGATCTTGCGCACCTGATCATCCTCCTGATCGGTCGCCTCTTTCAGCAATTTCACCCAATCCTGGCCGTCCCCACCCAGGAAGGTCTCGACGATCTGGAGCGTGATCGCGATCTTGGTCGCCTGATGCTGCTGGTTGGCGAGGACGACCACGCCGAAGCGGGATTCGGGCAGTAGCGCGACCATCGAACTCATGCCGCCGACTTCGCCGTCATGATAGACCAGCGTCTGCCCGCGCATGTCGGCGACGCTCCATCCCAGGCCATAGGATTGGAACCGCATGCCGGCCGCCGCCGCCAGCCCCTCGCGATCGACCGGCAGCAATGTCTGCGGCGTCCAGAGTTCCAGGCTCTGCGTCTTGCTGAGCAGCGGCTTTCCGGCGGCATCGCCGCCATCGGCGAGCAGCATGTTCATCCATTTCGCCATGCCCGGAATGTTGCACTGGATGGAGCCCGCCGGCCCCACCATTTCGAGATCGTCGGGCGTCACTTTCTGCAGCGCGCTTCCCACCATCGAATGCGGCGCGGCGGCACTGGCCCCGCCCTCCAGCCGGCTGCGATTGACCGCGCAGGGCGCCATGCCGAGCCGGCGGAGCAGCCGGGTCTCGACGAAATCCTCCCAGCTCTGCCCCGTCACCGCCGGAATGACCTGCCCCGCGACGACGTAGAGAAGATTGTCATAGGCATAGCGCGACCGGAAACTGGACGACGGCTTCAGAAAGCGCAGCGTCCGGATGACGTCTTCGCGCGTGAAGTCGGTGGCAGGTACGAACAGCAGATCCCCGGCATAGGACGGCAATCCGCTGCGATGCGTCAACAGATCGCGGATCGTGAATTCGCGGGTGACATAGGGATCGTACATCCGGAACTCCGACAGATGATCGATCACCTTGTCGTCCCAGCCGATCTTGCCTTCGTCGACCAGCAGGGCAAGTGCCGCGGCGGTGAACGCCTTGGTGTTCGAACCGATGGCGAAGATCGTTTCGGGCGTGACCGGCGCCCGGTTGCCGATGTCGCCGACGCCATAGCCCCTGGCAAAGACGAGCTTGCCATCCTTGACGATCCCGACCGACACGCCCGGCGTTCCGAAGGTCCGCATCGCGGCGTCGACGAGCCCATCGACGCTCTTGGGATCGACGGGCACGGCCTTCGAACTGTCGGCAACCTGCGCGCCGACCGGCGCGGATGCGATGGCGATCGATGCAGCGGCCAGCGACCAGGCAAATGTCCAGCGTCGTTTCATATGCGTCTCCTGCGCACCGACGATGCGGTGCGTGTCCTGAAATCATGAGGAAGGTCGACGGGCGTTCAGCGGTGCGCCGGACTCCGCGTGAAGTGCAGATCCCATACCCTCTCGTTGCCGACCGAAAGTTCGGACACCCCGCCATTGCCGTCGCGACGGAAGCGGACCAGCGTGTCGCCGATCGTGAAGGCGTCACGATAGGCAGCAGCCAGCGGGAACGCCTCGTCGGGCCGTCCGCGCAATGCCATGGTCAGCTGGCCATCACGAAGCGCAACGACATAAGCCGCCTCCGCTTCATCGCTGGCATAATCGCCGACGAACTTTTCCAGCTCTCCGGCGGTCGGCACAAACCCTGGCGCGCTCCGGTAACGCGAGATCGCGCCGAACTCGTCCTGCAGCGCAAAACGGTCGCGCCCTTCGAAGCGCAGCACGATCCCCTCGGTGCGATATTCGGTCTCCGAAACCGATGCCAATTCGACCTGACCGGCCAAGGTCAGTTTGCCCGCCTCGCCTTTCAACGTCAGTGGCATTCCCGTCGATTCTTCGACGAACAGGCCACCAGGAGCGATTGTGCGGACCGTTCGTTTTCCGTTCGGTGCCGCCCGCGAAGAAATTGGCGGCAGGAGCAGATTTGCGGTTTCGTGCGCGAGACTGCCAGCATCGATGTTGGCGGCGTTGCAGAGCACGGCAATCGACAGCCCGGTCTGGGGATAACGGCCGAGCCATGCCGTATAGCCTGCCGTGGCCCCCGGATGCGCGACTTCCCGATATCCGCGATAATCGCTGACGATCAGGCCCCTGGCATAATTGACCTCATGCCCCGAACTGAGGACCGCGCGCGTCTCCAGTCCCTTGGTGACGAACGCCCCCAGCCGGCCGTCGGCCAGCGCCGCATTCCATCGCAGCAGATCACCCGCCGTCGTCAGCAATCCGCCATTTCCATAGGCATTTTCGAACGGCATGCGCTGCACATAGCCATCGGGCGATTTGACATAGGCGACCGCCCGGTTCTTCACGATCCGCCGGAAATCGTCGCGCCACTGCGTGTGGGTCATGCCGAGCGGTTCGAAGAATTCGGCCCGGCTATAATCGGCAAGCGACTTGCCGCTCACCCGTTCGACGATCAACGCCAGCAGATTGTAGCCGGTGTTGGTGTAGGAATAATGCGTACCGGGCACGAAATTGAGCGACTTTTGCCGCGCCGCGATGCGCAGGACATCGTCCATCGTGTAGATGCGCGTCGTGCGCGGCCAGCCCGCGATGATCTGCACCCCGCCCCAGTCGCGCAGCCCGCTGGTGTGATGAAGCATGTGATCGATCGTGATGACATGGCCATAATCGGGCAGTTCCGGCAGATATTTCCGGACATCGTCGGTCAGCGCGACCTGGCCGCGCTCGGCCAGGCGCAACACTGCCGCGGCAGTGAACTGCTTCGACGAAGATCCCGCCTCGATCACGGTCTCCGCGTCGATCGCGATGCCATGTTCGAGATCGGCGTCACCATAGGCGCGTACCATGTCGGGCTGCCCCTTTCGGCCGACGCCGATGGCGCAGCCGGGCGTGCCGGACTTCCAGTTTGCGAACAGGCGGTCGATGTCCGACGTGGGATCGGCGGCCATGGCGGGGGACATCCCCCAACTACTCGACAGCAGCAGCCCAGCGATGGCCAGAGTGCGTGAAACGGAGCGATAAGAATTCATTGCACGATCCCGTTCATCCAAAATTCCAGCCGACCAGATTCCATTTCAGGAAGAATAGCGTCAGCATGATCGCGGCCACGCCCACTGCTGTGTGATAGAGGCGGCTGCGAAGGTTCCAGTATCTCCCGGTCCACGCCTTCAGCAGGGTCAGCAGGAACACTGCGGTCAGGCCGATGAAAAGGATCGGCATCGCCAGCGCGACCGTCCACGAGGTCGGGACCTGGCTGAGCCGCTCGACCAGATCGGTCGCGACCAGCAGGAAGGCGAGGACGACGACGCTGAGCGTCCCCCAGATCGCGACCGCCGCCGACAGCCACACCGCTCGCCGCTCCGGCCGCGTCATCGCGGCGATCAGGCGTGCCCGATAGAAGAGACCGAGGATCACTGAGACGAACAGCGCGAGCGACAGGCCAAGCACGGGATACCAGAAACCGTTCCTGTCGAAGAACGGGACGCGTTCGAGCGGCGCGAACGACAGGAAATCGAGGAACATGTGGGTGACGTCGCCGGCGGCGTTGGTGCGAAAGGCGATTTGCCGGGTTCCGCCGACTTCCTGGAACAGATTGGGCGCGATCGACGCCAACTGCACCTCCTCGTCACCCGATCCCATGCTCAGCCGGTTGTCCGAGACCGAGACGGACAGTTGCGACAACAGGCCGTAGACTTTGTCGATATCGCTGTGATTGCGTCGCGTGAATTCATAGCTGCCCGCATATTTCTCGAGCGAGCCCGTCGCCATGGCGTTCGGTGCTGTTTGCGGCTTGGGATAAAGCCGGGCGATCAGCGCCTTGGCCAGATTTTCGGCGGCAACATCACCCTGCCCGCCGCTGAACGAGATGAAGACGCCAAGCTGTCGCGCTGGGAACAGATACATTTCGGTGTTGAACAGCGGATCAGAACCACCATGCGCCCAGGCGCGCTCGCCACCGATATTCTGCCCATAATAGCCCAGTCCGATCGGGGGCAGTCGCGGATCGAGCGTGAATGAGGGGCTCTGCATGCGCTGCATGCTCGTAGGCGTCAGAATGGATTTGCCTTCATACTGGCCGCCCTGCAACGCCGCGATCATGAAATGGGTCATGTCGATCGCAGAGACAGATCCCGATCCTGCCGGGCGGAAACCGCCTTCATAGGTGGCCGGCTTGCGCACGAAACCACCGCCCTCGCGGGCATAGCCCACCACCTTGAACGGCGCGAGCGCGGCCGGCACCGGTTCGTGAACCGTGGCGTAGCGCATGCCGAGCGGCGCGAAGATGCGCTGTTCGACATAGTCTTCATAGGGGATGCCGCTGACCTGTTCGACGATCAGTCCGGCAAGCGCCGCGCCATAGTTGGAATAGGACGGCATCGTGCCGGGCGGGCTGACACGGGCCGGGATATGCGCGGCCAGTTTCTGCGCGATCGACGGCGCGCCCTTCAGATCGGTGGTGATGCCATAGCCGACGCCCCCTTCTTCGAAGCCGGCCGTATGCGTCATCAAATGGCGCAGCGTGATCGGCTGCTTGTAGGTTGCCGGAATCTTGAAGGTCCGGAGATAGGTGTTGATGTCGGCATCGAGGTCGAGCCTGCCCTGCTCGACAAGCTGCATCACCGCCGTCCAAGTGAAGAGTTTCGTGGTCGACGCGATGCGGAACAGGTGCTTTTCGGGATCGACCGGTGCGCCGCGCTCGATATCGGAGAAGCCATAGCCCTTGGCGAACAGGAGCTTGCCGTCCTTCACGATCGAGATGACGCCGCCGGGGATCTTTCCATGATCCATTTCCGACTTCATCAGTCCGTCGATGAACGGTTCGAGCATCGCGATTTCGGGCTCGGCCCCGGCCGAGGGAGCGGCCGGCGCCGATGCGACCAACGGGATCGGTTCCGGCCGGGCGGCGATCAGCAACGCACCGGTTCCCATCAACAGGCTCGCCAGCACGCCCAGCAGGATTGTCCTTGCGGAACCCTTCACGGTCCTTCTCCCGATTTCAGAAAGTGGCATCGAGGCTCAACCCGATGGTCCGCGGCTGCAGCACGACGGACGAAACATAGTTACGGAAGGTCGAGATCAGGGCACTGTTGGTATAGGCCCTGCGATCCGTGAGGTTCCGGACGTAAAGGCCGAAGTTCCAGCGGCCGCTGGAAATGCTCGCCTGCAGGTCGATCGCGTCATAGGCCGGCAGGATCAGACCGTTTTCCGTTCCCTCGACGCTGTTCCGTCGCTTGCCGATATAGCGATAGCCGGCACCGAGGTCCGCACGCCACTCTCCGCCGATCGCGAAACCGTAGCTCGCGGTCAGCGACCGCGTCCAGCGCGGCGCCGCCGGCAGGCGCGCGCCGTTCGCCCAGCCCTCGTCCGGCACCGCTTCGGTGAGAAAGGCGTCGGTATAGGCAGTGTTGAAACCGAGCGTCAGGCCCTTGGCCGGCTGAAGCAGCGCGGCAAGTTCGACGCCCTGGCTGCGGGCCGTGCCGCCATTGGCGCCATAGCTGAGATTCTGCTCGGTCGTCGTCTCGACCTGGATGTTCTTCCAGTCGATGCGATAGACCGAGACGTCGACATGGAGGAGGCGATCGAACAGATCGCCTTTGAAGCCGGCTTCATAATTGACGATGGTGTCGGCATCCACCTGTCGCGGCACGCCGGGCAGGATCGGGTTCGGCCCGCCCGGCCGATAGCCGCTGGCCACGCGCGCATAGAACATCACGTTCCGGCTCAGGCGATATTGCGGGCTGATCGCATAGGTCACCACATCGTCCCGCGAACGGCCATGCGCTGCCCCCTCCGCAAGCGGATCCAGCAGGTTGCGGGCAGTATTCTGGTGCAGCGATTGCGTATTGCGCGCCCAGCGCAGTCCGCCGGTGATGTCGAATGCCTCGGACAGTTTGACGGTCGCGTTGGCGAAGGCCGCGATCTCGCGATAGCCACTGTCGAGATCGGCCGACATGATCGGATCGAACCCCGGCACGCCGGCACCGGTGACGATATCCTTGGCGGTGAGAAGCTGACTCGCCTTGGTCTGCTCGTCGTTGAAATAGAGGCCGAGCATCCATTGCAACCGCCCCGGCGACGAGGCCAGTCGCAATTCCTGGGTGAAGCGACTGAGCTGGGCACGCGATTCCAGCCCCGACAGCCCCGGCTCCGGAAGCGCAGCGCCGAAGATCGCCGAAAAATCCTGCACGCCCAGCAGGCTGGATCGCGAATAGCTGGTCGCCGAGGTGAATTCGGCCCAGCCCAGTTTCCAGGTCACCGTCGAAGCCAGGAAATGCACTTCTTTTCTGAACGGCTCGCGCAGAAGATTTCCGTTGGTCAGATCACCGCCGAGCGGCCCCAGCGCGACGGCCCCGTCCGTGTCGCGTGCCACGATCGCATTGTCGTCGGACGTGATGCGCTGCGTGATCGCGGTCAGCTTGATCGAAAGCTGGTCGCTGGGTTTCCAGAGCAACGCGATCCGCCCGCCCTGCTGCAACAACGTGTTCTGGTCTTTCCGACCGGTGACATAATTGTCGATGAAGCCGGGCGTATCCTGGCGGAACAGACTCGCCCGCACGGCAAGTTCGCCCGCAACGATCGGCACGTTCAGGCTGACCCGGCCGGCATAGCCCGGATCCGAAGCGCCCTTTGTCGCGAAGCCCTCGCCGCCCACGCGCATCTCGAAATCGTTCAGATCGGGGCCGCGCGTCACATATTTGAGCAGGCCGCCCATGCTGTTCGCGCCGTAGAGCGTGCCCTGGGGACCGCGCAGGACTTCGACCCGCTCCAGATCATAGGGCATCATGTCGAACGACGTCGCGGCCTCCGCCGAATAGCCGTTGCTCGATCCCAGCGGCGCCTCGTCGATATAGGTCGCGACCATCGTGGTATCGCCGCGCGCATTCAGCCCGCGCATCGTGATCGATGCCTGGCCGGCGGACCCGCCGCTCTCGACGATCAGGCCGGGCACATAGGCTGCATAGTCATGCAGGCTGCTGGCATGCAGGCGTTCGAGCTGCCGGGTGCCGACGACGCTGATCGAGATCGGCACATCCTGTGCCCGCTCGAGGCGCTTCTGCCCCGTCACCACGATCTCCGGATAGTCTTCGGGGTCGGTTTCGATCGTCTCCACGGCGGCGCTGGTCGGGCCGCTGCGCGCGCCACCGCTCCGCTTCACCACAAAGGTGCTGGCATTGACCCGCTGGAAGGTCAGGCCGGTTCCGAGCAGGATCCTCTCGAGCGCCTGCACAGGCTCGACATTGCCGCGCAGCGGCCCGGACAGCCGATTGCGCACGTCATTCGCATCGAAGACGATTTCGGCGCCGCTCTGCTTGCCGAACAGCTCCAGCGCGCTGGAGAGATCCTGACGCGGGATGTTGAAGCTCCGCATGGTCTGTGCCGCCGCCGGCGAAGCCGTCAGGACCAGGGCCGTCCCGACAAGAGCCCATGATCGCACGCCGCCAAATCCGCCTGAAAACATAAAAAGCCTCCCCTGCGCCATTGACGGCGCGATCACCGCAGTTCCGCGGCCTCGGAGGAGAAAGATGACACAATCAGAAAATCCCTCCCGAGTTCGGAGAATTTTTTCTCATTGGTCCGATTTGGCCCCGCTCCAGTCCAGAATCACCGCGCCTTGCGCGGGGCGACGAACCTCCAGCGGATAGAATGCGGTCATAGCGGCAAGGAAATTTTCCGGCCGCGCGGTGCTGAAGACTCCGCTGACCCGCAGGTTCGCGATCTTTGGATCCTCGACGATGATCTGGTCGCGCGTATAGCGGTTCATCTCCGCCAGCGCCGAGGCCAGTGGTTCGTCGCGGAAGATGAGTTGGCCCTGCCGCCAACTGGTCGCCTGCTCGACATCGGCCGCGCTGACCACCACGGCATGAGTCTCGTCGGTGGCAAGCTGTTCGCCCGGCTGAAGGCTGATGGGATCCATCGCCGGCAGATTTCCCGGCGCACCGGCCGCACGCACCGAATCGACGACCACCCGGCCGGCGGTCAGGACGATACGCACCCGGCCCCGATCCACACGAACGTCGAAGGCGGTTCCAACCGCTGTGGTCCGCAAGCCGCCCGCAGTCACGACGAACGGACGGTCCTTGTTCCTGGCGACCTGAAACAGACCCTCGCCCTGGAGCAGACGCACATCGCGCCGGCCGGGCGTGAAAGCGACCTCCAGGACGCTGTTGGTGTTGAGCGACACGATCGACCCGTCATCGAGTGTGAATCGCGACCGTTCCCCTATTTTGGTGACATAACGCCGCGCTGCCGCGTCGGCAGGCGACTGATCCCTCCCTGCAACGATCGTAGCCAGCGGGGATATGTCGCCCGCCGGGCGGGCAATGGTGAACCAGATGCCCGCGCCCATGGCGATCGCCGCCGAAGCGGCGACCAGACGCAGCGGCACGGAAATCCGCCTGGGCGCCGGTCCCATGGCCAGGGCCGCTTTCCGCATCGTGCGAACATCCTCATCCGATGCAATCGCACCGAAATCCTCCACCCCGGCCTCCGCGTCCCGATAGGCGAGCGCATTGGCCGGGTCGCGCATCCAGGCCTCGAAGGATGCTTCGTCCCGCTTCGTCATCAGCTTCAGCCGATGGCGCGCAAGCCAGTAAAGGGCGGAATCGTCCTCGCGCGACATGCCGTTATCGGCGCCGGTCTGTCCTGGCCGGATCATTGCAGACATGTCCGCATCATTGCAGGCGCGTCCGCAGATAGGCGATCGCCCGCATCATGTCCTTCTCGACGGTGCTGACCGCGACACCCAGGCGCTGCGCGATCTGTACGCCCGTCAGTTCCTCAAAACGATTGAGGACAAACACGGTCCGCACGCGTTCGGGCAATTCCTGCAACGCCTGCACCATCAGACGATAGGCCTCTTTGCCGAGCAGGATCCGTTCGGGCGACAATTCGTCATGCGTATCGGCATAATCGTCATCATATGGATGTTCCACATCCAGCCTGCGCCGGATCCGATGCCGCCCGCGTTCGCGCAACAGATTGGCGGCGATCTGGAAGATATAGCCTTCGACATTGTCGATATCGCCCAGCCGGGCGCGTCGCAGCAGGCGCAGGAAAACCTCTTGGGTCAGATCCTCGACATCGCCCGCCCCCGCCAGCCGCCGGGAAAAATATCGCCGGATCGCATCGGCATAGCGCGCGGAAAGATCGGCAACCACCTTTGCATCCGCGGCTTGCAATGGCGGCGTGGCGGCGTTCAAGGCTTCACCTTCCCGGTCACGGTCGCGGTACGGACCGCCAGGCGCATGATCGCTACAAGGTGCATATCGCCCGACATCGTCATCCCGTGGAGCTTTCCTCCATGGCATGATGACGACGGAAGAGGATTCCTTACAACTTTATCCGGAAATATGCGTGAAAGCCTGGCGGAGACGCCAAACGCCGCGTCAGTCGGCAGCCGCGAATTCCGCGTCGATCACGACCTGCTCGCCCCATTCGGGCACGGCCTGAGCATTCATCGGTACCATGAAGCGCTTGCCGGTCGGCCGTTCGATCTCGAGAATGTCGCCCGCGCCGAAATTCTCGACGGCGACGACGGCGCCCAGCGCCTCGCCATTGGTCGAGACGGCAGGCCGGCCGATCAGATCGGCATGATAATATTCGCCCTCCCCGAGCGGCGGCAATGCGTCGCGCGGAACCGAAAGCTCGGTACCCCGGCACTTCTCCGCGGCGGTCCTGTCGGGGATTTCGGCGAAGCGGGCGATGGCACCCTTGGGGCCATCGCGCACGCTTTTCAGGGTCAGAGCGCCATTGCTGAAGCTCTTATGCGCTTTCAGCCCATTCACATCGTCGGTGAACAGCTTCAGGCGCACCTCGCCCGTCACGCCATGCGCGCCGATGATGACGGCCAGCGTGACGGTGCGATCGGTCAAGGGTCAGCCCTCGGCCTTTTCCTCAGTGGCTGCTTCGGCAGCCGGAGCTTCTGCCTCGGCGGCGGGCGCTTCCTCAGCAACCGGAGTTTCCTCGGCGGCAGGGGCTTCCTCGGCGACAGGGGCTTCCTCGGCGACAGGCGCTGCTTCGGCGGCCGGAGCCTCCTCGGCAACCGCCTCGACGACCGCTTCGGCCTCGGGGGTGGGCTCTTCGGTGGCGGCCTCGACGGCCTCCGCCACGACTTCGACGGTCTCGGCCTGCTCGACCGCAGCTTCCTCGGCTGCAGGCTCTTCAGCCACAGGCTCTTCGACGGGCGCAGGCGCAGGCGCGGCAGCCGCCTCGGCGGCAGCGTCCTCAGCGGCCTTCAGCTTCTCGGCCTTCTCCTCGGCGCGCTCCTTGGCCTTCTCGCCCGGCTCGGCCTTCTTGGGATTGTTGCGCGCAGCGCGCTCCTTGACGCCCGCGACGTCGAGGAAACGGGCGACACGATCGGTGGGCTGCGCGCCGACCGACAGCCAGTGCTTCGCACGATCGGCGTCGAGCTTCACGCGATCCGGCGAATCCTTGGCGAGCAGCGGGTTATAGGTGCCGATCTTCTCGATGAAATTGCCGTCACGCGGCGAACGCGCGTCGGCAACGACGATGCGATAATAAGGACGCTTCTTGGAACCGCCACGCGACAGACGAATGGAAACTGCCATTTTTCTTCTTCCTTCTTTTCAATGCTTTGAATTGGTTGATTTAAACTGATTACTTCTTCCGAAACTTTCCGAAGCCGGGGGGCAATCCCGGCGGGCCGCCCAGACCGGGCAGGCCCCCCATGGGCGGCAGCGCGCCGCTGCCCATCACGCCTTCGATTCCGCCGCGCCCGAACAGCGCGCCGAGCCCCTTCAACCCGCCCATCTTGCGGATCTTCTTCATCGCGGTCGCCATTTCCTGGTGCATCTTGAGCAGCCGGTTGACGTCCTGGACGGTGGTGCCGCTGCCATTGGCGACGCGGATCTTGCGCTTGGCATTGAGCAGTTCGGGCTTGGTGCGCTCCTTGGGCGTCATCGATCCGATGATCGCGTCCATGCGGACAAGGATGCGGTCGTCGACCTGCCCGTTCGCCATCGCGTTCTGGACCTTCTTCACGCCCGGCATCATCGATGCGAGCGCGCCCAGGCCGCCCATGCGCTTCATCTGCTGAAGCTGCGAGCGCAGATCGTTCATGTCGAACTGGCCCTTGGCCATCTTCTGCGCGAGCTTTTCGGCCTCGTCGGCCTGGATGGTCTCGGTGGCGCGCTCGACCAGGCTGACGACATCGCCCATGCCCAGGATGCGGCCGGCGACGCGGCTCGGGTGGAAAGGCTCGATCGCATCGAGCTTTTCACCGACACCGGCGAACTTGATCGGCTTGCCGGTGACCGCGCGCATCGACAGCGCGGCACCGCCGCGCGCATCGCCGTCCATGCGGGTGAGCACGACGCCGGTGAGCGGCACCTGCTCGGAGAAGCTCTTGGCGACGTTGACGGCGTCCTGGCCGGTCAGCGAGTCGACCACCAGCAGGATTTCCTGCGGTTGCGCGACGTCGGCGACCGCCTTCATCTCCTCCATCAGCGCCTGATCGATATGGAGGCGGCCCGCAGTGTCGAGCATCAGCACGTCGAAGCCCTGGAGCTTCGCGGCGTTGAGCGCACGGCGCGCGATATCCACCGGCTGCTGCCCGGCGACGATCGGGAGCGTGGTGACGCTCACCTGTTCGCCCAGCGTCGCGAGCTGTTCCTGCGCGGCGGGGCGATTGACGTCGAGCGACGCCATCAGAACCTTTTTGCGGTCCTTCTCGGTCAGCCGCTTGGCAAGCTTGGCGGTCGTGGTGGTCTTACCCGAGCCCTGAAGGCCGACCATCATCACGATCGCGGGCGGGGTGACGCCGAGTTCGAGCTCGGCCGCTTCGCCGCCATTCTCGCCGCCCAGCATCTCGACGAGCGCGTCGTTGACGATCTTGACGACCTGCTGGCCGGGCGTGACCGATTTGATCACCTGATGGCCGACCGCGCGTTCGGTCACCTTGTCGATGAAATCGCGGACCACCGGCAGCGCGACGTCGGCCTCGAGCAGCGCGATGCGGACTTCGCGCATCGCCGCGCGCACATCGGCCTCGCCAAGCGCGCCGCGCCCGCGCAGGCGATCGAAGACGCCGCCCAGCCTTTCGCTCAGAGATTCGAACATCGCAACGCTCCACTTCCGTGCCGACGATCCGCAAAACGCAAGAAACGCCGGCGGACGAAACCTCGTCAGCCAGCGTGAACCATTGCCTCGAACCGTTCGGAACGATCTTGCGGCGCCACTAGCCCAAAGTGCGATCGCGCGCAAGCCGGTCACGCTTAACGCAATTTATACGCCTTTGGCCCAAGAACGCCGATGGATCGGGGATATGGGGCAGAACATGAACGGGGATAGCAGCGAACTCAACAGTCGAGGGTCCGCCGTGAACAGCGCGCGGCGCGATCTGCTGACCGGCGGAGTCACCGTCGCGGCGATCCTGCTGTTCGTCGGCACCGGCGGAAACGTGGTGAGCAGCGCGATCGACACGATCACCGGCGTCGGCGGCGGCCCGAACCGCACGGTCGCGATCATGCTGCTGCTCAACGTCGCGCTGATCCTGTTCGGCTGGCGCCGCTACACCGACCTCGCCACCGAGGTGCGCGAGCGCACCGCCGCCGAAGAGCGCGCACGCCAACTCGCCTCCACCGACCCCCTTACCGGATTCCTGAACCGCCGCTCGCTTGCCGAAGAAGGCGCCGCGATGCTCGCGCGCGCCGATCGCCGCCAGAAATGCGTGGCGATGCTGATGCTCGACCTCGATAACTTCAAGAACGTCAACGACGTGCACGGCCACGCCACCGGCGACGCGCTGCTCCGCACCGTTTCGGCCGAGATCCAGCGCGCCATGCCCCCGGTCTCGCTGACCGCACGCCTGGGCGGCGACGAATTCGCCTGCGCCTTCCTGTTCGACCCGCAGAATGACGAAACGGTCAACCGTATCGCCGAGCAAATCGTCTCGCGCCTCGCCCAGCCCTTCGACACCGACGGCGCGCATACGCATATCAGCGTCTCGGTCGGCATCGCGCGTTCGGAGATCGACTGCGACAGCGTCGAATCGCTGATGCGCCGCGCCGATATCGCCATGTATGCGGCGAAGAATTCGGGCCGGAACCGCTTTTGCTGGTTCGACACCTCGATGGAGCGCGACCTTCAGGCGCGCAACGCGGTCGAAGCCGGCCTGCGCACCGGCATCCCCAAGGGCGAGTTCGTCCCCTATTACGAGCAGCAGGTGGACCTCGCCACCGGCCGCCTCAACGGTTTCGAAGTGCTGGCACGTTGGGAAAGCCCGGCACAGGGCCTGATCTCTCCCGACCAGTTCGTTCCCGTGGCCGAGGAAACCGGCCTGATCGCCGAAATGTCGATGTCGGTCATCCGCCAGGCGATGGAGCATGGCCGCGACTGGGATCCGTCGCTCAGCCTGTCGGTCAACATCTCTCCGGCGCAGCTCAAGGATCCCTGGCTGGCGCAGAAGCTGGTGAAACTGATCGTCGAAACCGGCTTCCCCGCCAACCGGCTCGAAGTCGAGATCACCGAAAGTTCGCTGTTCGAGAATCTGTCGCTGGCCCAGTCGATCGTCGGCAGCCTGAAGAATCAGGGCATCAAGCTGGCGCTCGACGATTTCGGCACCGGCTACAGCTCGCTGGCGCATCTGCGCGCGCTGCCTTTCGATCGCATCAAGATCGATCGCAGCTTCGTCTCGTCGATCAACGAGAATCCCGAAAGTGCGGCGATCGTCAATGCGATCACCCGGCTGGGCGACAGCCTGGGCCTGCCCGTCACCGCCGAAGGCATCGAGGACGAAGAGATCATGCAGCGGCTGCGCCTGCTGGGCGTCCACAAGGGTCAGGGCTGGTATTTCGGCAAGCCGATCCCGGTCACCCAGGTTCGCCGCCTGCTCGCCGACAAGCATCTGCTGCCCGCGCTGCGCGCACGCGGCACCGATGCCGACGAACCCGTCGAACCGATCGAGACCGTCCGCAAGACCGGCTGACGATACGGATCGCGCCACCGCCGGCTTCGACCGATCCCGGCATTGCGAGTTACCGGGGCAGGCCCTAGATGCGGGGAATGGGCATCGCCTTTCACAAGATGCATGGGCTCGGCAACGACTTCGTCGTGATCGATGCGCGCGTGCAACCGGTCTCGCTGAGCGAGGCGCATATCCGCGCGATCGCCGATCGCCATACCGGCGTCGGCTGCGACCAGCTCATCATCATCGAAGCATCGACCGAGGCCGATGCGCGCATGCGCATCTTCAATGCCGATGGCAGCGAGGTGGAGGCATGCGGCAATGCCACGCGTTGCGTCACCCGCCTGCTCGGCAGCGACGTCCGCATCGAGACGCTGGCCGGAATCCTCCATGGCCGCACGGTCGGCGACGGCGCCACCATCGACATGGGCCATCCGCGCTTCGACTGGCAGACCATTCCGCTGGCCTATGCTATGGATACGCGCGACATGCCGGTCGGCTGGGACGGACTGGAACGCCCGACCGTCGTCAATGTCGGCAACCCGCATGTGGTCTTCTTCGTCGCCGACGCCCATGCGGTGCCGCTGGAAATGCTCGGCCCACGCATCGAAACCGACGCGCTGTTCCCCGAACGAATCAACGTCAATGTCGCGACGGTCACGGGCCCGTCCGCGATCGACCTCCGCGTCTGGGAGCGCGGCGTCGGACTGACCCGCGCCTGCGGCACCGGCGCCTGCGCGACCGCGGTCGCCGCGATCCGGCTGGGCCTGGTTTCCGGCCCGGTCACCGTCACCCTGCCCGGCGGCGCGCTCGAGATCGACTGGCAGCCGGGCGAAGCGATTCGCATGACAGGCGCCGCCACCCATGTCTTTTCGGGCGAGATCGACACTGGCTGGCTGGACTGATGCGGAACCGGCCGGAATGAGTGGGCCCGAGATCATCACGATGGGCTGCCGCCTCAACATCGCCGAGAGCGAAGCGATGCGCGCGCTGACGCCCGACGCCGACGATCTGGTGATCGTGAACAGCTGCGCGGTGACCGCCGAAGCCGTTCGCCAGACACGGCAGGCAATCCGTCGCGCGCACCGCGCCCGACCGGAGGCGCGGATCGTCGTCACCGGCTGCGCCGCGCAGATCGAGCCCGAAGGCTTCGCGGCCATGCCCGAAGTGTCGCTCGTGCTCGGCAATCGCGAGAAACTGGAAGCCAGCGCCTTTCTGCCGCCCGCCGCCATGGGTGAGCGCGTCCAGGTGTCCGACATCATGGCGGTGCGGCAGACCGCCCCGCATCTCGTCTCGAGCTTCGCCGACAATAGCCGCGCATTCGTCGAGGTGCAGAATGGCTGCGACCATCGCTGCACCTTCTGCGTCATCCCCTATGGCCGCGGCAACAGCCGCTCGGTGCCCGCCGGCGCGGTGATCGAGCGTATCAAGGCGCTGGTCGATGCCGGCTATAACGAAGTCGTGCTGACCGGCGTCGACTTGACCAGCTACGGTCCCGATCTGCCAGGCAGCCCCACGCTCGGCGCGCTGGTCGAGCGCATCCTGACGCATGTCCCCACCCTGCCCCGCCTGCGCCTGTCCTCGCTCGACTCGGTCGAGATCGACGACCGGCTGTTCGCGCTGCTGACCGGCGAGCCACGGGTGATGCCGCACCTCCATCTCTCGCTCCAGGCCGGCGACGACATGGTCCTCAAGCGGATGAAGCGGCGTCACGATCGCGCGCAGTCCGTCGCGATCGTCGAGCGGCTGAAGGCCGCACGGCCGGAGATCGCGATCGGCGCGGACATCATCGCCGGATTCCCGACCGAGACCGACGCGATGTTCGAGAACACGCTCGCGCTGATCGCCGATTGCGACATCGTCCACGCCCATGTCTTTCCCTATTCGCCGCGCGCCGGAACCCCGGCCGCGCGCATGCCCCAGGTCGAACGCGAGGTTGCCAAGGCACGCGCGCGGCGCCTGCGCGAGGCCGCGACGGCCCGACAGGGGCGTTGGCTGGAAAGCCTGATCGGCAGTGTGCAGGCCGTCCTCGTCGAGCGCGATGGCGGCGGCCATGCCGGCAATTTCGCGCGGCTCCGTCCGCTCCGCCATTCCGGCGACGACGATGACGCGCCTTCTTTTGCACGGCCTCCGGAAAAGCGGGATCCCCGCTTTCGCGGGAATGACGTTGGAGGAATCTTGAACGTAGAGATTATCGGTGTCGACGGCACCCAATTGATCGGCGCCCCCATATGAGCGAGACACCCTGGCACCGTAAGCTGATCGGCGGCTTCAAGCGAACCTCCGACAAGCTCGGCGAGAATCTGACCGGACTGTTCACCAAATCCGCGCTCGACGAGGCCCAGCTCGACGAGATCGAAGAGGCGCTGATCGTCTCCGATCTCGGCCCCGGCATGGCAGCGCGCGTGCGCGAGCGGCTGGCCGAAGGGCGCTATGATCGCGGCATCGACGAGGCCGGCGTCCGCCAGCTCGTCGCCGAAGAGGTCGAGAAAGTGCTCGCGCCCGTGGCGAAGCCGCTGGAGGTGGAAGCCTTTCCGCGCCCCCAGGTGATCCTGGTGATCGGGGTCAACGGATCGGGCAAGACCACCACCATCGCCAAGCTCGCGCATCTGTTCCTCGAACAGGATTATGGCGTGATGCTGGCGGCCGGCGACACGTTCCGCGCGGCCGCGATCGGACAGCTCAAGGTCTGGGCGGACCGGATCGGCGTGCCGATCGTCAGCGGCCCCGAGGGCGGCGATTCGGCGGGCATCGTCTGGGACGCGGTCAAGAAAGCGACGGAGACCGGCATCGACGTGCTGATCGTCGACACCGCCGGCCGCTTGCAGAACAAGCGCGAGCTGATGGACGAGCTTGCCAAGATCCGCCGCGTGCTCGGCCGGATCAACCCGGCATCGCCGCATGACGTGGTGCTGGTGCTCGACGCGACCACCGGACAGAATGCGCTGTCGCAGATCGAGATCTTCAAGGAAGTCGCGGGCGTGACCGGCCTGGTGATGACCAAGCTCGACGGCACCGCGCGCGGCGGCGTGCTGGTGGCGGCCGCGGAGAAGTTCGGCCTGCCGATCCATGCCATCGGCGTCGGCGAGACGCTGGACGATCTGCGCCCGTTCGACGCGAAGGAGCTTGCCGGCGCCATAGCAGGAACCGATCGATGACCAGTGAGCCCATCAAGACCGAGGAGCAGCCCGACAAAGTTGAGAAGAAGCCGGGAGGATTGGGCATCGCGCTCGATTTCGGACCGCTACTTATCTTCTTCATCGCCTACAAGCTGACCGGTGTGATCGCAGGAACCGCAGTTTTCATGGCAGCAATTGCGGTGGCGGTGATCATCTCGAAGCTGAAGCTGGGCAAAGTCTCGCCCATGCTCTGGCTCTCTGCCATATTGGTGGTCGGCTTTGGCGGACTCACCATCTATTTTCACGACGAGCGCTTCATCCAGATCAAACCGACAATTATCTATACACTCTGCTCGCTGATTTTGTTCGGCGGGTTGATGATGGGTAAGCCACTGCTCAAATTTCTGCTCCATGCCGCCTTTGACGGGGTTAATGAGCAAGGCTGGCTCAAATTTTCGCGCAATATGGCGATCTTCTTCGCAGGCATGGCGGTGCTCAACGAAGCCATGCGTGCCACACTGAGCTTCGATTTATGGCTGACGCTCAAAGTCTGGGGCGTCACGATATTGTCGATGGCCTTCGGCTTAGCCAACATCCCGATGCTGATGCGCCATGGCCTGTCAATGGACGCCAAGGACGTGATCGAGGAAAAACCGCCCGAAGGGTAAATCCAGCCACCCGCCGTCATGGAGAGACGCAGCGACGAAACAATCCAGAGGTTGATGCATCCCTGGATTGCTTCGCTCCGCTCGCAATGACGATGTGTCGTTATTGCGCCTGGTCGGCGCGCTCGGCACCCTTGCCGTCGAGATTCTGTTCGACGAACGCCCAGTTGACGAGCTTCTTCAGCACTGCGTCCAGATAGTCCGGCCGCGCGTTGCGATAATCGACATAATAGGCATGTTCCCAGACATCGAGCGTCAGCAGCGGCTTGATATCGGGATAGACGACCGGCGTATCGGCATCGTGCAGCGAGGTGACGGCGAGCTTGCCGTCCTTGAGCACCAGCCAGCCCCAGCCCGACCCGAAATGGCCGACCGATTCTTCCTTGAGCTTGGCGATCAACGCATCGGTCGAGCCGAAGGCTTCGTCGATCAGTTTCTGCAGCGCAGCCGAGGGCGCGGCGCTGTCGGGTGTCAGGCATTGCCAGAAGAAGCTGTGGTTCCAGATCTGGGCGGCATTGTTGAACAGGCCCTTGTCGCCCTCCGCCTTGGCTTTCTCGATCGTCTGGATCAGGCTCAGCCCCGCCAGACCCTTTTCATCGATCCAGCCATTGACCTTGTCGACATAGGCCTTGTGGTGCTTGCCATGGTGATAATCGAACGTTTCCGCGGACATATGCGGCTCGAGGGCGGTCTTCTCATAGGGCAGGTCGGGCAGTTTGAAAGGCATCAGGTCCTCCGATTTGGGATGCGAGTGCTCAACGCCCGACGCGCGAATTTGTCTCGCGGGTTTTCGTTTTGGCGTTGAAAGCGAATTTTGGCCGGTCGGCCCCTTGTGCGATTCCGGGGATGCCAAGGCATCCGCGATCGGTTCGTTCAATCGACAGGCGGCCTCATATCAGAGCAGGTCATGCCGCTTGAGTGCATGGCGAAGCTGGTCATAACTCAGATTGAGGCTCTTGGCGGTGGCGCGCTGGTTGAACCGGTTGCGTGCCAGCGCCGCTTCGAGGATGCGCCGCTCATGCCCGTCGACCGCACGCCGCAAATCGTCGACTTCGGGCAGATCGGGCTGGGCCGGAGCCGGCAGCGCGCGCGGCTCCACGTCCGACGCCGGCGGCGCGGACGGTGGCTTCCTCACCTGACTCTCAGGGCGCCAGGGCGATGCGAATGGATCGAAGACGATCTCGTCGACCGGACGCTCGGGATCATCCCAGCGATAGACCGCACGCTCGATCACATTGCGCAACTCACGCACATTGCCCGGCCAGTCATGCGCCAGCAGCGCCGCGGCGGCATCCGCCGAGAAACCCGGCCAATGCGGCCAGTCGAGTTCGGCCGCCATGCGCCGCGCGAAATGATCCGCGAGCACCGGCACATCGCCTTCGCGTGCACGCAAAGGTGGCAGGGTCACGACCTCGAAGCTCAATCGATCGAGCAGATCGGCGCGGAACCGGCCGGCCTCGACCAGCGCCGGCAGATGCTCGTTGGTCGCGGCGACGATGCGGATGTCGACGCGCAGCGGATTGTTCGACCCGATCCGCGTCACTTCACCATATTCGACCGCGCGCAGCAGCCGCTCCTGCGCGGAGGCGGACAGCGTCGCCAGTTCGTCGAGGAACAGGGTGCCGCCGTCCGCTTCCTCGAAACGGCCGGCGCGCATGCGGGTCGCGCCGGTGAATGCACCCGCCTCATGACCGAACAGCTCGGCCTCGACCAGAGTCTCGGGCAAAGCGGCGCAATTCATCGTGACCAGGGGCCCGTCCCAGCGCGGGCTCAGGCGATGCAGGCGCTCGGCCACCAGTTCCTTGCCCGTGCCCCGCTCGCCGATCACCAGCACCGGACGATTGAGCGCGGCGGCGCGGCTCGCGCGTTCCACCGAATCGAGGAAAGCGGTCGATTGACCGATAAAACTATTGTCGCGATCCATGCCCATGAGTTAGCGAATTTTCCCAAAATTTAGCAACAGAAAACTGGCACAACACCCCCTGGCACAGCATAAAATCCGCACTTTTCTGCGATTTTCAGAAATTGGCACGGCACATGCTTAGGGAAGGACAAGCAACACGGCCCGACACCGGGCCAAAGGTTCAGGGAGTTTTACAATGATCAACATCACCGAAAACCGGTTCGCCAAGACCCTCACCGCCATCGTCTGCACCGTCCTGTTCAGCGCCACCTGCGTGCTGAGCGCGGTCGGGCCGGCACGCGCCGATACCGGCGCCAACGAAGCCCCCGTCGTCCGGCCGCTGGCCTGACGACATACACGGCCGGGGCGGTATCCCTTGCGCCGCCCCGGCACCCTCTTTCGACCAGACCATGTTTAGGAGTTTCCAGATGGGCATTTTCTCTCGAACCCGCGACATCATCGCCGCCAACGTCACCGACCTGCTCGACAAGGCCGAAGATCCCGCGAAGATGATCCGCATGATCATCCTCGAGATGGAGGAAACGCTGGTCGAGGTCCGTGCGTCCGCCGCGCGCACCATCGCGGATCAGAAGGAAATGCGCCGTCACATCGTGAAGCTCGAAAAACTCCAGGAAAGCTGGATGGAGAAGGCCGAACTGGCGCTGTCCAAGGATCGCGAGGATCTCGCCAAGGCCGCGCTGATGGAGCGCCAGAAGGCATTCGACATGGCCGAGCAGCTCCAGTCGGAGATCACCGTGCTCGACGATGCACTGCGCGCTTCGGAAGAGGATATCTCCAAGCTCCAGGCCAAGCTGCGCGAAGCGCGCGCCCGCCAGAACTCGATCGTCACGCGACTGGAAAGCGCGCAGAACCGCGCCCGGGTTCGTGAAGCCTATGCCGGCCAGAAAGTCGAGGACGCCTTTTCGCGCTTCGACCTGCTCGAGCGCCGCGTCGACCTGGCCGAGGGCCGTGCGGACGCGCTCGCGCTGGGCGGGCCGGGCAAGACGCTCGAAGAGGAGATCGCGGAGCTGCGCTCGTCCGAAAAGGTCGATGCCGAACTTGCCGCGCTGAAGGCTCGGACCGCCGGCCAGGAGGGCTGAGCTCATGGAGGATTTCGTCCCCGTCCTCGCGATCGTCGCGATCTTCATCGGGATGCCCTGGATCATCCTCCACTATGTCACGCAGTGGAAGCGGGCCGGGAACATCACGCGCGAGGACGAGAACCTGCTCGACGAGCTCCACGACACCGCACGGCGGCTCGATGACCGGCTCCACAGCATCGAGCGCATCATCGCCGCCGACAATCCGAACTGGCGTCTGGGCGACACCGTGTCGCAATTCGATCGCCTGGAAGACCGCCGCTGAGCCGGCACCAAATTTGGACAGGGAGGAACACAGAAATGTCCGCCAGCCGCACCAAATTCTACCTCGACAAGCAGAACCGCAAATGGCTGGGCGTCTGCGCGGGGATCGCCGACTATACCGGCGTCGATGCAACCTGGGTCCGCGTGGGCGCCGTGTTGCTCACCATCATGGGGGGCTTTCCCTGGACGCTGATCGCCTATTGGACCGCCGCCTGGATCGCCAATCCCAAGCCCGCCGGCCTTTACAGCGACGTCGAGGATCAGAAATTCTGGCAGGGCGTCCGCCGCTCGCCGGCGCGCAGCACCCGCGAGGTCCGCTCCAAGTTCCGCGACATCGATCGCCGCCTGGCCGATGTCGAACTCTATTATACCAGCCGCAACACCGCGCTCGCCGACGAGATCGAGCGGCTGCGCTGATCGGCCCGGACACAGGGGAGACAGGATATGGGCTGGGCAGGACCAGGCTTCGTCATTGCGATCATCGCGATGAGCATCGGCGGCTGGGTGATCACGACATGGATCCGCGCAAAGCACGGATATCCGCTGGAAGGCGAATGGGGCGGCACCGTTGATCGAAGCCATCCCGACGCCGATCGAAAAATCGAACTGCTTTCGAACGAAAATGGCCAGTTGAAGGATCGGATCGGCAGACTCGAAGAGCGGATCGCAGTGCTGGAACGGATCGCCACCGATCGCACCGGCCGCCTGTCCGACGAGATCGACGCGCTGCGCTGAACCCGACTGGGAAAGGGAAAATCATGGAAGACAAGCTGACATTGGCGCAGGGCCTCATACAGAATCTGGGCCCCGTCATCGCCATCATCGTCGTCGTGGCGGTTGCCGGATGGGTGATCACCACCTGGATGCGCATCCGTCACGGCTATCCGCTGGACGGCGCCTGGGGCCAGGCGGTCTATCCGCGCAAGAACGACGAGGCGATCGAACGGGTGAAGCTGCTGACGCAGGAAAATGCCCAGCTTCGCGCCGAGATCGGATCGATCAAGGATCGCCTCGCCAATGTCGAGCGTATCGTGACCGACGAAGCACACACGCTGAACCGCGAGATCGAACAGCTTCGCGGCAAGACCAACTGATATTCGTTCTGAGAGGAACAAGGACATGAATCCGTTTGAAATGGTGGTGCTGATCGTTGCGATCGTGATGATCGCCAGCATCTTTCGCGCAAAATATGGCGTCGGAAGACATGGGCGCGGCGACGGCCCGGCGGTCCACGACGCAAATTCGGATCGGCTTCGCGACGAAGTGAAGCAGTTGAAGGAACGGATCGCGGTGCTGGAGCGCCTGGCGACCGACAATACGAGCAGCCTCGACCGGGAAATCGAGAAGCTCCGGGATCGCGACCGGGTGTAACGCCCGGCCGATCGCAGACATGGGGAAGACCAATGACCGACTATCCCATCATCGTCCTCGCGCTCTCCGCTCTGTCGGGGATCGGCATCCTGACCTTCGGCGCACTGCGCGGCTGGCGGGGATGGCTCGAGTTCAAGCGCGCCGAACTGCAACAGCATGCGCGCAACGAGATCGTGCCGTCCTCGGCGGGTTCGCGTATCGAGATCGCCGATCTCAAGGAACGCATCCGCAAACTCGAAGCGATCGCCGCGGGCGTCGACCTGTGACCAGTCGCCGCAAATCGGTCGGCCTGTTCGGCCGGATGATGGAGCAGGCGGACGCCGGACAATCGCAAAAGCCCCGGCCCCGCCACTCTGTCGAAACCACGCCGTCCAAGCCGACACCTTCGACGCCCGCCGCCTGACGGACATTGCCGGCCTCGCTTCACGCCGCTAAGCGCGGCGGATGGCCGATCCCACGCTCGACGACATCCGCGAAGAATATGAGTTCCTCGACAGCGACGACCGCTACCGTCTCCTGATCGATCTGGGCCGCGCGCTCGACGAGATGCCCACCGCCCTCAAGACCGACGCCACATTGGTCCGCGGCTGTTCGGCGGCAGTCTGGGTCTATCCCACCATCATCGACAACGACCGGCTCCATTTCCTGGCCGACAGCAATGCCGCGATCACCAAGGGCATCATCGCGCTCATTCTCAAGATCGTCCAGAATCGGACAGGAACGGAAATCCTCGCGCTCGACATCGAAGGCGCGCTGGCGCCCTTCGATCTCAGGAACCAACTCAGCTCGAACCGTACCCAGGGCATTCCCAACATGATCGCGCTGATCCGCGAGACGGCTGGGCGATACGCCGAGAAGCCCGTCCGACCGATATAAATCCAAGACGTCATGCCAGCGAAAGCTGGCATCTCGCAAAGGATAAAGCGCGATCTGGTTGGCAGACCCCAGCCTTCGCCGAAGGCGAAGTTTATCCTGAGCGCCTGCCTTGCAGGCAGTCGAAGGGCTGGGGTGACGTTACGGATTGAGAAGCGCCTCAGCGGACTCCCCCAGCCCCACCGCCGCGACCACCTCATCCA